>NZ_CP101125.1:2111630-2412934 GCF_024296925.1 Pseudomonas nunensis
GTTTCTGGCCCCGAGGTCGTGAACTGGCCGTGGCGATGAAAATGGAGGTGGCGATTATCTGGGATGACGGCGGCGACGGTTCTTTCGAAGAAACGATCATTGCGCCGTGGCTGCGCGAGGGCGTCACCGAGCAGAAAATGGCCGCGACCCTGGAGTTGCGCGGGCAGGGCGACGTCAGCGATCACTTCGCCGAACAAGATGCGCAGGGCTTGTACGCGTGGCTGTGCGCGATCGGTGCCATCGATGAGGCCGTGACAACCGGTGACTGGCCCGTCGAAACCATGCAGATGAGCCACATGGAAACTCACCTCGCGCCACAGCCTGGAGTGTTGATTTTCGAAAAGGAACTGGGGGATGTCGTCGAGGCAGGGCAGCGCTTTGCGCGGATCCTCCAGCGCCCCGGCGACCCTGCTTCCGAAGTGGTGTTGTACGCCGAACAGGCCGGGCGAATGGTCACGCGCTACCGGGATCGGCTGGTGTCGCAAGGCATGGTCGTCGCCAAGTTCACTGGCAGCCGGGAATCGCGGCATTGGAGCGGCGGGTTGCTGGATCCAAATTGAGGCCGGAGCCTGACCTCATCCAAGCGCCGCTCGAAGGCTTTACGGCGGCGCTTTCCGTCAGATGAGCCTGCAGGAATGAAGGAAAAATCTGAAAGATATTTTTCACTTTTGTAACTTTTTGTTTGCTTCACCGCCAAAATCCATGGTTATTATCCGGCGGCGCACCAGGCCAAAAGCCTGGCGCCAAAGGATTGCCATGTGTCCACAGACCCGGCAATCGCAGCCGATCGGGTCCACCCTAGCGCTGTCACCCCTGCGCAGGCCGTTCCCCGTCGTTGACCCTCAAACGAAAGGTGAGGTTTCAAGTGGTCAAGCGGTATGCATTCGTCGGTGTAGTGGGCAGGACGACCGAAGTCGCCAATGTCCCCGTCAGTTCCCTTGCTGTTTGCGATTCACGCCTTGCAGCGCTGTTCGCCAGCCAAATCCCCCGCAACCCCTTGTGCGCCACTGCGTCCGCTCATGACGTGAGTCCCCGGGCACGCGCCGCACCATCCCCCTGATTTCGCACGACCGACCCGGCACACACTGTCGGGCCTGACTGGCGGGTGATGAACGTCCCAGCCAAACACACAAAAATAATGTAGTCATGGACGGTAGCCTGATGTTCGACAAATCTTCCTTGCGTGGGACGACCTCCGCGCAGCCCAACGCTTTACCCGAAAATCCATCCGACACTGCGGCGCTCGCTTACTGGCGTGAACGGCTGGCCGATGCCCCGACGTTGCTGGAGTTGCCCACTGACCGGCCACGGCCGGCGGTGCAGGGCGATCAAACCGCTTCGCATGCGCTGGTGCTGGATGCGCCGTTGAGCGAAGGGCTCAAGGCGTTAGGTAGGCGTCACGGCAACTCTCTGTTCATGACGTTGCTCGCGGGTTGGGCGGTGGTACTGGCGAGATTGTCCGGTCAGCACAAGGTGATGATCGGCGCGCGCACGGGAGATCTCGGCAACACGCTGCCACTGCGTCTTTCCCTGATCGAGGCTCCGTCCACGAGCCAATTGCTCGATCACACCCGCGCTGTGCTGCTTGGCGCCGAGGAACATCAGGACCTGCCGTTCGAACAATTGCTCGCGCAACTCAACTCCGAACACAGCCCCGCTTATCATCCGCTGATCCAGGTGCTGTTCGCCTGGAATCACTCTGAATCACTGCCTGCCGGATTCGACCTGACGCTGGTGCTGGCCGAATCGGAAGGGCGCATCAGCGGCCATCTGCATTACGCCGCGGCGTTATTCGACGCCGCGACCATCGAGCGTTTTGCCGGATACCTGAACACGGTTCTGCAGCAAATGATCGCGCAACCCGCATGTTCGGTGATGGCGCTGGAAATGCTCGACGCCGCCGAACGCCAACAACTTCTGCACGACTGGAACAGCGCAGAGCAACCGTTCGACGCCAACCAATACATACACGGTTTGTTCGAAGCCCAAGTCCTGCGCAACCCCGACGCCATCGCCGCCCGATTGAACGACGAGGCGCTGAGCTACGGCGAACTGAACACCCGCGCCAACCGCCTGGCCCATCACCTGCGCAGCCTCGGTGTCGGCCCGGACGTGCGCGTCGGGTTGTGCCTGGAGCGCTCGCTGGACATGCTGGTCGGCGTACTGGCGGTGCTCAAGGCCGGCGGAGCGTATGTGCCGCTCGACCCGACTTATCCATCCGCGCGGCTGGTGCACATGCTCGCCGACAGTGCGCCCGTCGTGGTGCTGACCCACGGTCCGTCCGCTGCGGCCCTTGAGCATTCGACCGTGCTGGACATCACCGACACCCGCCCATGGGCGTCGCAGTCACCGAACAATCCTGATCCCCTCGCTATCGGGCTAACGCCTCGGCACCTGGCCTACGTGATCTACACCTCAGGCTCCACCGGCACCCCGAAAGGCGTGATGGTCGAACACCGTGGGCTGATCGCCGTCAGCGCCGCGTGGGAAAAACTCTACGCCTTGGGCGAGCCCCTCAATCACCTGCAAATGGCCGGTTTTTCCTTCGACGTGTTCAGCGCCGACCTGATCCGTGCGCTGGGTTTCGGCGGCACGCTGGTGCTGTGCCCGCGTGAAACCTTGATGGACCCACCAGCGCTGTATCGCCTGCTGAGCGGGGCGCGCATCGGTTTCGCCGACTTCGTGCCGGCGGTGCTCAACCCGTTGCTGGCCTGGGTCGAAGAAAGCGCTCACGACCTGTCGTTCATGCACACCGTGGTCTGCGGCTCAGACATCTGGACCGCCCACAGCGCCCGGCAATTGCGCCGGTTGTGTGGCGATCACGTGCAAATCGTCCAGGCCTATGGCGTCACCGAAGCGAGCATCGACAGCACCTGTTTTGAATTCAACACCGACAGCGTGGCCGACGGTGTGTTGCCGATCGGGCGAGCGCTGGCCAACACGCGAATTTACCTGCTGGATGCCTTGGGCGCACCTGTGCCCGTGGGTGTCGCGGGCGAATTGCATATCGGTGGCGTCGGCGTTGCCCGGGGTTACCTGAACCTGCCACAACTAAGCGCCGAGCGTTTTATCGACAGCCCATTTGTGTCTGGCGAGCGCTTGTATCGCAGCGGCGACTTGGCGCGTTATCGGGCGGACGGCAATCTGGAATTCCTCGGCCGCAACGACTTCCAGGCCAAGCTGCGTGGCTTGCGTCTGGAACTGGGGGAAATCGAGGCGCGTCTGGCGGACATCGCCGGGGTCCGCGAAAGCCTGGTGCTGTTGCGCCAGGACACCCTCGGCGAATCGCGACTGGTCGCTTATTACTGCGAAAGCCAAGGCGCGGCGCTGAGTCCGCGTTCGCTGCGCAAGCAACTCCAAGTCAGCCTGCCGGATTACATGGTGCCCACCGCATACGTGCGCCTGGATGCGCTGCCGCTGACCGCCAACGGCAAACTGGATCGCACCGCATTGCCGATGCCGGATGCCGAGGCCTTCGATCAGCGCGACTATCAGCCGCCGCAAGGTCCACTGGAAATCGCGCTCGCCAACATCTGGGCCGAAGTGCTCGGCGTCGAGCGGGTCGGGCGTCAGGATCAATTCTTCGCCCTCGGCGGTCACTCGTTGTTGGTGATGCGCGTATTGGCTCAGGTTCGCCAGCAACTCGGTCTGGAAGTGGCCCCTTCGGCGCTGTTTGCCGCGCCCGTGCTGGAACAGTTCGCCGAACGCCTGAAACTCAACCAGGACAAGGCTCGCGTCGCGATAGCGGCTGTTGAACGGTCGGGCGCGCAAACGTTGTCGTCTGCCCAGCAGCGCCTGTGGTTTCTCGCACAAATGCAGGGTGGCAACGCGGCGTATCACATGCCGTTGAACCTGCGCTTGCGCGGCCCATTGCAAATCGCAGCCCTGGAACGCGCCTTCAATCAATTGGTGGCGCGGCATGAAGCGCTGCGCACCACATTCATCGCGGTTGAAGGGGAAGGGCGGCAACTGGTCGCGTCGCTTTGGCAGTTCATCAAGCTGTCGGTGGTTGACCTGCAAGGCCAACCCGAAGCGCTTCTCACGCAATTGATCGACGAAGAGGGCGCGAAACCGTTCGACCTGAGCCGTGGACCGCTGATGCGCGTCAGTCTGGTGCGGCTGGCGGAGGACGAGCATGTGTTGCTGCTGACCCAGCACCACATCATCTCCGATGGCTGGTCGATGGGCGTGCTCACCCGCGAGTTGGGCTTGCTGTACGAAGCCGCCATTCAGGACCGCGACAATCCGTTGCCGCCACTGCCCGTGCAGTATGTGGATTACGCGGTGTGGCAACGCCAGTGGCTGACCGGCGAGGTGCTGGCCGAGCAGAGCCGCTACTGGCGCGACACCCTCAGCGGCGCGCCGGTATTGCTGGAACTGCCGGCCGATCACAAACGTCCGCCGGTGCAGGATTACCTCGGCGGTTTTGTGCCGCTGGTGTTCGACCCGACGTTGACCGCGCAGTTGAAAACTTTGTGCATGCAACAGGGCACCACGCTGTTCATGACCTTGCTCGCGGCGTGGTCGCTGGTGCTGTCGCGCCTGTCCGGGCAAACCGATGTGGTGATCGGTGTGCCGGCGGCCAACCGTACCCAGCAGGAACTGGAAGGGCTGATCGGTTTCTTCGTCAACACCCTGGCACTGCGCATGACCCGCTCGGGTTCGCCGTCAGTAGCGCAATGGCTGCAACAGGCACGCGGCGTCGCGCTGGGTGCTCAGGAACATCAGGACCTGCCGTTCGAGCAGGTCGTCGAATTGCTCAACCCGCCTCGCAGCCTGGCCCACAGTCCGCTGTTCCAGGTGCTGTTTGCCTGGGAGCAGGATCAGGATTCGGATCTGGTGTTGTCGGGGCTTGAGGTCAGCCCGGTCGAGAGCAGCCATCATGTGGCCAAGTTCGATCTGCAACTGGCGCTGCACGAGCGTGACGGGCAGATTGTCGGCGGTCTGGAATACGCCTCGGGCCTGTTCGAACCGGCCACGGTGGCGCAATTCGGCGAGTACCTGCGCCGGGTGTTGACCCAGATGGTCGAGAACCCCGAGCAGCCGTTGACCACGGTTGATTTGCTCAGCGAAGAACAGCATCAACAGATCGTCCACGACTGGAACCGCACCGAGCGCGACACCTCGGCCATGCCCGATTGTGTGGCGCGGTTTGAAGCCATTGCCCGGCAAACACCACAGGCAGTGGCGTTGCTCGCGAATGACCGGCAACTGAGTTATGGCGCACTTAATCAGGCCGCCAATCGCCTCGCGCATTACCTGATCGAACAAGGCGTGCGTCCCGAGCACCGGGTCGGTCTGTGCCTGGAACGTTCGCCGGAAATGGTCATCGGCCTGCTGGCGATCCTCAAGGCCGGCGCGGCGTATGTGCCGTTCGACCCGGCGTACCCGAGTGAGCGTCTGGCTTTCATGTTCAGCGACGCGGCGCCGACTTTGCTGTTGACTCAATCGGCATTGCGCGACGCTCTGCCCACGGACACAAATGCCTGCTGTCTGGACACCGATGCGCAGCGCTGGGCGCACTGTCCGGACACCGATCCACGAGTGGCCGTCAGCCCCGACAATCTGGGCTATGTGCTTTACACCTCCGGCTCCACCGGGCGCCCAAAAGGCGTGGCGCACAACCGCCGCGCGCTGGATAACCTGATCGCCTGGCAGCTTGATCAAGCGCAAGCACCGGGCCGGGTCCTGCAATTCGCCTCGCTGAATTTCGACGTGTCGTTCCAGGAAATCTGCAGCACTTTGTGTTCCGGCGGCAGCCTGTTGCTGATGACCGAAGACAGCCGCAAGGACCTCGCCGCGCTGCGTCCGACCCTGGTGGCCGAAGGCGTGCAGCGGGCGTTCCTGCCGTTTGCCGTGTTGCAGCAACTCGCCGGACTGACCGAGGCCGACGCGCCGATGCCGGCCGGTGGCTGCGAAATCGTCACGGCGGGCGAAGCCCTGCAAATCAACGATGAACTGCGCGACTTTGTGCGCGGCCTCGGTGGCGCGCAGTTGCATAACCAGTACGGCCCGACCGAAACCCATGTGGTCAGCCAGTTCAGCCTGTCGTGCAGCGACGCCGAACACTGGCCGGATGCGCCGCCGATTGGCCGTCCGATCGCCAACGCGCGACTGTACGTGCTCGACGTTGATATGAACCCGGTGCCGGTCGGCGTTGCGGGGGAGTTGTACATCGCTGGCGCGTGCCTGGCTCGCGGTTACTTGAACCGCCCGGACCTGACCGCCGAACGCTTTGTGCCGGACCCGTTCAGCGCCAAACCCGGCGCGCGCATGTACCGCAGCGGTGACCTGGCGAAGTTCCAGGCCGACGGCAACGTGCAGTACCTGGGGCGCATCGACCAGCAGGTCAAGTTGCGCGGTTTTCGTATAGAACTCGGTGAGATCGACAGCCTGTTGCAACAGCAGCCCGGCGTGCAGGAAGCGGCGGTGTTGCTGCGTGAAGACGTGCCGGGGGACAAGCGTCTGGTGGCCTACGTGGTCGGCCCGGCGTCCAGCGAAACCCTGCGCGCTGAACTGCAACGGCACCTGCCGGAGCACATGATTCCCTCCGCTTGGGTGTCGATGGCGCAGTTGCCGTTGACCCGCAACGGCAAGCTCGACCGCCAGGCATTGCCTGCGCCGGAACGCAACGCCGGGGCCACTTACGTCGCGCCGCGCGACGACACCGAGCAGCGGATGGCCGATATCTGGGCCGAAGTGCTCAAGTGCGAGCGGGTCGGGATTCACGATAACTTCTTCGAACTCGGCGGCCACTCGCTGCTGGCGACCCGGATGATCTACGCGATCAACCAGCGCATGGGTGCGCAGTTGTCCTTGAGCAGTCTGTTCAAGACTCCGGTGCTGATGGATCTGGCGGCGCAAGTGCAGGCCGGGCGCAGCGATGACACGCAAATCGTCCCGGCCTTCCTGGAGATCGAGGCGGATCGCGATGCTCGACATGAGCCGTTCCCGCTGACCGATATCCAGCAAGCCTACTGGTTTGGTCGCGAAGCCACCGTCAGCCTCGGCGGGGTCAGTGCCCACGGCTACGAAGAACTGCGCATTCCGGATTTCGACGCCGCGCGTTTCGAGCAGGCGTTGAATCGCATGATCCAGCGCCACGACATGCTGCGCGTGGTGTTTCTCAGCGACGGCACGCAACAGGTGTTGGAGCAGGTGCCGACCTACTGCATGCCCCGCAGTGACTTGCGCGGCGTGCCTGCCGACGTCGCGCAACAGACGCTGCAAGCCACCCGCGAGCGCCAGTCCCACCAAGTGCTGGACGCCAGTCGCTGGCCGCTGTTCGAGTTCAGCCTGTCGTTGCTCGATGACGGCATCACCCATCTGCATATCAGCCTCGATGCGTTGATCGTCGACGCGGCGAGCACACAGATTCTTGCCCGCGAGCTGATGGCGTTTTACGTTGACCCGAATCTGATCCTGCCCGAACCGGGCTTGACCTTCCGCGATTACGTGCTGGCCGAACATCAACTGCGCAGCGGCATTCGTTACGAGCAGGCGCTGAGCTACTGGCGCGAACGAGTCACCAGCCTGGCGCCGGCGCCGGACCTGCCGCTGGTGCGCCAGCCGGAGAGCATTGCCAATCCGCACTTCACCCGCCGCGACCGCGACATGCCGGCGGCGCAGTGGGCGCAGCTCAAAGCCGTGGCCAAACAGTTTGCGGTGACGCCCTCGGTGATGCTCCTGACCGCGTTCAGCGAAGTGCTGGCGCTGTGGAGCCGCCATCCGCGATTCACCCTGAGTTTGCCGCTGTTCAATCGCTTGCCGTTGCACCCGGACGTCGATGAAATCATCGGTGACTTCACTTCCTTGGTGCTGCTGGAAGTCAGCATTGCCGGAGCTGCGAGTTTCACCGACAAGGCCCGGGCGGTGCAGGCGCAGTTGTGGCAAGACATCGATCACTCGGTGGTCAGCGGCGTGCGGGTGCTGCGGGAATTGTCCCAGGCCCGTGGCGTGCAGCAGACGGCGATGCCGATTGTGTTCAACAGCACGTTGTCGGAAGCAGCGCCGGAGCTGGCGGAGTTCAACCTCGCGGACGCGTTGAACGCCAAACACATGCACAGCATCACCCAGACCCCGCAAGTGTGGCTCGACCACACCTTGCTGGAGCTGGAAGGACGCTTGCTGTTCAACTGGGACAGCATCGATGAGCTGTTTCCAGCGGGCATGATCGAAGAAATGTTCATCGCCTATAACGCGTTGCTGGATCGCCTTTTGGAACCGGCGGCCTGGGAAGCGAGCACGCCGCAATTGCTGCCGATGGCATGTTTGCCGGCACCCCTAGACACTCAAGAAGCGTTGCCGTTGATGCACGAGTTGTTCGAGCGTCAGGCGCTCACAACGCCGGACGCTGTGGCGGTGATCGCTGCGCAGCGGCAACTCACCTACGGGCAATTGCGCACGGAGGCACGGTCCCTGGGGGCGCTGCTTCAGGCTGAGGGCGTGATGCCCAATCGACTGGTCGCCGTGATGATGGAACGCGGCTGGGAACAAGTGGTGGCGACCCTGGCGATTCTCTACGCCGGTGGCGCTTACCTGCCGATTGATCCGACGCTGCCAGCGGAGCGGGTGCGGCATATTCTTGAGCGCGCCGAAGTCAGCCTGGTGCTGACCCAACCGGCGCTTCTCGGCGTGATCGAGTGGCCCGTGCAGGTCAGCGCCATCGCCGTGACCGATGACGTCATGGTCGAGCACGCGCCGCTGCAACCGGTCAACGTCGCACCGACCGATCTGGCCTACGTGATCTACACCTCCGGTTCCACTGGCCTGCCTAAAGGTGTGGTCATCGACCATCGTGGCGCGGTCAACACCTTGCTCGACATCAACCGACGCTTTGCCGTCGGCCCGGCGGACTGTGTATTGGCGATTTCGTCGCTGAGTTTCGATCTCTCGGTGTATGACTTCTTCGGCACCCTGGCCGTCGGCGCGGCGGTGGTGGTGCTTGAGCCGCAACTGGCCCTCGACCCGGCGCACTGGCGGGACTTGATCGAACGTCATCAAGTGAGCCTGTGGAACTCGGTGCCGGCGTTGCTCGGCATGCTGCTTGAATACTTCGAGGGCGAGGGCGGCACGCTGCCGGCCAGCCTGCGGGTGGCGATGCTTTCCGGTGACTGGATTCCCCTGACCTTGCCGCAACGGCTGTGGGCCTTGCAGCCGACGGCGCAACTGTTCAGCCTCGGCGGCGCCACCGAAGCGTCTATCTGGTCGATCTGCTACCCGGTACAACACGTTGATCCGGCGTGGCGCAGCATCCCTTACGGCAAGGCCCTCGATCACCAGCGTTTTTACGTGCTGGATGAAGCCCTGCAAATACGCCCGACCTGGGTCGCGGGGCAGCTGTATATCGGCGGCATTGGCCTGGCTCAGGGTTACTGGCGCGATGAAAAACTCAGCGCCGGCAGTTTCTTCCCGCACCCGCTGACCCGCGAACGCCTGTACCGCACCGGGGACCTCGGACGTTTGCTGCCGGACGGCAACATCGAATTCCTCGGTCGCGAAGACAATCAGGTCAAGGTCCAGGGTTATCGCATCGAGTTGGGCGAGATCGAAGCCGCGCTCAATCGTCACCCCGGCGTACAAGGTGCCGTGGTGAAAATCCTCGGCAGCACGCTCGGCGAAAAACGCCTGGCCGGCTATGTGCTCAAGGCCGATCCGGCGTTGCAGGCCAGCGACTTCGTCCAGTACCTCGCGGACAAACTGCCGGCGTACATGGTGCCGTCGTCGTTTACCTTTGTGGACGCCTGGCCATTGTCGTCTAACGGCAAGGTCGACAAGAAACGCCTGCCGGAGCCTTCGCAACAGCAGGAGTCCGGCCCGGCGCTGGAAGTCGAGGGCGCGCAGGAACAACGGCTGGTGGCGATTGTGCAAGGCGTGCTCAAGCGTGATGCCATCGCCGGCAACGCCAACCTGCTGAACCTCGGCGCGACGTCGATCGACATCGTGCGCATCAGTAATGCGTTGTCCAGCGAACTGCGTTTCCGTCCGCACGTGGCGCAACTGTTGGCGCAGCCGACGTTGCTGCACCTGATCGGCATGTACCGCCAAAGCCTGGCGCGCCAGGAACTGGTGAGCAATGCGCAGCAGCGTCCGAACAGTCCCGAGGAAGTCATCGAGGATCCGCAACAGCGCGCGCAGTTCAAGGCTGATCAGCGTGGGCGCCGGACCTTTGCCCAGGCGTTGCCGAGCGTGGCGCTGGCATTGCCGCAATCACCAGCATTCACACAGCGTTTCAGCGATTACCGCTCGGTGCGCCAATACGCCGCGCAACCGATTGAAACCCGTGCCTTTGCCGAACTGTTGGCGGCACTTGCTCAGGGTCAACTCGACGGCGAGGTGAAATACCAGTTTCCGTCGGCCGGCGGTTTGTACCCGATCCAGGCGTACCTGTACGTCAAGCCGGACCGGGTGCTCGGCGTGCCCGGCGGCGCGTATTACTACGACCCGCGCGAGCACCGGTTGCTGGCCCTCGACAGCGGGGTGCTCGACCCGGACACCTATGACTATTTCGTCAATCGACCGGTATACGAAAACGCCGCGTTCTCGTTGTTTTTCATCGCCGACATGGCGGCGATCCGTCCGCTGTATGGCGAGCGCAGTCGCGACTTCTGCCACATCGAAACCGGCGCCATCGCGCAATTGCTGAGCATGACCGCCGTCGAACAAGGCCTGGGCCTGTGCGGCGTGGGTTCGATTGAGGAGGCGCAATTGCCGACGTTGTTCGACCTCGGGCCGAGCCATCAATTGATCTACTCGATGGTCGGCGGCCTGCGTACCACGGATGAGCAACACCGCGCCCCGGTCGAGGCCTTTGCGCCCGACCAGCCCAGTGACGACAGCGACATAGAGGAATTTGAGGTATGAACGCCTATCAATTGCTGGAGCTGTTCGCGCGTCACGCCGTGGTCCTTGAAGTGGACGGCGACAAGCTGCGCTGCAAGGCGCCTCGCGGGTTTCTGACAGAAGAGATGTTGCAAGCGCTCAAGCTGCACAAGCCTGAACTGATTGCGTTGCTCGGTGGCCATGACGCCGCTGCGATTCCTTCAAGGGCCGGCGGCGAAACGGATTGGCCGCTGTCGTTTTCGCAGCGGCAACTGTGGTTTCTCGATCAACTGGAACCGGGCAACGCGTTCTACAACGTGCCCACGGCGGTGACCCTCAAGGGGCCGCTGGAAGTGCCGCTGCTGGAGCGCGCACTGAACGAAATGATCCAGCGCCACGAAATCCTGCGCACCACGTTTTGCAGTGTGGATGGCGAACCGCGTCAAGTGGTCCATTCGATGGACGACACCTCACTGTGGCGAGGGAGCTTGCTCCCGCTGGACTGCGCAGCAGGCCCATCTTCGGGGCCGCTTCGCGCCCCGGCGGGAGCAAGCTCCCTCGCCACAGGTTTGGTGTTGGGCGTGACCGACTTGCGCGACCTGCCAGCCGCCGAACGCGAGCAGCAGGTCCGAATGGCAGTCGATCACGATGCCCGCGCTCCATTCGATCTGGCCACCGGCCCACTGTTACGAGCCGCGTTACTGCGCCTGGCCGACGATGAATATCTGTGGCTGTACAGCGTGCACCACATCGTCGCCGATGGCTGGTCAATGGGCGTGATCCTGCACGAAATCGCCACCCTGTACGGCGACTATCTGCGCGGCGAACCGTCGAGCCTCGCGCCGTTGCCTGTGCAATACGCCGACTACGCCTGCTGGCAGCAGCAACGTCTCGGTGGTGATGCGTTAACCGCGCAACTCGAGTACTGGCGGCGCACCCTGACCGACGCGCCGGCACTTTCGACCATCCCCGCCGACCGGCCACGGCCACTGGTGCAACGTTATGCCGGCGCCACGTTCAGCTCATCCCTCGACGGCAACACCCTGCGCGAACTCAATGGGCTGGCCCGACAAACTCAGGGCACTTTGTTCAATGTGTTGATGGGCGCATTGGCCGTGTTGCTGTGGCGACACAGCGGTCAGCAGGATCTGTGCATCGGCACGCCATTCGCCAACCGCAGTAGCCCGGAAATCGAGCCGCTGATCGGGCACTTCGTCAACACTTTGGTGGTCCGCCAACACCTGGATCCGCAGCAAACCTTCGCCGAACTGCTGCGTGACGTGCGCGGGCAGATGCTCGACGTTCACGCCCATCAGGACGTGCCGTTCGATCGGGTGGTCGAAGCCGTCAACCCGCCGCGCGATACCGCTCATTCGCCGTTATTCCAGGTGATGCTGGTATTGCAAAACACCCCCGGCGGCGCGGTGGAAATGCCCGGTTTGAGCCTGTCGCCCTACAGCACCAGCAGCGCCACGGCCAAGTTCGACCTGGCGTTTGAATGGGTTGAACGAGAAGGGCGTCTGAACCTGTTGGTGGAGTACAACACCGACCTGTTCGACGTAGCGACCATCGAACGCCTGAGCGGTCATTACCGGCAGTTGCTCGAACACATCGCCCGAGACCCCAAGCAGCCGATTAGCGCGTTGTCGCTGTTGGCCGAGGCCGAGCGTGAGCAAATCCTGGTGGACTGGAACCGTTCCGAACCACTGACGCAACCAGCCGATTGCGTGCACCGATTGTTCGAAGCCCAGGTCGCGCGCAACCCGCAAGCCTGTGCGGTGGCGTTCGAAGCTGAAACCCTGAGCTACGGCGAATTGAATGCCCAGGCCAATCGCCTGGCGCAGCATTTGCGCAGCCTCGGCGTCGGCCCGGACGTGCGCGTGGCGGTGTGTGTCGAGCGTTCGCTCGAATTGCCGGTGGCGTTGCTGGCGGTGCTCAAGGCCGGCGGCGCGTATGTGCCGCTGGACCCGAATTACCCGGTCGGGCGCCTGAGCCACATGCTCAGCGACAGCACCCCGGCGGTGCTGCTGACCCTCGGCCCGGCGCACGCGATATTGCGCCAGGCCCAGCAAGGTTCAACCTGGGAAGCGCCGGTGCTCGACCTCAAGGCCGACGCCGCGCTTTGGGCCGGTCTGTCGCCGGACAACCCCGACCCGCGCAGCGTCGGTGTCACGCCCGATCACCTCGCCTACGTGATTTACACCTCGGGCACCACCGGGATGCCCAAGGGCGCGATGGTCGCCCATCGCGGCCTGAGCAATCTGCTGCTGTGGTGCTCCCAGGTCTGCGGCGAAACCGGGGTGATGCTGCACAAGATTCCCTTCGGTTTCGACGCCTCGGCCTGGGAAACCTTCTGGCCGCTGGCCACGGGCGGGCGCCTGGTTGTCGCGCGTCCCGGTGGTCATCTGGAGCCTGGCTATATGGCGAAAGTGGTGCGCGAGCAGCGGGTCACGGCGCTGGTGTTTGTGCCAGCGATGCTGCAACTGTTTCTTGAAGTCGATGAGGTCAGCCTGTGCACCGAGCTGACCGACGTCTTCAGCGGCGGCGGTGAGCTGTCGCCAGCCTTGGCCCGGCGTTTTCAGGAACGGCTGCCGCATGCCCGTTTGCACAACGTCTATGGCCCGACCGAAACCACGGTGATCAATAGCGTCTGGACCCTGGAGCCCGGCGCCGAAGTCCCGGCCCTGCAAGTACCGATTGGCCGGCCGATCGCCAACAATCGTTTCTACGTGCTGGACGAGCGCGATGCGCCGGTGCCGGTGGGCGTGACCGGGCAATTGCACATCGGCGGTGTGGGTGTCGCGCGCGGTTATCTGGGACTGGCGCAACTCACGGCCGAGCGCTTTATCGATAACCCGTTCGTGCCGGGTGACCGGCTCTATCGCAGCGGCGATCTGGCGCGTTATCGCCCGGATGGCCAGCTGGAATTCCTCGGTCGCAACGACTTCCAGGTCAAGTTGCGCGGCGTGCGTCTGGAACTGGGCGAGATCGAGGCGCGGCTGGAAGCCTTCGCCGACATCCGCGCCGCCGTGGTGCTGATGGTCGGCGATACGGCGCAGAACCAGCGGCTGGTGGCTTGTTGTGCGGTGATGGAAACCCCGGACGAGGCGACGGTGCACGCGCACCTGGCGGCGACGTTGCCGAGTGCGGTGTTGCCGAGCGCTTATCTGTGGCTCGACACACTGCCGTTGACCGCCAATGGCAAAATCGATCGCGTGGCCCTGACGACCCTCGCCGATCAAGACCTGGCCAACCGTCAGGTCAACCTCAGCAGTCCGCGCGATCACATTGAATTGACCCTGTACCAAATCTGGAAAGGCTTGTTGCTGGCGACCCAGATCGGCATCCGCGACAACTTTTTCAACGTCGGCGGGACGTCCATTGCGGCGATCAAAATGGCCCACCAGATCGGCCAGGCGTTCGCCGTCGAAGTGCCGGTGCGCGTGGTGCTCGGCTACCCGACCATCGAAGCCCTCGGCGGTTGGTTGCGCGCTGGTGCCAGTCCGGCGGCGGTGCAGAGCAATCTGATCGAATTCCGTCGTGGTGCGGGCCAGCGCAATGTGGTGTGCATTCACCCGGCGGGCGGCACCGCGTTTTGCTATTTGTCCTTGGCCAAAGTGCTGCCGGAGGAGGTTGGTGTGTACGGCGTGCAATCACCGGGGCTGAATCCGGGGGAGGCCACCGAGCCGACGGTCGAAGCCATGGCTGAGGCCTATTTGCGCCTGATCGAACCCTTGATTACGCAACCGCTGGTGCTCACCGGGCTGTCCTTCGGTGGCCTGGTGGCTTACGAAATGGCCCGGCGCCTGACAGCAGCCGGACATCGCGAAGTGACCGTGGTGTTGCTCGATACCCAAGGCTCGGATGATCCGGGTTTCCGGCAACAGATCGGCACCGTCGATATGGCCGAGTTCCGCGACAAACTGGTGCGCTTCAATGGTATGTACCCCGGCATCGAAGATGCGCAAGTCGAGCGTTATTTCCATCTCTACAACCACAACCGTCTGGCCATGGCCGGCTACGAATGCGCGCCCCGCGCCGGTCGCGTGGTGCTGATCCAGGCCCGGGAAGGTTTCAGTCGCCAGCAGTTGCATGAGCTGCGGGGCTTCTGGCGTCGGCGTGCCGGCGAGGGCTTCCTGGCGAAACTGGTGAACGGCGGTCACTGGGACATGCTCGAAACCGCTGAAGTGCACCGGGTCTCGCAGACCCTCAAGCAGGAGCTGCAACGCTTCGACGCGCAGGAGGCGAAATGATGAATCCACAGATGCTGACGTTGCTCGCACAATTTGCCGGACAAGTGCGGCGCGATCCCCAAGCCCTGGCGGTCATCGATCAGCAGGTACGCCTGACCTACAGCGAACTGGCCAGCGCCAGCGAGCGCATTGCCCGGGGTTTACAGGCCCGGGGCGTGCAACCGGGCCAGTCAGTGGCGCTGTGCATGCCGCGTTGCTGGCAGTGGCTCGCGGCGATACTCGGCGCGCTGAAAGTCGGCGCGGTGGTGGTGCCGCTGGACCGTGCCAGCCCTTTGAAACGCCGGGACTTGATGCTTGCCGACGCCGGCTGCGTAGGGCTGATCACTCTGGATGAAGAGTGGACCCCGGCAACCGCGCTTTGGCAGGCGAATGTCGAGGCGCTGCTGGATCACCCGGACCACCCGCCACAACCCTTGGCCGACACGTTTGCCGAGGTGAGTTTCCTGTTCTACACCTCGGGCACCACCGGCACCCCGAAAGCCGTGGAAGTCGGCGAGCGGGGCTTGCTGCGCCTGACGCAAACCGAAGGCTATATCGAGATTCGCCCGAAGGACCGTTTTGCCTGCCTGTCGAATCCGGCCTTCGATGCGTGCAGCTTTGAACTGTGGGCGCCGCTGCTCAACGGTGGTTGCTGCGTGATAATTGCCGATCACGACTTGCTGGACGCGCAACGTCTGGCCCGTGTGCTGGAAGAACAGCGGGTCGATAACCTGTTCATGACCGTTTCGCTGTTCAACACCTTGAGCGCGGAATGTCCCGCCTGCTTCGCCAGCCTGCGCCAAGTGCTGATCGGCGGCGAACAAATCAGCGCCGCCGCCGTGCGCGCCTGGTATCGGGCGAATCCCGGCAGTCAGTGCCAGATTTTCAATGTCTACGGCCCCACCGAATGCACTACGTTTGCGTTGTGCTATCCGATTGCCCGTGACTTCAGCGGCCCGTTGGTGCCGATTGGCCGGCCATTGCCGGACACTGGCGTGCAGGTTTTGGATGAGCAGCAACGGCCGGTGGCGGTTGGTGAAGTCGGCGAGTTGTACCTGAGTGGCAGCGGTGTCGCCCGTGGCTATCGCAACCGTGCGGAAGATACCTCCCGCAATTTCGTGCGCCTGGCCAACCTCGATGGGGGCGCCCATGTGCACTACCGAACCGGTGATCGGGTGCGGGTCAACGCCGAAGGGCTGGTCGAGTACATCGGTCGGGTTGATCGGCAGGTGAAGGTCCGTGGTTTTCGCATCGAACCGGGGGAGGTGGAGCTGCAGATTCTTGAGCATCCGCAGGTGGCGCAGGCGTATGTCTGCACCCGGCGACAGGCTGCCGAAGATCACCAGTTGCTGGCGTTTATCGTGCCGCGCGACGGTTTGGAGTACGCCGAATTTGACGCCCATCTGCGGGCGCGACTGGCATCCTACATGCGCCCACACCAGTTGTTTTTGCTGGAGCGTCTGCCGCTGACCGCCAATGGCAAGATCGACCGTGAGACCTTGCTGGCACAGTCGTTGACGCCTTGGCGGCCAATGGTCGAGCAGCGTAATTTCGAGGGTTCACCGGCCCTGAACTGGTTGCTGGCACAGGTTCGTTCGCTGTTAGGGCAACCGGCCCTCAATGCGCACGACGACTGGCTCGGCAGTGGCGGCGATTCGCTCAAGGCCATGCGTCTCCGTTCGGCGATTCGCACCCATTGGCAGCGCGAGATTGCCATCGCTACGCTGTTGAGCGAGCCGTTCGCGGCATTGGCCGAACACCTGATCGGCCAACAGGCCAACTTTATCTATCCTCCCGCGCCAGCCATCAGCAGCGCACGCCGTCTGCCGGCCACCGCCGAGCAGCGCCGCTTGTGGCTGATGCAGCAGCGCACACCGACTTCGACGGCTTATAACGTGCCGCTGATTCTGCATCTGGCTGCCGGTGTCGATGTGTCGGCGCTGGCGTATGCCGTGGGGCAACTGGCGGCGCGTCATCCGGGGCTGCGCACGGCATTCGTAACCGGCGCCGATGGCCTCGATCAAGTGATTGCCGAACAAGGCCCGGTTTGTCGCACCTTCGAACCGGGGCACTTCACCGAAGACACCTGGCAAGCGTTCGCGGCGTTGGTGTTCGGCACGCCGTTCGATCTGGCCACGCCGACGCTGTTCCAGGCCTGGCTGCTGCCGTTCGCCGATGGCAGCTGCCGGTTGCTGCTGAACCTGCACCACATCATCGTCGATGGTTGGTCGATGAACCTGTTGTTCGACGACCTGACGCAGCTGTATGAAGACGCCGTGCGCGGGCGCGTCAGCCCTGAACCGACACCACAACTGACCACGCTGGAATTCGGCCTGTGGCAGGGGCAGTGGAGCGTCGACCCGCATTACCGCGACCAGCGCCGGGCTCTGGCGCAATTGCACCGCCAGCAGGAAGCGCCGTCGCCAACGCTGATGCCGATGCGTGCCGTCGGCCCGGAAGCCAGGCTCTATCGTGCACCCTTGGGCAACCTGCGCAGCGCGGCCCTTGAGCGTTTTTGCAGCCAGCAGCGACTGACCCGTTTTGAAGTGCTGTTCAGTGTCTTCGCCTGGAGCCTTTACGCCCTGACCGGGAGTGAACGCCCACGCATCGCCAGCCCGGTATCGAACCGGCCGCTGGCGGAGTTCGAACAGACGCTGGGCATGTTTGCCAACACCGTGCTGATCCCGACCACCGTCGATAATGCCTTGGCGCTGGGTGAGCAATTACGGCGCCAGACCGCCACCGTGCGCGAGGTGCTGGGGTTGCAGGACGTCGCGTTGGCGGATGTGGTGGAAGACCTGCGGTTATCGTCAGGCACGCCGTTGTTCGACTTCATGTTCGTGCTGGAAAACACCGATTACGCCGCGCTGGCGGGTTCCGGCTTGCAAGCGACGCTGGAATTCAGCGGGCCGTTGCAGGCGAAATGCCCGCTGACCTTGCTCGTCGTAGGGGCTGAATGCTGGTGGGAATATCAGTGCAGCTACTTCGATGAAGCGCAGATGCACGCGGTGAATGAGCTGTTCTGCCGTGGCCTCGACCTGCTGCTGGAATCCCCGGCAGCAGCCCTCGACGATCTGCTCAGTCCTTATCGCCATCACCTGCCGGCAGCCAGCGAAGGCGCCAACGGTACGCCGCCGTTCAACACCTTGGCCGACTGGTTCGAGCATCAGTTACTTTGCACACCGGACGCCACCGCGCTGGTCGCCGGCCAGCAGCGCTTGAGCTATGCCGAACTGAATGGGTTGGCCGACACCTTGACGGCGATCTTGATTGAACGTTATCCGCTGCCGACTCAGGACAACACGCCGCTGCATGTGGTGATGTTTCTTGAAGCCTCGGTCGAGCACATCGTCGCGTTGCTGGCCCTGGCCAAACTCAACCTGACCGCCGTGCCGCTGGATCCCGGGTATCCGCTGGCGGTACAGCGTCAGGTGCTGGAGCAAGCGAATCCGCATTGCCTGTTGTTCAGCACCGCGACCGAGGCGGCACTGGAAAACCTTGATGCCAAGCGCTGTGCCCGGCATCGGGTGGACCTGAGCGCCGAAGCCCAAGCGTTCGAACGTCCGCGTCATGCCGGTGAACGCGCGTTGTACACGCTGTTTACCTCCGGCTCCACTGGCACGCCCAAGGGTGTGCAAGTGCCGGATCGGACCCTGTGCAACCTGTTGCAATGGCAGCGCGCTGAAGGCCAGTTGCCGGCGAAATCGGTGACCTTGCAATTTTCCATGTTGTCGTTCGATGTGTCGTTTCAGGAGATCTTCGGCACCTTGTGCGGCGGCGGCACCTATCACCTGATCACCCCGCGCTGGCGCCAGGATGCTCAGGCGTTGTTGGCGTATCTGGTTGAAGCGCGGATCGAACGTTTGTTCCTGCCGTGCGTGGCGTTGCAGCACCTGGCGCAAACCGCCGTCGCCCAAGGCGTGTACCCGCCGACGTTGCGCGAAGTGGTCACGGCGGGGGAGCAATTGCTGTGCACCGATGCGCTGAAAACCTGGTTCGGCGGTTTGCCGCTGGCGACGCTGTTCAACCACTACGGCCCCACGGAAACCCACGTGGTCAGCGCGTATCGCTTGCCGGCAACTGTCCGTGACTGGCCGTTGCGGGCACCGATTGGCCACGCCGTCAGCAATGCCCGATTGTTGTTGGTGGACGAGCACGACCGCCCGGTGCCGAACGGCAGCCGTGGCTACCTGCTGGTGGCCGGGCCGATGATTTCCCGCTGCTACCTAGCCGATCCGGCGCTGAATACGGCGCGGTTTATCGAACTGCCCCAAGCTGAAGGTGATACTCGACTGTTCTATCGCACCGGCGACTTGGCCTGGGCTGACCCTGAAGGTTGCCTGCACTATCTGGGGCGCGACGACCAGCAGATCAAACTCAGTGGTCATCGCCTGGAACTAGGGCAGATCGAAGCGGCGCTGATGCAGGTGCCGCAAGTGATCAACGCGGTAGTGACGGTCCAGGCCGATCCGCCGAGCCTGATCGCGTACCTGCAACTGGATGGTGAACCGGCGACGGCTCAGACGCTGGATCGTCAGGTCGCCCGGCAACTGCCGGCCCACGTGCGCATCGATGAGTACCGACGGATCGACGCCTGGCCACGCACGCCCAGCGGCAAGATCGACCGCAAGGCCTTGAGCGGGTTGGGCGAGGCGTTGGAGCGCCGTCGTGCGACAGCTCCGGCCACTGCGTTGAGCCCGCTGGAGCAGCAACTGAGCGAGTTGTTCAGCGCGGTGATCGGCCGGGACATCGAGCCCGATCAAACCTTCTTCGAAGCCGGCGCCACTAGCCTTGGCCTGATGCGCTTGCATGCCCGCTACAACCAGGAGCTGCCACACAACGTTGCGATGGCCGACCTGTTCGAGCAAGTGACGGTGAGACGCCTCGCGGCGCACTTGTCCAGGGCGCCATCGGCCCCGGTCGAGCGGGTACGCCAAGCAGATGTCGGCCAGCAACCGATGGCGATCATCGGCATGGCGGTCAACGTCGCCGGGGCGCAGAACCTCGATGAGTTCTGGGCGATGGTGCAGGGCGGAGAGTTGGGTATCGAGCATTTCGAGGCGGCCGAAGGGCGCGTCGGTGCCCGCAGTCAACTCGCCGGAATGCTCGATTTCGACCCCGAATATTTCGGCATCAGTCGTCAGGAAGCGCGCCTGATGGACCCGCAACAACGGCATCTGTTGATGGCCTGTGTGCAGGCGTTGCAACACGCGGCGATCACGCCGTCCGCCGAAGGTCCGCGCATCGGCCTGATTGCCAGTTGTGGCGAAACCACTTACTTCCAGCAGATGCTGCGCGAGACCGCTGACGGTGATTTGCCGGACGGTTTCCAGATGGCGCTGCACCACGACAAGGACTTCCTGGCGACCAAAGCCGCCTACCACCTCAACCTCACCGGTCCGGCCATGAGCGTGCAGGCGGCGTGCGGCAGTTCGCTGATCGGCGTGCACCTGGCCAGTGCGATGCTGCGTCAGGGTGACAGTGACGTGATGCTCGCGGCCGGGGTGCTGATCGATCCGACGTTGACCGACGGTTATCGCCATCGTTCGCAGCACATCTTCTCTAGTGACGGTCTGTGCCGACCTTTCAGTGATGATGCCAGCGGCACCATCGGCGCCAGTGGTTATGGGGTGGTGGTGCTCAAACCCCTGGCTAAGGCTCGCGCCGATGGCGACCGGATTTATGCGCTGGTCGAAGCCTCGGCGCTGAACAACGATGGCCGCGACAAGATGAGCTACACCGCGCCTTCGGTAGCGGGGCAGAGTGCGGTAATTAGCGAAGCCTTGGCCAAAGCCGGGCTGACCGGCGCCGACATCGGTTACATCGAAGCCCACGGCACCGGCACCTTGCTCGGTGATCCGGTCGAGGTCGCGGCGTTGAGCAAGGCGTTCGGCGATGCCCCAACCGGCGGTTGTGCGTTGGCCTCGGTGAAAAGCCAGATCGGCCATTTGGGCGCGGCGGCCGGGGTTGTCGGGTTGATCCGTGCCAGCCTCGCGGTGTTCCATGGCGTGGTGCCGCCGAACCTTGGTTTTGGCCGGGTCAATCCGCAAATCGACCTCGCGAATTCGCCGTTTTATGTACCGACCACGTCGCGGCCCTGGCCTGAAGGTCGGCGGCGTTTGGCGGGGGTCAGCAGCTTTGGCATCGGTGGGACTAATGCGCATGTAATTGTCGGTGCGGCGCAGCACGATGAAGTGTTGGCTGAGGACGTTTTGCCGTGCCTGATGATCTCGGCCCACAGCCGTTCGGCGTTGCTGCGCGATGTAGCGGCGATTCAAGGGTATTTGAACGCTTTCCCCGAGCGTCACTCAGCGGTGCTGGGTCACCTGCAATCAGGGCGTCGTCAATTGCGCTGGCGCTTGGCGATGGCGTATCGGCCGGGGGAGGTGTTGCACACTTCGTCGATCAAGGAGGTGAGCGTGTCGGGCGTGCAATTGAAAGCCGATGGGCACAAAACCCAGGCGCTGATAGACGCGTGGTATGACGGTGCAACCATCGACTGGCCACAGCGCTCGGCGCCACCGCCGTGGGATCTGCCGCCATCATCCTTCGATCTGGAGACCTTCCGTTTTCAGGCCGCAGTTGAACCCGAAAAAGCGATGACCGTTGAGCGACAACCCTTGGCCGACTGGTTCTACCAACGGCAGTGGGTGCGCGTGCGGCGGTTGAACACGGTGGTGGCTACCGAGCGGCGTGAAACGCTGGTCATCTGTAGCAACGAAACGCTCGACACGACATTGCTGGAGAGCCTGAACACCGTCTATCAACGGGTCATTCACCTGCGTGCCGGCAACGGCTTCAAGCGACTCGGCACCGACCGTTTCGAGCTTGATCCGTTGGACGCGCAGGCCTTGTCGCGCCTGCTCGATGAATTAGCTGAGCCCGCATTGGGTGAGCTGGACTGGCTGCACGCCTTGCCGCTGTCGGTAACAGGTGCGGTCAATGAGCAAAGCCTGGCGGCGGCGCAGTGGGCCGGTCTGGACACGGTCAGCGCCTTGATGCAGGCCTGGGGGCAAGCCTCGCGCGCGACGACGTTGCGACTGTGGCTGATGTCGTGGCAGGCGTGTCCGGTAGACGGCGAAGTGATACGTCCCGAACTCGCGGCGCTGGCCGGGATTACCGAAGTGGTGCCCCAGGAATACCCGGTGCGCTGTCACTGGCTGGATTGGCCGACGTTCCGCATGGGCGCGCAGGAGCTGGCGACGTTGCTCGCTGATCCGGCGTCTTTGCCTCGGCGCATGGCGATTCGTGATGGTTATCTCTGGCAGCCACGGTTGATTGCCAGTCCGTTACCGGCGAGCGTTCCGATGGCGAACAGACTGCCCATGGACGGCATGTTTCTGGTGTTGGGCGGCACGGGCGGTATCGGTCGCACGCTAGCCGAACACCTGTTGCAGGCGCCGCAACGGCGCATCGTCGTCCTGTCGCGCCGGGGCGAATTGCCGGCAGCACTGGCGGCGTATGGCTCGCGGATCGACTGTGTACAGGCCGATATCGCCGACCTGGCCAACTGGCCCGCCGTGCTCGAACAACTGGCCCGGTGCTACGGCCGTTTTGCCGGGGTGATCCACGCCGCCGGTGTCGGTGCAGGCAGTCTGATTCGTCAGCGTGACGCCCGCCAGTTGGGCGAGGCCATGGCGGCCAAGACCCGTGGCATGCTCGCGGTCGAGGCCCTGATCTCAACGATGAACCCCGGGTTTGTCCTGTACTGCTCGTCAATGTCGGCGCTGTTCGGCGGCGCGGGGCATATGGATTATGCGGCCGCCAGCGCGTTGCTCGACGGCTTCGCCCATTACCGACCGAGCGCCGCCAGCGATTGCGTGCGCCTGGGCATCAACTGGGACATCTGGCGCGACATCGGCATGGCCACCACCAGCGGCACCGGCGATGCCGCGCATCAGGAGCACCTGACGGTCGGGATGTCGGCAGAAGAGGGCTGCCGCGTGTTCGACCTGGCCATGACGACGCAACTGCCACAACTGCTGATCTCCACCACCGGTATCGACACGGCACGGCGTTTTTATCCGGTTCGGCATGGCGCGGTAATTGCGCCGGTGAATGTGCCGGAAGTGCTGGATCTGCACAGCCATCTGCACGAAAGCCTGTGCAAATGGTTGGGCGTCACCCGCCTCGATGACGACGATTCGCTGTACGAACTGGGGGCGGATTCGCTGACGTTGCTCGACCTGATCGATGAACTGCAAGCAGCCACTGGCGTGGTGTTCCAGCTCTCGCAATTCAGTCACAAGGTCAGCCTGCAAGAGATCCTGGCGCTGGTGGATGCTGCCGCCGTCTGTGTGACGCCAAACGCGCCAGACACCTGGGCCGATGCGGTGCAGATTGATCAGTGGCACGCGGGTGCCGGTCGTGAGTGGCTGTACCTGATTCACCCGGTGGGCGGCGATGTTCAGGCCTACCGTGAATTGGTTTCAGCGCTGCATCCCGATCTGGGCGTGTGCGTGATCGCCGATCCGGCGTTGCGTCTGCCGGACTTACCGAACATCAGCCTCGCCGAGCGTGCTGAATTTTACTTGAAGGCAATTCAGGCCCGGCAAACCAACGGTGGTGCCTGGCGTCTGGCCGGGTGGTCGTTCGGCGCCTGGGTGGCGCAGTCGATGTGCAGCCTGGCGCAGTCATCCGGATTCAGGCAGCCGCTGCTGTACCTGATCGACCCGCCCGCGCCGGATGCCGGGGCAGAACTGGCGAGCATCGATGATCAGGCGATCGGGCAGGTGTTCCAACGCGAGTTTGCCCAGCGTTGGCCGGACGCCGTCGGCCGGGCATTGCCTGAAGACCGGCAGGTCTATATGCAGCGCCTGACCCGTTGCTGCAACCACAACATCGCCAGCATGGCATCCTTCCAGCCACCGCCGTTGACGAACACTTCAGTGCGGATGTTCATCGCCGCGCAAGCCAATCCCTATGGCGTGGGCAATGCCTGGAACGCCGAAGACCTGAAACACGCCTGGCAGGATTTGCTCCCGCAGTTACAGAGTTGGCAGCTGCTGGACACCGATCACTACGGCATCGTCGCAGGCCAGTGGGCGCGAGTGATTGCCGAAATAATCAGCACCGATTCGCAACCCGAGGAGGGCGATCAGCATGAGTGAGACCAACCCGCAATTCGAGGTGGTACGCAACGAGGAAGGCCAATACTCCCTGTGGCCGCTGGGCAAGCCAATGGCCAATGGTTGGACTGAGGTGGGGCAACGCGGGGAACGGCAGGTTTGCCTGGATTACATCGCTGAACACTGGACCGATATGCGGCCGCGTTCGCTTCAGGATTGAACATCGCCCCCCATGTGGGAGCGGGCTTGCTCGCGAAAGCGGCGGCACAGTCAACATTGATGTTGCCTGATACACCGCCTTCGCGAGCAAGCCCGCTCCCACAGGGTTTGGGGATCGGCCATACAAATAATAAGGTGAGGGAACATGGATCAATTGGCATTGAAGGCTATCGAGCGCATCGCGGGGCAATCCCGTGCGCCCTACAACAGCATCACAGTCGACCGTCTGACACCGATCATTGGTGCCGAAGTCGGTGGAGTCGACCTGTCGCAACCGCTGAGCGAAGAACAACTCACAGAAGTCCGTCGGGCCTTCCTGGAAAACCACGTATTGGTCTTTCGCGACCAGCACCTGACCGTGGACCAGCACAAAGCCTTCGGCCGATTGTTCGGTGAACTGCGAGCCTTGCCGGTGGAGGACATCGATGGCGATGACCCCGAACTGGTGGTGATCCGCGCCAACGCGCAATCGCGGTTCGTCGCCGGGGAAACCTGGCACACCGACGGTACGGCGGACCTGGAACCGTCCATGGGCTCGATGCTGTACGTCAAGGAAACCCCGGCCATCGGCACCGGCGGCGATACGCTGTTTGCCAACATGCACCTGGCCGTGGAAATGCTGTCACCGACGATGCAGCAGTTTTTGGGTGAATTGACTGCGATCCATGATGGCGAGATTCCGTGGAAGGGCTTCCAGCCACCGGCCAATCTGCCCAAGACCGAACACCCGGTGGTGGTCCGTCACCCTGAAACCGGGCGCAAGACGCTGTTCGTCAATTCCGGGTTTACCTCGCACATCGTCCAGTTGTCCGGCGGCGAGAGCCAGATGCTGTTGAACATGCTGTTCGATCTGATCGCCCGCGAACCGATCCTCAGTTGCCGCGTACGCTGGGAGCCCAACACCCTAGTGTTCTGGGACAACCGCTGCACCCAGCATCACGCGGTCTGGGATTACTTCCCGCATTCGCGCTACGGCGAACGCGTGACGATCCTGGGCAAACAACCCAAACCTTGAACTCACCATAGAACCCCTGTGGGAGCGGGCTTGCTCGCGAAAGCGGTGTGTCAGTCAATGATGATGTCGACTGACACATCGCATTCGCGAGCAAGCCCGCTCCCACAAGGGGTAAATTTCATACAGGGGAGGTTGCCGGCACCACACCAGGCTGACTAACCCGCAACACCCGATACCCCAACAACCCAATCGGAATACAAGCCAACGCCAACCCCCAGAACAACACCGCGCCCCCGAAATGCGCAATCACCACCGCTCCCAACAGCGGTGCCAACGCTGAACCAAACCCCGCCAACATCGAAATCCCGATAAAACTCCCACGCATCCCCGGCGGCGCAAGGCGATCAATCAGGGTGCCAAACAGCGGCATCACAATGATCTCGGCAAAGGTCGCGAACACAACGGCAAACAGCCACCCAGCCCACCAGGCCCCGGTGTTCAACGCAATCAGGGCGTGGGCGACCATCAGGCAACCCAGCGCCATCAAGTAGGCAGTCTTGTCGGCCAGGGCGATCAGCCAACTCATCAAAAACAGATGCACCACCAGCACCACGGCGGCGTTGGTGAAGCTCATCATGGCGATGATGTGGTTGATGTCGTCGACGCTCAATTGCAGCAGGTAAAAGGTCAGCGGTTCATCGATTTGCGCGTAGACCAGCACCAGGAAAAAGTTGGCGACGATGATCGACAGGAACAACTTGCTGCCGAGGATCGCGTGGAAAATCTCCCGCAGCGGTGGCGAGGCGGTTTTGCTCAGGTGCGGGTTACGCAAACGCGCCCGGGCTGCGTTGATAATCGTCAGGGTCAGCACGGCGTAGACGCACACGGCAATGCCAAACACGCCGTCGCTCTGATGGTTGGCAAACCACAGGCCGATCAGCGGGCCGATGGCCGCCGCGCAATTGACCACGTAATAACGGATGTGGAACAGGAACGTGCGCTGGGCATCATCGACCGCCGTGTCACTCAGCAGCATGCGCAGCAGCGGTTCGAGAATGCTCTGGGACAACGCCATGCCGATGATCGCCACGAAGTAACTGGTTTGCCCCGGCAGCAGGCCCATCAACAGGTAACAACTGGCGCACAGCGCGCAGCCGAATAGCATCAGGTTGCGCGAGTTGAAGCGATCGCCCAGCAAGCCACTGAGCGGCGACAAGGCAATCGAGATCAGCGCGCCGAGCGCCAGTTGCGCGCCAATCTCGGTGATCGGCGTGCCGAAGCGTTTGTTCATCGCCACGGCAATGAATGGCCAGATCATGAACGAGGCGACACGGGCCAGCCCAATCCCCAGCAACAGCCAGCGGGTCGGATGAGGCAGGGCGCGCAACGAGGCCAGGGTGCCGGAGTTCGGACGCTGGCTCATCAGGTGAGCCGAAGCTGGTAGATCAGGTCGTCAAACCACTGATCGCCAATCTGATAGGCGTGGGGTACGCGGCGTTCGAACACGAAACCGCATTTTTCCAGCACCTTGCACGAGGCGATATTGCCGTCGGTGACGGTCGATTCCAGCGAATCGAGGCCGATGGCCGCCGCGTAGTCGATGATCGCGCGCCGGGACTCAGTGCCGAACCCCTTGCCTTGAAACTCCGGCAGCAGCAGCGTGCCGACCTCCGCGTGGCCCGGCGACAAAATGCGGAAACCGCTGACGCCGAGTTCCTGCTCGCTGGCCTTGTCGACCACCACCAGGCACAACCAATGCTCGGACTGCGGTGTCCACGCCGGGAGCCGGTGATCAAAGCCTTTGCGAATCTGCTCTTCGGCGATTTCGCCGAACACGAATTGCATGGTCTGGGGTTCGGAATGCAGCCTGAGAAACAGCGGCCAGTCGGACTCGACCATGGTCCGGAAATACAGCTGCTCGGTGTGTAACGCCAGCATCCAATGCTCCTTGCGCGATCGAAAAGGGACAGGCTTTTTTACGCGGCGCGCCGGCAAAGATCAATGCAAAGGTGAAACAACCGCGAGGTGCCTTACCCTGCGTTGAACAGCGCGGTTTGCATTGCCTGTGGCGCTTGTCCGAAGGCCCGCAAAAACGCCTGGCGCATGCGTTCGCGATCACCGAATCCGGTCGTCCTGGCGATGACTTCAATGGGATGGCGACCGGTCTCCATCATGATTCGCGCCGCTTCCACCCGCAGGCTCTCAATCGCCTTGGCGGGTGTTTTCCCGGTTTCTTCTCTGAATAAACGACTGAACTGGCGAGGGCTGAGCCGCGCCACGGCGGCGAGCGCTTCGACCGACAGATCATCCGTCAGATTCTCCCGTGCGTAGGCCATCGCCAACTGCACGCGATCAGATTTTGGGTCAAGTTCCAGCAGCGCAGACAGTTGGGAATGTTCGCTGCCACGGCGCTGATAGATCACCAGTTTGCGCGAGATCCGTCGGGCCAGGTCGCTGCCCAGATCGTTCTCGACCATGGCCAGCGTCAAGTCCAGCGCGGCGCTCATCCCGGCGCCGGTCCACACCTGGCCGTCCACCACGAACAGCTTGTTTTCCTCAAGGCGAATGTCCGGGTAGCGCTTCTGGAAGGCCGGCGCGTGAAGCCAATGCGTGGTGGCGCGCTTGCCGGCCAGCAAACCGGCTTCAGCCAGCACAAAGATGCCGGTGCACAGCGAGACCACCCGCCGCGATTGCGCGGAGGCGGCCCTGACGAATTCAAGCAGGCTGGTGTCCGGCAACTGGAACTCAAGGTAGCCGCTGACAATCAGGGTGTCATATCCCTCTGAGCGGATCGGCGTGCTGTTCACCGAAAAGCCCTGGGAAGACATGACGGCGCCGCCGGTTTCCGACACGAGATGAAATTCGTAGGCCGGTTCATCGTGCAGCAGGTTTGCACATTCGAATACCGAGCCTACGGACAGGCTCAGCGGTTGAAAATTTGGATAAATCACCAATGCAACGCTGTGCATTCCATCTCTCCAGGAGGCGACAAGTTGGTGATTGTCGGGGTTGGTCCGGCAAACGGCAACTGACATCGTGACAGCCATGTCCGGAATCCTTGCGGATTTGACATTGTGCAACTTTTGCCCGGCTCCTAACATTCAACTCAACGAGCTAGACGACTAGTCTACTCAGACAGTTGGATAGGAAGATGAACGTCAGCAAAAGTGTAAGGCAGCATATTCTCGATACTGCACAACTGATTGTGAGTCATAAAGGTTTTACCGCAGTGGGATTGAATGAAGTACTTCAGGCCGCCGATGTTCCCAAAGGCTCGTTTTATCATTACTTCAGTTCCAAAGATGCATTCGGTGTTGCGCTGCTGGATAACTACTTTGAAAGTTATTTGAACGACGTGCGGCAGATTTTTCAGGAACCGAAGGCGTCGCAACGTCAGAAGTTAATGCGGTATTGGCAGTGCTGGATCGACAACCAGACGCAGCAAACAGAGGCCGGCAAGTGCCTGGCCGTCAAACTCGGGGCCGAGGTGGCGGATCTTTCCGAACCGATGCGATTGGCCCTGGATCGCGGCACATCGCAAATCATCAGCGTGCTGGCCGCCGCGCTGGATCGCGGCATTGAAGATGGCTCGTTGACGATTGATGAAGCTCCCGAGCGCATGGCGCTGCGCTTGTACGCGTTGTGGCTGGGGGCGAGTGTCATGGCAAAGATAACCCTTACAACCGTTGCATTCGATGAAGCGATGCTGATGACGCGAACGTTGTTGGGATGCGCTGAACAAAACTGATAACCACACTCTCCGAGGAAGCACACATGAAAGTATTAATGGTATTGACCTCCCACGACCAACTGGGCAACACCGGCAAGAAAACCGGTTTCTGGCTCGAAGAATTCGCCGCGCCGTACTACGCCTTTACTGATGCGGGTGCTGAAGTGGTGCTGGCGTCGCCAGCTGGCGGGCAGCCACCGCTGGACCCGAAAAGTGATGAGCCCGACTTCCAGACCGAATACACCGCACGCTTCAAGGCCGACCCGGCGGCGCGGCAGGCCCTGGCGTCTACCGTGAAACTGGATTCGGTTTCGCAGGCGGATTTCGACACGGTGTTTTACCCAGGTGGTCACGGCCCGCTGTGGGATCTGGCGGAATCGAGCACATCCATTGCGTTGATCGAAGCCTTTGAGCGCGCTGGCAAACCCATCGGCTTCGTGTGCCACGCCCCGGGCGCCCTGCGTCACGTCAAGGCTGCCAACGGCGAGCCGTTGATCAGGAACCGCCGCGTCACCGGCTTCACCAACTCGGAAGAGGCTGGCGTTGGTCTGACTGAAGTGGTGCCGTTTCTCATTGAAGATGAATTCAAGGCACTCGGCGCCCAGTATGAAAAGGGCAGTGACTGGGCATCGTTTATTGTCGAAGACGGCCTGCTGGTCACCGGGCAGAATCCGGCAAGTTCCGAGGCAGTTGCAAAAGCACTGCTCAAGTTGCTGGCGTGATCTAACCCGCTAACACTTACTTTTCGAAAATTTATAAGTCACGTGCTGACGACTGGTTGGCACGTCGGCCAACTGTTTCCTGAAAAGTTAATATTTTGGAGTTGATGTCATGAGTAACCTGTCGCGCAGCATTGCGCCGGCCAATCTGTTTGAAGGTCCTTATTATCTGAGCATTGCCGGCGAACTTGTCGAGACGAAAGATTCATTCGCAGTAATAAATCCAGCAACAGGTTTAGTATTGGCTAACGCGCCTGCGGCAACTTCCGAACAACTTGACCAGGCCGTGACGGCGGCCAAGTCTGCGTTCAAGCGCTGGTCGCTTCTCAGTTACGACGAACGCCAGAGCTACCTGAATGCCTATGCCGACGCACTGGAAGTTCACCGCGATGAACTGGCCCGTTTGCTGACGTTGGAGCAGGGTAAACCGCTCAAAAGCGGAGCCGAGCCGGAAGTCGATCAGTCGATTTCATGGATTCGCCAGATTGCCGCCCGACGCATTCCAGTCGAAATCCTTGAAGACACCGACAGCCACATTGTCGAACTGCACCACACGCCGCTGGGCGTGGTTGGCGCGATCACACCGTGGAATTTCCCGGTGCTGCTGGCGCTGTGGAAGGTCGCCCCGGCGTTGCTCACCGACAACACCATGGTGATCAAGCCTTCGCCGTTCACGCCGCTGACCACGCTGCGCTTTGGGCAAATTGCGCAATCGGTATTCCCGCCGGGCGTGTTGTCGATTGTCTCCGGCGGCAATGAACTCGGGCCGCAAATGACGGCTCACCCGGACATCGCCAAGATCAGCTTCACCGGCTCGACGGAAACCGGCAAGCACGTGATCCGCTCGGCTGCCGGCACCGTCAAGCGCCTGACCCTGGAAATGGGCGGCAACGACGCCGCCATCGTGCTGCCCGATGCAGACTGGAAAGCCGCCATCCCCCAGCTGTTCTGGGGCGCGATTGGCAACTCAGGCCAATGGTGTGTGGGCATCAAGCGCCTGTACATTCACCGGTCGTTTCACGAAGAGTTCGTCGCGGCATTCGTCGAGTACGCCCGCCAACAGAAGCTCGGCGACGGCCTCGATCCGGACGTGACGATTGGGCCGATGCAAAACAAGATGCAGTTCGACAAGGTCCGCACCTTCCTCGACGACATCAAGGCCAACGGGCAGAAGATCGTGCTGGGCGGCGAGGTGGACGAGGGGCGGCCGGGTTATTTCATTCCCGTGACGGTGGTGGACAACCCGCCGGAGAACTCGAAAATCGTTCAGGAAGAACAGTTCGGCCCGATCGTACCGATCATCGTGTATGACGAGGTGGACGATGTGATCGAGCGCGCCAACGACAGCCCGTTCGGCTTGGGCGGCTCGGTGTGGGGACGCGATACCCGGTTGGCCGTGGCGGTGGCGAATCGCCTGGAGACCGGCATGGTGTGGGTCAACGAGATGCACACCCAAGGCGTGGACATCCCGTTCGGCGGCCACAAACAATCCGGCGTGGGCACCGAGGGCGGGCATGAAGGTCGGCTGCTGTTCACCAACCCGAAAACGCTGCTGATCAAGAAGTAAATCGGCAGCCGTTCCCGACGGTGTAAACGAGAAATCCCGGAGACATTCACGTGTCCGGGATTTTTCAGATTCTCGGTCAAAAATAGATGACATTGCTTGAACTCATGGCGCCAGCGGCCGAATCGAGTGAACCCGATCCGGCCGCCGAACTGATCGGCTAAGCCAAATCATCAGCCGCGTGCCGCTCAGGCACCTGGCTCGCCTCATCGCCCCACGTGCGGTTGACTCGCTGGCCACGGATCACCGCCGGCCGATTGGCAATCTCTTCCGCCCAGCGCTGCACATGGGTGTATTCGTGGGCCGACAGAAACTCCGCCGCCGAGTACACGTTGTCTCGCACCAATTGGCCGTACCAAGGCCAGACCGCAATATCGGCGATGGTGTAGCTGTCACCGGCCAGATAAGGGCTTTCGGCCAGACGACGATCGAGCACATCCAGCTGACGCTTGGCCTCCATGGTGAAGCGGTTGATCGGGTACTCAAGCTTCTCCGGCGCGTACGCGTAGAAATGCCCGAAACCGCCGCCCAGGTAAGGCGCCGCGCCCATCTGCCAGAACAGCCAGTTCAAGGTTTCGGTGCGTCCCGCCAGATCGCTGGGGAGGAAGGCGCCGAACTTTTCCGCGAGGTACAGCAGGATCGAACCGGACTCGAAGACACGAATCGCCGGCTCCACGCTGCGGTCCAGCAAGGCCGGGATTTTCGAGTTGGGATTGATCTCGACAAAACCGCTGGAGAACTGGTCGCCCTCATTGATGCGGATCAGCCAGGCGTCGTATTCGGCTTCGCTATGCCCGAGCGCCAGCAGCTCTTCAAGCAGGATGGTGACCTTCACGCCATTGGGCGTGGCCAACGAATAAAGCTGCAACGGATGCTTGCCGACGGGGAGTACTTTTTCATGGGTCGGCCCGGCGGTCGGGCGGTTGATGCTGGCGAATTGTCCGCCGGATGGGGCGTTGTTTTTCCAGACCTTGGGAGGTACGTAAGACGCTTTGCTCATGAGACGAACCTTATGGGTTACTGACTGTGATCACGAGAACGTGGATGAACAGTTCTCGTAGCGAACAGGCTTTTTTACTCGGCACGCCTGCAAAGATCAACGCAGCGGTCGAAAGAACGCGCGGATATCCTCGGCCAGCAACTGTGGTTGTTCCATCGCGGCGAAGTGCCCGCCCTTGGGCATCGTGGTCCAGCGCTGCAGGTTAAAACAGCGCTCGACCCAACTGCGCGGCGGCATCGGCAGTTCGGCGGGGAACAGCGCCACGCCGGTGGGCGGTTGCACCAGTTCCCCGGAGGCAAACGCCAGCGGACGAGCGCGACCTTCGACATACGGTCGCAGCGACGAACCGATGCTGCCGGTGAACCAGTAAACGCTGATGTTGGTCAGCAGCGCGTCGAGGGCCACGGCGCGTTGCAGATCGCCGGAGCCATCGGTCCACGCCTGGAATTTCTCGACGATCCATGCCGCCAATCCGGCCGGCGAATCGTTGAGGCCGATGGCCAGCGACTGCGGCTTGGTGCCGTGGAGTTTGGCGTAGGCGCCCTCGGCGTCGGCAAAGGCTGCGCCACGATCGAGAAAAGCTTGTTCTTCTGGGGAGATCGGCGGCTGGTCCGGACCCAATGGCGGGCGATAGGAGCCGGGCACGTAGTTCAGATGAATCCCGCTGATCTGCTCGGGGAAACGCCGCCCCAGCCAGGTCGAGACCCCGGCGCCCAGATCGCCGCCCTGAGCGCCAAATCGCTCATAGCCCAACCCGGCCATCAGCGTCGCCCACAATTCGGCCACTTCATACGGGCCAACACCTTTATGTTTCGGCGCAGGCGAGAACGCAAAACCCGGCAGCGACGGCACCACCACATGGAACGCATCCGCCGCGTCGCCGCCATGGCTGGCCGGGTCTGCGAGCAAGGGGATCAGGCGCTGCATCTCCACGAACGAACCCGGCCAGCCGTGGGTCAGGATCAAAGGCAGCGGCGCGGGTCCGGTGCCGGGTTGATGAACGAAATGCACCGTTTGCTCGCCGATTTGGGCGAGGTATTGCGGCAATTGATTGAGCTGCGCTTCCTGGGCACGCCAGTCAAAACCCTCGGCCCAGTGCGCGAGCAACGACTGCAAAAAACCCAGCTCCGTGCCCTCGCTCCAGCCCTGGCCGTCGATGGATTCCAGCCAACGGGTACGCCGCAGACGCTGGTGCAAATCGGCGATGTCAGCGTCGGGGATGGCGATCTTGAACGGCTGGAGCTGCATGGGCGGTCTCACTCCTGAGAGGGGATTAAAGTTGTCCGTAACTTACGCCAATTTGCGCGTTGTGATCACGCAGAGGTTATTTACTCAAAAACGATCCAGCCTGTAAGGCCGGATGGCCGGCAATTCATGGGATGTGGCGATGGCCCCGGGCGCAGCGATTTGAGCAATAAGCTCAGCCGTCACCGCCGCCTGCGTCAGCCCCAAATGCTGGTGACCAAAAGCAAGCAACACTTTGCCATCGCACACCCGGTCGATGATCGGCAGGGAGTCCGGCAAGGACGGGCGAAAGCCCATCCATGGCGTGGCCGCTTCCGCGCTCAGGTCACGGCTGAACAAGCCTTGGCTCAGGCGATGCAATTGCCAGGCGCGTTGCATGCTCGGCGGGCTGTCGAGGCCAGCGAATTCGACGGTGCCGGCCAACCTCAAGCCATCGGTCATCGGCGTCATGATGAACTTGCGTTCCAGTGAGGTGACGGCGAACGGCAGGCGATCATGCTCGTGAGGCAACATCAGGTGATAGCCGCGTTCGGTGTCCAGCGGGACTTTCTTGCCGGTCAGCGCTGCGGTGAGTTTCGCCGAGTGGGCACCGCAGGCGATCAGGACCCGGCGGGCGGAGAGGTGGCCTTGGTTGGTGATCAGCGAGACACCGTGCTCGTTCAGGTGTCCGCCCTGGACTTGTTGCTTGAGGAATTGCACGCCGCTGGTTTTGGCAGCGTGCACCAGTTCGCCAACCACGCGAAAGGGGTCGAGAAAATGCCCGGTGCTCGGGAAGAACAATCCGCCCTGAATCCGCTCGCTGAGTTGCGGGGCCATGGCGCTTACGGTCTTGGCTTGCCAGTAATCGACGGGCACTTCCTGCTGGCGCATGCGTGCTTGCAGTGCTTCGATTGCCTGACGCGAGTCGGCGTGCTCGAACACCAGCAATGAGCCATCCTCCCTCATCAAGTCCGGACGGGCGATGTCCTCCAGCAACCGACGCCAGGCGCCAAGGCTGCTTTCGTTGAGCGCGCGGATGCCGGCCACGGTGCGCTGGAAGGGCGCCGGGCGCAGGTTCAGTAGCAGCCGCGTAAACCAGGGCAGGGCGCGAGGCAGGTATTTCCAGTCCAGGCGCAACGGTCCCATCGGGTCCATCAACATGGCGGGCAGGCGCTTGAGGATCGACAGGTCGGCGATGGGAAACACCTGCTCGGTGGCCAAGTGCCCGGCGTTGCCGAACGAGGCGCCATGACCGGGTTCCTGTTGATCGATGACCACCACCCGCAGCCCTTGGCGTGACAGTCGCAAGGCGCAAGCCACGCCGATGATGCCGGCACCTATGACCGCAATGTCGGGACACTCAGCGGCGCGATCAGACATCGTTCTGCTCGGTCGACCAGTGTTCGTACCACTGGCGGAACAGTGCGTACTGGTTCTCGGCGTAACGACGCTGGGCAGCGCTGAGCACATCGGTGTCGTTGAAGTGCAGGGTGTATTCCTTGTCGCCGTTGAGCACCATCAAGTGCTTGTAATAGAGCACCAGGTCGCAGCCTTCATCGAACGACGACAACACGGATAATGCCGATTCCAGTTCCCGGGCCAGGCGACGAGCCTTGGCATCACCGTTGGCCGCTTGCTTGCTCAGGGCCACCAGTTGCAGCACTTCACGCGGCAGGGCATTGCCGATGCCGGTGATGGCGCCGGTCGCGTTGCAATTGACGAAACCGTGCACGACTTGCGTATCGACACCGACCATCAAGGTGACGTTATCGTCCTGGGAGGTGATGTTTTCAGCGGCGTAGCGCAGGTCTGCGGCACCGCCAAACTCCTTGAAGCCGATCAGGTTCGGGTGTTCGCGGCGCAGTTCGAAGAACAGCTCGGCACGGGTGGCAAAGCCGTAGTAAGGGCTGTTGTAGATCACCGCCGGCAGCTTCGGCGCGGCATTCAGGATGGCGGCGAAGTGGGCTTTTTGCGCGGTTGCCGAGGCGCCACGCGACAGCAGGCGCGGGATCACCATCAAGCCGTGGGCGCCGACTTTGGCGGCGTGGGCCGCATGGGAAATTGCCTCGCGACTGTTCACGGCGCCGGTGCCGACGATGGTCGGAACACCCGCAGCCACCAGGCGTGCCACGCCTTCCTGGCGTTCGGCTTCAGTCAGCAGCGGCCAGTCGCCCATGGAGCCGCAGTACACGACCGCACTCATGCCGATATCAATCAGTTCCCGAGCCTTGGCCACCAACTTGTCAAAGTCCGGTTTGCGCTCGGCGGTGCACGGGGTCATCAGGGCAGGGATGCAGCCAGTGAAAATGTTACCGCTCATGGTGATCACTCCAGAATTATTGAGAGGGAAGTGCCGCGTGGTCGCTCAAATGCCCCACGCGAAAGGATCCTGTTCGTCGATCAGCAGCGTGCTGTCGGCGGTCATGAACGCCTGGCCGGTAATGAACGGGCGGACGCGCTCGCCTTCCCATTCGTAACTGCCGATGAACTGGCTGTCGGTGATGCTGGCCTGGACCCAAGGCTCACCGGCGGCGAGTTTTCCATCCGCCGCCAGACACGCGAGTTTGGCGCTGGTGCCGGTGCCGCACGGCGAGCGGTCGTAGGCTTTGCCGGGACACATGACAAAGTTGCGGCTGTCGGCCTGATCGTCGTCGGCAAACAACTCGACATGGTCGATGACCGCGCCGTCTTCGCCATGGATGCCTTGGGCCTCCAGGGCCTTGAGCATCGCCCAGGTGTATTCGGTCAGGGCTTCGACGTTGTCGAGTTGCAGCACTTTTGCGTGATCGGACACCAGGAAGAACCAGTTGCCGCCCCAGGCGATATCGCCGTACACACGGCCATGTCCCGGAACGTCGACCGGCACCTGTTGGCGGTGGCGATAGGCGGGCACATTGCGCACGGTCACTTTGCCGTCGTCGTGCAACGTGGCGCTGACCGGGCCGACGGGCGTGTCGATCTTGTGCACGCCGGGCTTGATATACCCCAGGTAATGCAACGAGTTGACCAGGCCGATGGTGCCGTGACCGCACATGCCGAGGTAGCCGGCGTTGTTGAAGAAGATCACGCCGCAAGTGGCGTCCGGCGACACCGGTTCGCAATACAGCGCGCCGACCAATACATCGTTGCCGCGCGGTTCCAGCAGGCAGGCACGCCGCCAGTGGTCATGCTCGTCGCGCAGGGCATCGCGTTTCTCGACCATGCTCTGGCCGGTCAATTGCGGAAAGCCACTTATCACAAGGCGCGTCGGCTCGCCGCCAGTGTGAGAGTCAATGACATGAACCAGTTTCATAAACCTTTCCTTGAGGAGTGCGCAGGCAATGGCCATAGCCTGGACTTGGCGCCACGCGGGCGATTGATCTTTTCAGTGGGTGCGGATGACGAAATCAGCACAATGCAGGAGTGCTCGACACTGCACCCGCGACGGGGCAATCTCGGGTCGGGTATTGAGAGGGTGAAACTGATGACGCAGAACGCGTTGGCGATGTTGTGCCAGGGGAGCGAGGGGAATCGCCCCGAAACCATCGAAGCATTATTGGCCGGCGTGGCACCGCTGTTGCCGATGCTGGACGTGATTCCGAACGCGACGATTTTTATCAAGGACGTCCAGGCGCGCTACGTCATGGCCAACCGGGCGCTGGTGCAGCGCTGTAACTTGAAACAGCTGCATTCCTTGCTCGGGAAAACCAGCGCGGAGGTTTTTCCAGCACAGTTAGGGCCGGGTTATACCGAGCAGGATCGACGGGTGCTGGAGCAAGGACTGGTGCTGGAAGATCAGCTGGAGCTGCACTTGTACGGCAGCCGCGAGCCCGGTTGGTGCCTGACGCACAAGCGACCGCTGTTCAACCACAACGGTGAAATCATCGGCCTGGCGGGCATCTCGGTGGATTTGCAATCGGCCAGCGACACGCACCCGGCGTACCAGCGTCTGGCGGCCGTAGACGAATATATCCGCACGCATTTCAATCGACGTGTCACCTTGGCCGAACTGACGCGGATCGCCGGCATTTCCGTGGCGCAACTCGAAAGGTATTGCAAGCGGGTGTTCCACCTGACGCCACGGCAGATGATCCAAAAGGTTCGTCTGGAACACGCGCATCGTTTGCTGCACACCGACATTCCCATCACCGAAGTCGCGTTGCAGTGCGGCTACACCGACCACAGCGCGTTCACCCGCCAGTTCAAGGCGTTGACCGGGTTTACGCCGCGTCAGTATCGGCAGGCCACCGGAGATTAACGTTAGATACGCCTGTTGACGAAACTCACTCCAAAAAGCTTCGATCAAACAGGTACAGGCTGGCAGGCTTGAGATTCTCCACGGTGGCTTGCGGCCGGCCACCGTCACCGCTCTTTTTGCGCCCGGTTTCCTGCAGGTAGCCAGCCTCGGCCATTTTCAACAAACGCTGACGAATGCTGGTCTTGAGTACGGGGCGCTCGAGCACCAGCGAGAAGATGTTCACCGCTTCCGGCGCGCTGAATTCACTGCCGAGGAACATCAGCGGCAGGCTGCTGTAGAGGGCTTTCGACAGCAGTCGTTCCTGCACGGCGGCCACCAGGCTGTTGTGGTCGAACGGCAGTTTTGTCGAGGCGTCCGCCACCTCCTTGAGCGAAAAAAACTTCTGATGCTCTGCGAGCGGTACGTCTTCGCTGACGATGGCGAGATAGAACGTGGAAGACGACCAGCAGCGCGGATCGCGGAACGCATCGCCAACGGTGCCGACCTGTTCGATCCAGGCCAGCGGCATGCCGACCTTGTTCGACTGGCGCAAACGCTCGACGGCATCGCCCAGAGTCAGGTCTTCGACACCGCCGTTGACCACGATTCCGGGCAGCGCCCAATGGCCGGCGAATGGCTCGGCTTCCCTGCGGTTCAAAAGAATTTCAAGCGCCTGGGTTGCCCGGCAGTAGCGCAGGACGCAGAGGTCGATGGTGTGCAGGTAGGCACTGGCGTGGGCGATGCGGTCTGGCATGTCAGTTTCCGTGAGCAGCGTAGAGATCGTAGTTTACCGGGTTCATGCCCGGAGCCAGCCATTGACTGGGCAGTGACTCGCCCAAGGCCAGGCGTTCGCGTATTTGCGTGCTGTGGACCTGGATTTTTTCCTCCACGCAGAGGATAGAAAAACGCTCCAGCAATTGCGCGCCGCGATAGAACGTGGGTAACAGCCGTGCCACGTCCTGACCCACCACCAGCGCAATCTGTTTGCCGTCCAGGGCCAGGCTGTCAGCGAGGTGGGCGAGCAGGGTGTAGCTGTAAATCGGCCCTTCGACGCTGCGCGCCACGTCCTGTTCGACTCGACTCGCACACAGTTCGGCGTGGCACAGCGGCTGCACATGTTCAACGATCGACTCCAACCATTCCAGGCGAAGCGCGTAATCGGCCATGCGTTTGCCGTAGGGGTGCCTGAAGCTAGGGGCGACCCATACGCGCCGGGCCTGGGTTGATGCCTCGATCATCGCCTGGGCATGACCGGCGTGCGGCGGATTGAAGGCGCCGCCATAAAGGGCAATCTCAAACATGGCTGATCTTCCTGATTGGTACATGACGTGTACCTTATCATCAAAATTTCTTCAGGCGAAACACTGCGTCATTCTTTCTTTTCCTGCGCATAAAGATTGTTGAACGAAATTATTTTCAGAAAGCGGCTTGTCTTGTAAGTACATGACGTGTACCTTTCGATCCATGCAAAGGAGAGACACGACATGAACAGCCTGACCGTGAAAACCGCTTCCTTCGATGTTGATGCACAAAAGAGCTTTACGCCGTTGTGCCCTGATGAACTTCCTGTCACCGGAGGGGACCAGATTGGCGGCGAGCTGAACTTCATGGCCTCCCTCGGTAGCCTGCGTGTCGGCAGCAAGGATGCGCATTCGCCGCACGCCCCTTGGGTGGTTGCGCAGCACTCGCAAATGCTTCAGCCGACCGGTCTTGAGCACGCCGACGTGACGTGGGTCAGCCATTGCGTCCCCGGCACTGAAGGCTTTGGTTTGCTGGACGAGTTGCCGACCCCTTACGACTACGACTACTTCGTGTGGAAGGGCGTCGAGCCGGACCTTCACCCCTACGGCGCCTGTTACCACGACCTGCACGGCAAGTTGTCTACCGGCGTCATCGAATACTTGAGAAGCCGGGATGTGCAGCAGGTCATCGTCGGTGGCCTGGCCCTGGATTTCTGCGTCAAGACCACCGCGCTGCAACTCGCGGCGGCCGGTTTCAAAGTGATCGTGCATCTTCCGGCCTGTCGGGCCATCAGCGAGGAGGGCGCCACCCAGGCCATTCAAGACATGCTACAGGCGGGCATCGCGGTTGCCGCGACTCGCGAAGCCACCGCCCAATGGGCAAGCGCATAAGGATATCAACATGGACAGTGCATTCGATTCAGGCAATGGCATGATCCAGAGTCTTCTGGACACCGATTACTACACCTTCACCATGATGCAGGCGGTCCTGCACCAACACCCGAATGTCGAAGTGGAATACCAGTTCATCGTGCGCTCCAAAGAGCGGCTCGGGCACTTGATCCCGCAGATTCGCGAAGAGCTGGAGAAGCTCGCCGGACTGCAATTGCGCGAAGGTGAACAGCGGTTCCTGTTCAACAAGCGTTTCCGCGAGTACCTGACACCGGACTTCGAACAGTTTCTGGGGCTGTTCCGCTTCAATCTGCGCTACATCCATGTCTCGGAAATCGATGGCCAACTGAACATCCGCGTTCGCGGTCCGATGCTGCATTGCATCATGTTCGAGCAGCCGGTGCTGGCGATGGTCAGCGAGTTGCGCAACCGAGAGAAGTACCCCGAAGTCGAGCTCGCCGACGTCACTCGCCAGCTGTACCGGAAGTTCGAATGGCTGGAGAAAAATGCCAGTCGCGAAGAACTCGCCGAGTTGCGTGTCTCGGACTTCTCGACCCGTCGGCGCTTGTCGTTCCGGGCCCAGCGTGAAGTGGTGAACGTGATGCGCAGTGATTTCCCCGGTGTTTTTGTCGGCACCAGCAACGCTCACCTGGCGTATGAATTCGACTTGCCACTGATCGGCACCATGGCCCACCAATGGCTGATGGTGCACCAGCAACTCGGGCGGTTGCGCGAGAGCCAGAACGCCGCGCTGGAAAATTGGGTGCACGAGTACCGTGGCCGGCTCGGTATCGCACTGACCGATTGCATCAGCACCGATTTCTTTCTCAAGGATTTCGACCTGTACTTCGCCAAGCTCTACGACGGTCTGCGCCAGGACTCCGGTGACCCGATTGTCTGGGCCGACAAGGTACTGGCGCGCTACAAGGAACTGGGCATCGACCCACGTACCAAGGACTTGATGTTCTCCGACGGCCTGAACTTCGAAAAATGCCTGCCGATCCTGCGTCACGTTCGCGGCAAGGCAAAATTCGGGTTCGGCATGGGCACCAGCCTGGCGTGCGATGTCGAGGGTGTCGAACCGTTGAGCATCGTGATGAAACTGGTACGGGTTCACGGTGAGCCGGTGGTGAAGTTCTCCGACGATCCGATCAAAAACGTCTGCGAAGACGCCTCGTTCCTGCGCTACGCCGCCCAGGTGTTCAACGTGACCCTGATCAATCCACAACTGGGAGCCTGATATGACTACGCAACGGCAAGGCACCATCGCCCGGGAATTAGGCATCAACCGTCAACTCACAAAGGGTGGCGAGTCCGCGGAAATCGCACGGCGTATCGACTTTATCAAACAGGTGTTGCGCGACTCCGGTTGCAAGGCGCTGGTACTCGGTATCAGCGGCGGCGTTGATTCGCTCACGGCTGGGCGCCTGTGCCAGTTGGCCGTGGAGCAACTGCGCGACGACGACTATGACGCGCGCTTTATCGCTGTGCGCCTGCCTTACAAGACTCAGGCCGATGAGCGCGACGCCCAGGCTTCCCTGGATTTCATCCGGCCGGACTTGATCACCACCAGCAATATCGCCGCGTGCGTTGACGGACTGATGGCCAGTATCGCCATCGACGGCTTGCAGCCCAGCGCCGAACTCGTCGATTTTGCCAAAGGCAACGTCAAGGCCCGGGCCCGGATGCTGGCGCAATACGCGATTGCCAACTTCAGTAACGGGCTGGTGGTCGGCACCGATCACAGCGCGGAAGCGTTGATGGGGTTCTTTACCAAATTCGGCGACGGAGCCTGCGACCTGGCGCCACTCTCGGGCCTGACCAAGACTCAGGTGCGGCTGCTGGCCGATGGACTGGGCGCGCCGGATTATCTGGTGCGCAAGGCGCCGACGGCGGACCTCGAAGATCTGGCGCCGGGCAAACTGGATGAAGCCGCGTACGGCTGCACTTACGAGGAGATCGACGCCTACCTGATGGGCGAAACAGTATCGCCGCAGGCACGGCAGATCATTGAAGGCGCTTACCTGAAAACCGCGCATAAGCGCGCACTGCCTCGCGCCCCTGTTACCGACAATCCAACGGTAACCGGCATGTCTTGAACCGTCTCCTATACTGTCTCGCGTCGACAGGTTCAACGCAGTTCCTGAACGCCGTTGAACTTCCCTCTGAACTCACAGTAAGGAGAACGAACATGGCAATCCGCATAGGCGACGAAGCACCGGATTTTACCGTCGAAAGCACCGAAGGCACCCTGCATTTCCACGAGTGGATCGGCGACAAGTGGGCGATTCTGTTCTCGCACCCCAAGGACTTCACCCCGGTGTGCACCACTGAACTCGGTTACATGGCCGGCCTCAAGCCTGAGTTCGACAAGCGCAATACCAAGGTGGTCGGACTCAGCGTCGACCCGGTCAGCAACCATGCGAGCTGGGCCAAGGACATCGAGGAAACCCAGGGGCATGCGGTCAACTATCCCATGATCGGCGACGAAAACCTGGTGGTGGCCAAGCTCTACGACATGATCCATCCGAACGCCAGCGGCGGTAACCGGACCGCAGTGGACAACGCCACCGTGCGCTCGGTGTTCATCATCGGCCCGGACAAGAAGGTCAAGGCGATGCTGATCTACCCGATGAGCGCCGGGCGCAATTTCGATGAAGTACTGCGCCTGCTCGATGCCCTGCAATTGAATGCCAAGCACACCGTCGCCACGCCGGTGAACTGGCGGCCGGGTGAAGACGTGATCATCCCGACGTCGGTCTCCGATGAAGACGCGCGCAAGAAATACCCGGATGGCTTCAGGACGGTGAAACCGTATCTGCGCACGGTGGCGCAACCGAAGTAATCCGCCCCAGGCTTGAAAAATGGATCTGTGAAAACAGGTCCATTTTTTTTGCCTGATCAAGGCGTGCTTGAGTCGAGCACACTTTGCGAAGCGATATACATCCCATGTGGGAGCGGGCTTGTGTGGCGAGGGGGCTTGCCCCCGTTGGGTCGCGAAGCGGCCCCAAAACCTGCAGCTGTGATATGTCAGGCAAACGGAGTGAATTGTTCACGACTGCTTCGCAGCCGAACGGGGTGATGCGGCATTCCGACGAGCCCCCTCGCCACACAAGCCCGCTCCCACAGATTTGATGTGTTTATATGCAATAGTTAAATATAGAAAATAGATATGATCATTGTTTTTCATAATTAGGATAGATCAACAAAGCATTTCACAAGCGTATTCCCAGCGCCTAAGGTCGTTCTTCAACGGCCAGCAGAGCTGCCATCTCCGGGGGAATATCCAGATGTCCACTTCACCACGACAACTCAAATTCGGCGCCATTCTCACTGGCGTCGGTACTGCCCAGAACGAATGGCTGCACCCGGAAATACCCGGTGATGCGAGCATCGATATCGACTGGTATCGCCAGCAGGCGCAACAAGCCGAGGCGGCGAAATTTGACTTGATCTTCATCGTCGACAGCCCGTACATCACGCCGGATTCGGCGCCGCATTATCTGAATCGCCTGGAACCGCTGACATTGTTATCCGCTGTCGCGGGGGCGACGTCGAAGATCGGGCTGGTTGCCACACTGACGACTTCCTATACCGAACCGTTCAACGTGGCTCGGCAATTTGCCTCGCTGGACCTGATCAGCGGCGGTCGGGCCGGCTGGAATGTGGTGACCACCGGGCTCGAAGGCGCCGCGGGGAATTTCGGGCGCGAACAGCACATCGACCATACCGAGCGCTATCGCCGGGCCGGTGAACATCTGCAAGTGGTGCAAGGGTTGTGGGATTCCTACGAAGACGATGCGTTTGTGCGCGACAAGCAGAGCGGGGTGTTTCTCGACCCGCAACGTCAGCACCGTCTCGATCATCAGGGCGAGTTCTTTTCCGTGACCGGTCCATTGAACATCGCCCGTTCGCCCCAGGGCCAACCGGTGATTTTCCAGGCCGGGATTTCCGAGTCCGGGCGCAACCTGGCGGCGAACTTTGCCGAAGGGATCTTCGCCGGCGTGGACAATTTCGAGGACGCCCGCGCTTACTATCAGGACATCAAAAAGCGCACCGCTGCGGCCGGTCGCAACCCCGATCATGTGACGATTCTGCCGGGCATCGCGCCGATCATTGCCGACACCGACGAGCAGGCCCAAGCGATCGATCGCGAGCGCCACGGTGAACTGGATCTGTACAAGGCGCTGGTGCAACTGGGGCGGCCGTTCAACTATCACGACTTCTCCCAATACCCGCTCGACGAAGCATTTCCGGAGTTGGGTGAGCTGGGCAGCAACGGTTATCGCGGGCATGCCGAACACATCAAACAGGTGGCTCGTGAGCAGGGGCTGACCCTGCGTCAGGCGGCCTTGCGCTTTGCCGCTCCGTTTTCGAATTTTGTCGGGTCGCCAAAAACCGTGGCCGACGAGATCGAGCGCTGGTTTGTCGAAGGGGCGGTCGACGGGTTCAACATTCGCGTCGGTGCGCCAGGGGAGTTTGCCCGATTCACCAACGAAGTCCTGCCGTTGCTACGTGAGCGCGGGCTGTTCCGCAGCGAGTACAGCCACAGCACGTTGCGTGGGCATCTGGGCTTGCCGGTGCCGGTCAATCGCCACAGTGCGGCGCGCGCTGTGCAAGCGCCTGCCGCCAGTCAACCTTTACACGCGGTGGGCGCGTAACGGCGTTGCCGCAACCGGCGATCTATCGGCCACTGGCGGATTTGAACACCCCGCTGAGCACGAAGGCGTAGCGTTCCGGGCGGATATAGAAAGTGGTGCGGTCGCAGCAGCGGCCATCCGCAAACCAAGAGGTGCGTTCCATCACCAACAGCGCGGCGCCGCGTTTGACGTGCAGCGCGCCGGCCAGGCTTTTGTCCGCTTCTTGCGCACGGATCGCCAGGTCGGCGCGGGTGACCGCCAGGCCGGTGATCGACTCCAGAATCGAGTAGATCGGTTGATGTTCAACCTCCGTCCAGACCACGCTGGCCAGTTCAGCCGGTAGATGGCTGCGGCCCAGGGCGATAGGTTCTTCATCAACGAAATGCAGGCGCTCCAGCAGCAGGCAATCGCTCGCTGCTTCAAACAAACCGCGCAAGGCTTCCGGGACGGGCTGCAGCGTATGGCTGATCACCTGCATGCTCGGTTTGAGTCCCTGCAACAGCAAGGCTTCATGAAAACTGCGCAACGCATCCAGGCCATGGCGAACCTGTTTCGCCGCCACGAACGTGCCTTTGCCTTGCTTGCGCTCCACCACGCCGTCGTCGCTGAGCTTGCCCACCGCAAGGCGCACCGTGACGCGGCTCACTCCAAAGCGTTCGCCCAGTTCGGCTTCCGACGGCAGTTTGCCGGACGGTTCAAAGTCGCCGCGCTGAATCTCTTCCAGCAATCGATGGGCGATCTGTTCGTAAAGCGAGGTGCTGCTGTCGCGAAGAATGGACGTGGACACGGTCGGCTTCCATGTTCCCTGGAGTGGGGCGGTGCGCCTTATGTTGATCAGTCAAGCCAGACTCGAACCTGTGGCGAGGGAGCTTGCTCCCGTTGGACTGCGCAGCAGTCCCTTTTGAGGGCCGCTTCGCAGCCCAGCGGGAGCAAGCTCCCTCGCCACAGATGACTCGTTTCTAGCTCCATCTCTTACTGACTGGCATAAGGCAGTGCGCCTTCACTTCTAAGGTTATAAAAATAGGTTATTGGGACAACTTGTATTAATACGTATTATGTCAGGCATTCCCATTGTAAACGACCTGACGACACTTGCCATGCCCGAATCCCTGCCTTACGCACCGCCGCAAGCCGACGCCCTCACGGTCAATGACATCAGCTTCAGCTACCCCAACGGGCATCGGGTGTTCAGCGCTTTCAGCCTGAACGCGAAACCCGGTGAGTTCGTCGCGATCCTCGGGCCGTCCGGCTGCGGGAAAACCACGTTGCTGAATCTGTTGTCGGGTTTTCAACAACCGCAAAGCGGCCAGATCAGCATCAACCAGACTGCGGTGCGGCCTGAGCGCTCGGAGTTGGGCTATGTGTTCCAGGCGCCGCAGTTGTTTCCCTGGTTGAGCGCGCTGGAAAACGTGCGTTTCGGCCTGCGGATGACGGCGCAACTCAGCGAGGATCAACAGCGAGCGCAGGCCTTGCAGTACTTGCGCCTGGTCGGTCTGGAGAGCGCGGCGCAGCGCTTGCCCCATCAGCTTTCCGGTGGCATGCAGCAGCGCGTCTCCCTGGCCAGAACCCTGGCATTGGAGCCCAGCGTGTTGCTGATGGACGAGCCTTTTGCCGCGCTGGATGCCATCAGCCGCAACAGCATGAATGAAGAGACCCTACGGATCTGGGCCGAACTGGGCCAGACGGTGCTGTTCATCACCCACGACATCGACGAAGCGGTGTTCCTCGCGGATCGGGTCATCGTGCTCAACATCGCCCCGGGCGGCATCCATAGCGAACTGGATATTCATCTGCCGCGCCCGCGTTCGAACCTGAAAACCCGTCGCCTGCCGGCCTTTCTCGATTACCGCAATGAGCTGATGGAACGTATTTCCCACGTCATGGAAACGTCCGAAGCCATCGCCAACCCCACCCGTCAACCCGAGTTAACCGCATGATCAAACGTTCGCTGCTTGCTCTTTCCTTGTCTGTTGCCGCATTGGCAAGCAGCACATTTGCCGTGGCCACCGAAGAGAAGCCCTTGCGTGTGGGTTACGTCTTCGCCATGGCCAACGCCCCGGCGCTGATCGCCGACAAACAGGGTTACTACCGTGAGGAAGGCTTGAATGTCGATCTCAAGGCCTTGGGCGATGGCCCGGTTATCCAGCAGGCACTGGCCGCCAATGAGCTGGACGTGGCCTATGTCGGCACGCCGCCGGTGTATCAATGGTTCTCCCGAGGATTGCAAAGCCGGATTCTGGCCAAGGTCAATTACGGTCAGGCGGCGGTGATTGTCGATGCAAAAAGTCCGATCAACAGCCTGGAGCAACTCAAGGGCAAAAAACTCGCCGGGGTCAAGAAGGGCAGTGGCATGGACGTGCTGTTGCGCGGCTATGTGCTGAAGGAAAAGGCCGGACTCAACCCTGACAAGGACCTGGACATCATCGACATGCCACCCGGCAACATGAACGCAGCGCTGGAGCGCGGCATTGTCGATGCGGCGTTTTCCTGGGAACCCTTTGTCAGTCAGTCATTGCTGCGCGGGTCGAGCCGGATTCTGCTCGACGTCAATCAGGCGCTGCCGAATTACCCGTGGTACGTGGTGATCGCGTTACCCAAAACCTTGCAGGAGCGACCGGAAGACGTGGTCAAGCTGCTGCGTGCGCACCGCAAGGCCATCGCATTCCTCAACGAGCATCCCGATGAGTCAAATCGAATCATCGCCGAGGCGTTCAAGCTTGAAGCGGTACAAGGTCCCGACGGCAAGACCATTGCCCCGGAAACCATCGTCGCCCAGGCGCGGACCCGATTGGGCTGGTCGGCTGATTTGCAGGCTGCGGACATCCAGTTCATTCAGCGCCTGATGAATTACTCCCATGACCTGGGCTTTATCGACACCACGCTCAAGACCGAGCAGATCGTGGATACCTCCTACCTGGAAAAAGCCTCGCGCTGAGTCTGAGCCTGACATGTCCTTGCCAAAACCGAATTGGGGATGGGCTTCGCTGCCATTCTTGCTATTGATCTGGATCGCCCTGGCGAGTCGTTTTCCCACTTACATCCTCCCGCAGCCCTGGGATGTCGCGCGCGAGGCAGTGCGCTGGCTCAGCGACAGTTCGCTGTGGCAGCACCTGCGGGCGAGTGTGCTTGAAGAGATCGGCGGCTTCTGCGCTGCGGTGGTTGTCGCGATTCTGTTGGGTACGGCCGGCGGCTTGTCTTCGCGCTTTCGCGATTTCATCTCGCCGCTCAACAGCCTGTTCATGGCGATCCCGCCGATCGCCTGGGCGCCGTTGATCATGATCATTTTCGGCCTGGGTTATGTGTCCATCGTGCTGGTGATTTTCATCGCTGCGGTATTCCCCATGGCGGTGACCATCCAGGAAGGCGTGCAGAGCATTCGCGGCGGCGAAGTCCGCGCGGCGCGCACCTTGGGCGCCAATCCCTGGCAACTGCTGGCCCACGTTTATCTGCCGGCTTCATTGCCCTTCGTGACGGCGGCTTTGCGCATCGGTTTCAGCCAGGGTTGGCGCGCTTTGGTCGCCGCAGAAATGATCGGCGCGTCCCAGGGCATCGGCTGGATGGTCTCCACCGGCGGGCAGATCGGCAACAGCAGCCAGGTGCTGCTGGGCATTGTGCTGATCGGCCTGATTGCCTGGCTGATGGAGAGTTTTGTGTTCCGGCGCATCGAGCGCCACTACCAAAAATGGCGCGTCCAGTAGCAGCTGTCGAGCAACGCGAGGCAGCGTTCGGCGGCGAAGCCGTCGCAAAATCAGCCTATGCGGTGTGTCAGGCAGACCGCGTATGCAGGGTTTACGACGGCTTCGCCGCCGGACGCTGCCTCGCGGTGCTCGACAGCTGCTACGGGGCGTGTTTTGAAGCCTTTCATCCACTGCACGAGGTGTCATGTGAGTAACGTTTTCGATCCCCGCGAAGCCGGGCATTACATTGCCCCCCAAGGCCTCTACGAACGCAACAAGAAACGCCCGTTCCTCGGTAGCATCGACTGTGACCGTGACACGCTGGTTGCCGGGCAATGGGATGAAATTACCCTGGTCTACGAGGTCGGTGGAAGTGGTCTGGCGGACGGCGCCTGGTTGAAACTGGCGTTCAAGTTCTACTCCGACTGGGCCCTGTTCCAGACCTCGAATCCGGCCGGACCCAATTACGTCAGCGCCGAGTATCAGGCCGGTGAGTTGGTGCCCGGCCAGAGCCAGGCCACCGTGCAGCACCTGAAAGTACGTTTCGACCAGAAGGGCCACGAACGGCCGTTCCAGAAAGCGATCATCATCGACATCATCGACGGCTATCTTAATCCGGGCGACAAAATCACCATTCGCCTGGGAGACCGCCGTCAGGGCGGAGCGGGGACGCGGGTGCAGAGTTTCGTCGAGAAAGACTTTCGATTCCGGCTGTTTATCGACCCGTTGGGCAGCTCGAAATTTGCCGAAGTGCCGGGCGATCCGTTGTTGAACATCGTGCCGGGGCCGGCGCAGAGCGTGCAGCTGATTGTGCCGCGCCTGGTCAGTGCCGGCGAGGCGTTCGACGTGTTGCTGCGGGTGGACGATGCCTGGGGCAACACCTGCCGCAACCTGCCGCTCAACGGTGTCTTGACCCTGGTTGATCCTGAAGGCGGCGAGCGCCAACAACCGTTTACCCTGGCCAATGAAGGCTGGGCGACGGCGCGGCTAGAGGGTTTTGATCTCGGGGCCGTGGGCGAGTGGCGCTTGTCCGCCGAGGTAGAAACGCCTGGCGTGCGTGGCGCTCAGGCTTTCGTCACCGTCGACCCGGCCGGGACGGCATTGCGTCCGCTCTACGCCGATCTGCATGTGCACTCCGATGACACCGTGGGCACGAATGACACGCTGTACAACCTCAGTTACGGTCGCGATGTCGCCGGCCTCGATGTGCTCGGCTACACCGCCAACGATTTCAATATCACCGAGCAGCGCTGGGATCAGGCGGTGAAGCTGATCCATGAACTCAACGAGCCGGGCCGCTTCGTCTGTTACCCCGGCACCGAATGGTGCGGCAACTCCTGCGCGGGCGGCGACCGCAACGTGGTGTTCCTGCATGATCGCAAGCCTGAGTTTCCGTTCGACAACCAAGGGCGGCTGGTGCGCTCGTTTGAGTGGAACGAGTTCACCGCCGGCACCATCAAGCCAGGCGCCTGGCCGGTGGACGAGTTATACGCCGCCTACGCGAAAGACCCGGAAGGACACCTGATGATGCCCCATGTCGGCGGGCGCCGGTGCAACCTCGACTGGCACCACCCGGAGCTGGAACGCTTGATCGAAGTGGGTTCTGCCTGGGGCCAGTTCCATTGGGTCTACGCCGAAGCCCTGCAGCGTGGCTATCGGGTGGGCGCGGCTGCAAACAGCGATGAACACCAGGGTCGTTGCGGCGGCGGGGTGCCGGCCACGGCGGTGTTCGGTTCTCGTGGCGGGTTGACCGGTGTGGTCGCTGAAGGCTTCGACCGCGCGAGTGTCGGCAAGGCCTTGCGTGCCCGGCGCACGTTTGCCACTACCGGCGAACGTTCGTTTGCCAGCCTGCGTCAGGGCCGGCATTTCATGGGCGAGGTGTTCACGGCGGATTCGAATGCCACGCTGGATTATCGATTGCTGGGCGAGGCGGGCTGGGAGCAGGTCGATCTGTTCGATGGCGAGACGCTGATCTGGTCGCGCAACCTGCACCAGGAACTGGGCTTTTCCAATCAACGCATTCGCCTGCGCTTGGGCGGTGCGCGGATCAAGGATCGTTATCGCGGCGCCTATTGGACCGGCGAGGTTCGCATAACCGGGGCGGTGATCAATGGCTTTCGCGCCCTGGGCCTCGATCATCCCGAGCAAACCGTGTGGCGCAAGGACGCCACGACCCTGGCCTTTCGCACTGACACCAACGGCGACACCGACAGCATCGAAATCGACCTGTCGCAACTGGCCGGTGCGACGTTGCAGGTCCGCAGCCGCATTGACAACTACATCAAGGTCGGCGACCCGTCTGAACCGCAGCCCTACGTGCATGCGCCGACGGTGCTGATGGAACTGTCTGGCGAAGAACTGCTGACGCAATCCCAAGTAATCGAAGAGTTGCCGGGGGCAGAACTGAAAGTTTCCCTGGAACGAACTACCGCCGCGCCGTTGCCTCGCGAGTTGCAAGGGCAGATCGACCTGGCGCACCTCAATCTGCAACCGGGTGGTGAGCATCCGTTGTTCATCTGTGCGCGTCAGCGGGATCAGTCACGGGTCTGGACGTCGGCGTTGTTCCTGACGCTGTCCTGACAGCGGAGCCCTGACTAGAGTGTGCCGTCGGCTGTCACCGGCGGTTCACTGACAGGACTTTCCGCCAATTCAAGGGGGATTTCCAGGGTGAACACCGCGCCCAGTTCAGGGCCATCGCTGTAGACGTTAAGGTGCCCGTTCATTTCCACGGCGGCGAGTGCGCAACTGTGCAGGCCGAAACCATGGCCTTCTTTGCGCGTGGTGAAACCATGATTGAAGATGCGCGACAGGTTCTCGGCAAGAATGCCTTCACCCTGGTCCTTGACGCTGAAGCGCAGCGTTTTACGGTTGATGACGCAGACACTCAAGGTCATTTCCCGTTGCTGCTCGGTGACCTTGGACATCGCATATTTGGCGTTGCTGATCAGGTTGATCAGGATCAACAGCAAGCGGTGCTTGTCGCCAATGATAGTCGGGACCTCGTGGTAGTCCTTGACCACCGTGACATGGTGCCGGCTCAAGGCGCCGGAGTTCATCCGCAATGCATCTTCAAACAGATTGATCACGTTCAAGGGCTCGACCACCCGCGCCGCGCCGGCGTAGGCCTGCTGGGTGGAAACGATGTCCTTGATGTGGTCGATACTCTTGGTCAGTTGCGACAATTCATCGACGATGCCGGACTGCTCGACCGCGATCGAATCCACCAGTTGATTGAAGTACAAGGGCAACAACTTGCCTTTTTCATCGTGGGTGATGAATTGCCCAAGGTCTTCGGCATGCGCATTCATCATGTTTACCGCTTTGCCCAGCCCCAGGGTTTTACTGGTCGACAAGCGATGGGCGATCACATCGGCGGAGACGTTCACGCTATTCAGCACATTGCCGACGTTGTGCAACACATTGGTGGCGATTTCCGCCATGCCGGCCATTCGCGCGGCATCCACCAGTTCGCGTTCGGCCTCGATCAATTCCCGTGTGCGTTCTTCGACGCGTTGTTCAAGGCGCTCGTTGGCGGTTTGCAGTTCCTCGTTGATGTTGTTGATCACCGTGTAACTGCGAATCAAACGTCCGGCCAGGTACACCAACAGGATCGCCATGAGGCTGGCGCAGATGGCCAGGTAAATATGGTATTGGCGGTCCTGTGCTTCCGTTCGCCGTTGGGTTTCGTTCAATAACTCATTGATGCTGTCCAGTTGTTGCGCGACCGGAATTACATTAATCCGGTCGAGCAGGTCGTTAACAATGGGTTGTTCCCGAACGATAGTATTTACATGGGTGACATAGGCGTCGAAGGGGGCTCGGCGCTCGGGAGCGAGCTGGCTCATGTACTGGCTGATAACGCTCAGTTGGTTATCAATGGCCTGGGCGTTGTCGCTGGAGGCATATAACGCGTATTCGAGGGTGGTCAGCGTCAGATTCAGAATATTCCAGGAGTTGGACAGGTATTCCAGCTGTTGTTTATCAGTGATTTGTTTCAATAAATCCTGAATCGAGTCTTCCACCTCGGGCAGCGCATCCAGGGCGGTGCGCAGTGCGGTGTTGTGTTCCTTGAACTGATCAACCAATAGAGTCTTGTTATGTACGGCATCCAAATAACCCTGACGTCGATCATTCCATAAGGTGGCCAGCGGGCCCGAATTGTTCAGTTTGTCCAATTGGTCCCAGCGGTTACCTGATTCGGCCGGCACTCCCAGCTGCAAACTGCTATTGATACCGATTTTAGCCCTGAGGATTTTTACCGCCCAATTGGCATCCAGCTGTTTGAGTTGACGAACAAAGTCCCGGGATTCGAAATAAGTGGAAGTTTCGTAGGAATACGATTTGATCAGCAGGAAGATCAGCGCCGCAAAAATAATCAGCGTTATGGCCGTCAAGCCAGTCCATGTGTAACGGCTGCTGATTTGCATAATGTTTTTCAACTCCCTGAAAACGGTGATTCCCACATCATGCAAATGCCAATGTTGTGCAGATTCTAGTCGTGTGTGGGGAAACTGCTTGCATCAACAGCGAAAAGCCCCGAAACCTGAGAAAGGCGTCGGGGCTTTTATTTCATCTTGAAGGCACTACACATCCCCTGTAGGAGCGGGCTTGCTCGCGAAAGCGTCGTATCAGCCAATACTGATGGCGACTGACACACCGCCTTCGCGAGCAAGCCCGCTCCCACATTGATTACTGGCAGGTTCAAGCGCTAGGCTTGAACGACAGGATATCCAGGTTCTTCTTGCGAAAACTGCTCTGCGGCGTCAGGCGGAAATACCAGTCGCGCAGCCAGCAGGCGACTTTCGATTCAGCCTGTTCGATACCGCTCATAAACCGCGCAGCCTTCACCACCCCGTTGGCTCGCGGGTGTCGAAACGCCTGGTACTTTTCCAGCGCAGCGTTCAGGTCGGACGTTTGCGTCAGGTATTGCGCCAGCACCACGGCATCTTCGATGGCCTGCGCCGCACCCTGGCCCAGGCTCGGCAACATCGGATGCGCCGCATCGCCTAACAGCACCACATGCCCGTCGCAGAATTGCTCCACCGGGTCGCGATCCCGGGCCTGCATTTTCAGGATCGCGCTTTCCGGCGTGGCGGCGATGGCCGCGACCACTTCCGGCGCCCAACCGCTGTAGGCGTCGAGTACCTCCTGTTTGCTGATGTTCAACGCGGCATCCGCCGCATTCGCGTGGTTGCAGGTGCCCCACCAATACGCCTGGCCATCGCCGACATCGCAGAGCCCGAAGCGTTTGCCGCGACCCCAGTAATGCGCCACGTAGCCTTCGCTCATCGTCGGGTGGCTGAAGGGCACGATGGCCAGCCAGGCGATGTAACCGCAGGGACGCGTCGGTGTGTCGCCGAGCATCTGCTGGCGGATCACCGAATTCAGGCCGTCCGCGCCAATCAGCAAATCCGCCTGCCGGGTGCTGCCGTCTTCAAACGACACCTGCACACCATCCGGGCGATGGGTATAGCCCACGCAGCGCAAGCCAGTGGTCAGCGTGTCCGGCGCCAACTGCCTGGCCAAGGCCTGCAGCAGGAGAGGGCGCTGGATATTCACACTCGGATGACCCAGTTGCTCGCCGATCTCGTGGATCGGCATGCGCGTGATCGCGTCGCCATTCTGCTTCTTGAAATAAAACTGTTTGATCACCTGGCCGGCTTGCTCCACCGGAACATCGGCGTCAATCGAATGCAGTGCCGCCATGGCATTGGCCATGATCGACAGGCCGGTGCCACCGGTGCGCAGGGTCTGGGCCGCTTCGAAGACCTCGACCTGCCAACCCGCGCGTTGCAGGGCAATGGCGGCGGTGAGCCCGCCGATCCCGGCGCCTGCCACAATGGCTTTTTTGAGTGCTGTCATGCCGTTCCACCTGTTTCGAGCCCGGATTGACCGGGCGTTGAGTTGTGACCGTCGGTGACGGCTATGCGAATGCAGCCACGCTGTCTGCGCTTTTCACCCGAGCTGCATCAATCCGCGCCTTGATCACCTCGCCAACCCGCTGGATATGCGGCTCGCGCATCATGGTCAGATGGTCGCCTTCGATGGCGATCCGCTCCACGTGCGGCGCAACCGTGCGCCAGCCGCGATACGGATCGCGGAATGCAGTGCCGACCAGTTCATGCGGGGCTTGCAGCACATCCGGCAACTCGACGTCCGCCGCAAACAGCGTCAATGGCAAGTCGAGTGGCGGGAAGCGGTAGTCCAGCAGCGATTGCCAGTTGGCATGGAACACCCGGTACAGCTGATCCAGCGTCGCCAGGGTAATGCTGGCGTCGAAAATCCCTTGGGCGATGCCGTGTTGTTTGATCGCTTCGAAGGCTTGCGGATCGCTCATGGATGAGAAATCCAGGGCTTGATAGGCGTAGTCCTTCTGGCCATCGCCGCTGAGCAATTCCCACATGAACCAGTTCATGAACTCGCTGCGCTCGATCTGCACCTCGCCCTGGCTGATCCGCACGATGGTGTCGAGCAAAAACACGTTATGCAGGCGCCGGCCGCGCCGCTTCAACTCGCTCGCGAGTTCATAGGCGACCACGCCGCCGTAGGACCAGCCGCCAATGTTCAGCGGACCGGTGGGGGCGACCTGCTCAATCGCATCGGCGTAATGCACAGCCTGAGCCTGCACCGATTGCAATGGCGCGCGGCTGTCCCAGGTGCCGGGTGCTTGCAGGGCGTACAGCTGAACCCGATCCTTGAGCACCCGCGCCAATGCGGCATAACACAGCACATGCCCACCGATGGGGTGCACGAGGAACAGCGTTGGCACACGCTTCGCGTTTTTGAAATCCACCAGCGCACCGGTCTGCCCGTGGCCGGCCTCGCTCTGCTGCAACACCTGGGCAAATTCGGCGATGGTCGGCGCCTGGATAAAGTCTGACAGCGACGGCTCGCAGCCTTGATGCCTGGCCAGCATCGCAATCAGCCGGACGGCCTTCAGGGAGTTGCCGCCCAGCTCGAAGAAATTGTCATGGACGCTGATCTCTTCCAGCTCCAGGGTTTCCTGCCAATAGGCCTGCAGCAGGTCTTCCCAGGTGTTTCGCGGCGCGGTGAACGGCCGCAGCAAGGTGGTTTGCACGTCGACCTTTTGCAGGCGCTGGCGATCAATCTTGCCGGTCGGGCCGAGTGGGATATGCGCGATGCTGACCAGGGTGTTGGGCAGCATGTAATCGGGCAGCGTCAGGCGCATTTCGGCCTTGAGTCGATCCAGGTCCAGTTCGCGTCCCGGCATCACTTGAACAAAACCGACCAGATACCGACCGCCATCCGCTGCCTGCTTGTCGATCACCGCCACTTGCTGAATATCGGCACCGAACTGTGCGGAACCGAGCATCGCCACTTCAATCTCGCCCAACTCGACGCGATAACCACGAATCTTCACCTGCGCATCGCTGCGACCCTGATAGATCAGGTCGCCCCAAGGCAGGTAGAAGCCAACGTCGCCGGTCTCGTATAACCGACGGTTCTCACCCTCCAGTTCGCGATAGACAAAGCGTTCGGCAGTCAGGTCCGGTTGATTCCAGTAACCGTTGGCCAGGCACAGGCCTTCGATGAACAAATCACCGCTGACCCCGACCGGACAGGCATTGCCCGCCGCATCCAGCACGTGCATGCGCACGCCATCGATCGGCACGCCAATCGGTGGCATGTTCGGCCAGTCCGCGCTGGCGCCTTCAAGCCGCAGGCTGGTGACCACGTGCGCTTCGGTCGGGCCGTAATGGTTTTCCACCCGGCAGTCGTCGAGGCTGTCGATCAGGTGACGGATTTCAGCGGTGATTTTCAGCTGCTCGCCCGCCACGTTGATCTGGCGCAGCGAAGCGGGGCGGATGCCGAGCTGCATCGCGACTTCGGCCAAGCCCTGGAACGCGACGTAAGGCAGGAACAAGCGATTGATCTCCTGCGCGCCGATAAATTTCAGCAACCGAATGAAGTCGTAACGCAGCGCCTCATCGATCATCACCAGTTCTGCGCCGCTCGACAGGGTCGAGAGGATTTCCTGGAACGAAACGTCGAACGAGATCGGCGAATATTGCAGCGTCTTCAGCGGCGCGTTCGTGGCGTCCTGCTGGCGGGTTTGCCAGCGGATCATATTGCCCAAGGCGTGATGTGGCATGGCCACGCCTTTCGGCCGTCCGGTCGAGCCGGAGGTGTAGAGCAGATAAGCGTTATCGTCTCCGCAAATCCCGGCCGCTATCGACGCCACTCGCTGATGACAGCGCGCCAGATTGTCATCGAACTCGGCGACCACACCTTCCCAGTGCCGCCGCTCGACCTGGCTGCCGAGGGTCGCCACCAGATTGGTCGAGCCGTCACCGGACAGCACCAGACGCGGCTGCGAGTCGTCGAGGATCAGACGAATGCGGTCCTGCGGGTAACTCATGTCAATCGGCACATACGCGGCGCCGGCCTGGATCACACCAAGAAGCGCGATGATCAGTTCGGGGGAACGCGGCATCATGATTGCCACCCGGTCACCCGGACCGATACCGCGCCGGTGCAGCCAACTTGCCAGTTGGGCGCTGCGGTCCGCCAGTTGCCGGTACGACAGACTGGTCTGGGCAAAACTCACGGCGACTTGTTCGTCATATCGCGCGAAGCTGTCCAGCAGCAACGTCGAGAGATTGCCGTGGGTCGCTGGCGCCGTGTGCTCGATGCGCGGCATCCAGTCCGGTATGCGCGGCGGCGCGTCGGGGTTGGCGATCATCAATTCAAGGGTGCGCAGCATGTAATCGGCATAGACCTCGACCTGACTGGTCGCGACACGCGCCGTGCGGTAGTCGGTCTTCAGCATCAGCGAACCGTTGGAGGGGTGACGGCCCGCCGTGGTCAGCAAGTCATAGTTGCTCGCCTCGGTGGTTTCCCAACCGGTGAGGATTTCTTCACCCGGCGCCAGCAGGTCGTTGAGCACGTAGAAATCGACGTAGTTGAACACCACGTTCAGCGCCACATCGGTTTCCCGGTGAATCAGCGCGAACGGGTAGCGCCTGTGCGCAAACACCTGTTGTTCCTGGTGCATCAGACCGCGAATCACATCGAGCCAATTGCTGCCCTGGGTGCTGAAGCGTATGGGCAAGCTATTGAGGAACAGCCCCAGCACTTGAGCGCTGTCCTCAAACTCGGGACGACCATGACTGATCACGCCGCACAACACCTCTTGCTGATTCGACACGATGGCCTGGGCAAAACCGTGGGCCGCCAGCAGCACCGCGCGCAAGGGCAGGTCCTGGTCGCGGCAGAACGCTTCGAGCCGGGCCACATCCGCTGCGGGCATCTCGCGGTAAGCCGATCGGTGCGGCGTCGGGTCCGGGGCCACCGCGTGGGTCCAACTGGTCATCGATGCGGCGGGCGCATCGTGCAGGTAATCGCGCCAGAATTGGCGGTGCACCTCGCTGGCCATGGCGGCCTGTTCGAGTACGACAAAGTCGGCGGGTGTGGTGCTCAGGGCCGGCAGTGGGGTTTCGGAGGTGTAGAGCGTAATCAGGTCACGCATCAACGTGGCGACACTCCAGCCATCGAGAATCGCGTGGTGGAAGCTGAACACCAGATCAATCTCATCCGTGCCGACGGCCACGCCAAATTGATACAGCGGCGCTTGGTGCCAGTCTTCGCGGTGACGTTTGCGTTCCTCGATGTAGGTCGCAACCGCCTGCTCGCGATCAGCAGGGCTCGGCGAAACGATGAGCTGCACCGGCGACTCCACCACCGAATGCACCCGCGCCATCGGCGCTTCGGTATGCCCGACATCGAAGGACATGCGCAACGCCGGGTGCCGCTGGATCAAGGCGCGGCACGCCCGGTCCCAGGCCACGGGGTCCCATTTCAGGCGCAGGCGATAGCGGAAGATGTCGTGATAGATCGCCGAATCCGGGTGCATCATCGAGTGGTAGATCATCCCGACTTGCAGTTGCGACGCGGCAAACACATCATCGAATTCACCGGCGCTGGCCAGGCGAATCGCCTCGGGCACTTGGGCAAACGGTGCCACATGCGCCAAGGGTGCAAGTCTGGTAGAAGTGCCGCCGTGGGCCTCAACGCTTTCGGCCAGTTGCGCGATGCTCGGGTGCTGGTAGATCTGCGCCAGCGTCAGGGCGATCCCTTGCTCACGGGCCTTGACCTGCAAGTGGATGACTTTCAGGGAGTCGCCGCCGAGCATGAAGTAGTTATCGTGGATGCCCAGTTCCGAGCGCTTGAGGTTGTCCCGCCAGAGTTCGGCCAGCGTGTGTTCCAGCGCCGAGCGCGGCGCCGTTGCATCACGGCGACCCAGGGTTTCGTCGGGTTCGGGCAGGGCCTTGCGGTCGAGCTTGCCGTTGACGTTCAACGGGAATTGCTCAAGCTGAATCAGATGCCGGGGCACCATGTAGTCGGGGACTTGCTGCTGCAAGGTTGCCTGCAATGTTTGCGGTGATAGCTCAACGCCCGGCTCGCCGACAAGGTAGGCGCACAACCAGGCATCGCCTTCGGTCTGCTGACGGGCGATCACCACCGCTTCCTTGACGCCTTCGCACGCCACCAGCCGCGATTCAATCTCGCCCAACTCAATGCGCAGGCCACGAATCTTCACCTGGAAGTCATTGCGGCCCAGGTATTCGAGGCTGCCATCCGGCAACCAACGACCCAGATCACCGGTCTTGTACAGGCGCGTTTGAGGATCGGCCTGGAACGGATCACGAATAAACCGCTCGGCGGTGAGTTCGGGGCGATTCAAGTAGCCCCGCGCGACACCGATGCCACCGATGTGCAGCTCGCCGGCAATCCCCGGCGGTAGCGGTTGCAGGTTGCCGTCGAGCACATGCAGTTGGGTATTGGCGATGGGCTGGCCGATTGGCACGATGCCGTTGTGCACGCCGGGCCGGCAATGCCAGGCCGTGACGTCGATCGCCGCTTCAGTGGGACCGTAGAGGTTGTGCAGTTGCACGTTCGGCAGTTGCTCGAAAAAACGCTCCTGCAAGGCATAGGGCAAGGCTTCGCCACTGCACAGCACCTGCTTGAGTGCAGGCAAACGCTTGTGCTCGGCCTGATCGAGAAACACCTGCAACATCGACGGCACGAAATGCAGCAGCGTGATGCCCGCGCTCGCCATGATGTCCATCAAATAGCCGGGATCCTGATGCCCACCGGGCGCCGCCACTACCAGCTGCGCACCGCTGAGCAGCGGCAGGAAAAACTCCCAGACCGACACATCGAAACTGAACGGAGTCTTTTGCAGGACAACGCTGTGCTCATCGACACCATAAGCATCACGGGCCCAGAGCAGACGATTGACCACGCCGTCATGCTGATTCATCACGCCTTTGGGCAGGCCGGTAGAGCCGGAGGTGTAAATCACGTAGGCGAGGTGTTGCGGCGTCAGGCCGAGGACGGGGTTTTCATCCGGTTGCCGGGCGAGCTGTTCGCGGTCGGTGTCGAGGCACAACACCGGCACCGTCACGGCAGGCAGGCTGTCCAGCAAGGCGCGAGTGCTGATCAGGACGCCGGGCTCACTGTCACTGAGCATGTGGCTCAAGCGGTCGGCAGGGTAGCCCGGATCCAGCGGGACGTAAGCGGCTCCCGCTTTCAGAATGCCCAGCAGACCGACCACCATCTCCAGACTGCGCTCCACGCAAATGGCCACGCGGTCGTCCGGGCGGATCCCGCGTTCCAGCAAGGCATGCGCCAACTGATTGGCCTGGCGATTCAGTGCGTCGTAGGTCAGCGACTGGTTCTCAAAGCGTACGGCAATCGCGTCCGGGCGAGCCGCGACTTGCGCCTCGATCAACTCATGCAGCAGCGGCTGTTTCGGGTAATCGACTTCGGTGCGATTCCATTCGTCCAACAATAAGCGTTCAGCAGCCGGCATCAGCTCCAGGGCGTTGACCGGCACATCGAAATCAGCCGCCACGGCGTGCAGAAGGCTCATGAAACGTTGTTGCAGCGCGTCGATCTGCGCGGCATCGAAGTACGCTTCGTTGTAGATGAAATGCATCCACACATCGTCATCCGGCCCGGCTTCACGCACGTGCATCGCCAGGGGATTCTGTTCGTAGCCGTTACTCAGTTTGACCGGGTGGGCGAGGGTGGCGTCGTACCACGTGTCCTGGTCTTGCTCGAAGGACACCACCAGGTCGAACAACTGCCGCCGACCCAGGTTGTGCAAGCCGAGTTCACGGTTCAGTTCGCTCAACGGATAACGCTGGTAGCGATAATCCTGCTTCAGCGTGAGGGCAATCTGGCCGACCAGTTCGGCAAAGGTCAGGTCGGTACCGAGGCTCAGGCGAACCGGGCTCATGCCGACGAACAAACCGACCGTGGCCTTGTGCGCGGCATTCGCGCGATTGAGGATCGGCAGGCCGATCACGATCTCGTCGCGCTGGGCCACCCGGGCGAAGTAGCTGTACAGCGCGCCCAGCATCACATGGAAAATCGACCCTTGGCCGCTGGCCTTCGTCAGTTCGCCGAGACGGTTGTACAGCGCACGCGGCAAGCGCCAGGTGTGGTTCTGGCTCGGCACCAGGCCTTGCCCGACACGGCTTTCAGTACGCGGCGCGAGCAATGGTTCGGGCAGCGTCCGGTATTTTTCCAGCCAATAGTGGCGCTGGCGCTGGAATGCCGCCGAGGCTTTTTCGCTGCCTTGCTGTTCAAGAAAGGCCTGATAACTCGGTGCCGGCAGCATCGGTTCCGAGGCGCTGTAGGCCTCGCTGATAGCTTTGCCAATCATGGCAAATGACCAGCCATCAACGATCAGGTGATGGCAATTGAAGAAAAAGTAATACAGGTCTTCCCGCACTTTCAGCAGTTCGGTGCGATACAGCGGACCGTCATCAAACGAGAACGGTGTTTGCAGGTTTTCTTCCAGCAGCGCCAGTGCGGCGGCTTCGGGATCGGCCTGTGCCGAGACGTCGATCAAGGAGTACGCCGCGCTGACCGAGGCCAGGAAGCGTTGGCGCGGCAACGGATGATCAACCGAGCCCGGCACCAGTTGCGTGCGCAGCGCGTCGTGGCGACTGACCACCTGGTCAATCGCGTGCTGCATCCGCGTGGCATCCACCGCGCCATTGATCCGGGCATAACCGCCGATGTTGTACAGCGGTGAATCTTCGTGCAACCGCTGGTCCAGCCAGATATCCAGTTGCGGAGCCGTCAGCGGGTAAAGCAGGTCGCTCGAAACGGGCGTGACCTGAGTCATAAAGTTCTCCGTGGGCCGGGCCCAAAACTGATGAAAAGCATGAAGACCTTGGCTTCGCGCAGGCGTGGCGAAGCAACGGAGGTCAGGAGTCCGTTGCTGGGATCAGCGGTTAAGGTGTGTCCGGGAAAACCCGGTTACGCGACGCGGTACGTCTTCAGGCGAGCGAGTGCCAGTGCCTCGACCTGCAATGCCGCCGCTTCGCTGGCGCTGTCGCCGCCGGGAATCAGCGCACGATAACGAGCGCAATTGGCGCGCACTTCAGGGCTGGTCAACACCGTGTCGAGTGCCTTGGCCAGCGCTTCGCCGGAGGCCGGCGGCGACAAGCTCACGCCGCAACCCAGACGCTGCATGCGCGCCGCGTTGTCGAACTGGTCATGGGCAAACGGCGTCGCCACTTGCGGTACGCCGGCGGCCATCGCCAGCGCGGTAGTGCCGACGCCACCGTGGTGCACCAGTGCGGCGGTGTGGGGCAGGATGCGGCTCATCGGCACGTAGCGACGCACCAGGATTTGCCCGGCGGCAGCCATTGCCGGGTCCACCGCTTGCCGGGTCAGGAACACCCCGCGGCGGTTGACCGATTTCAGCGCTTCGACGGCAGCGGCGAAATATTCTTCGCCATTGACCTGGGTCGAGCCGGGAGTAAACACCACCGGTGATTCTTCGCTGAGGAAGTCCTCCAGTTCGCTGTCGCGTGGCTGGAATCCGGATTCGTCGAACAGCGGGAAACCGGTCAACACGGTGTGGCTCGGCCAGTCCGATGCCACTTCGGCGAACCAATGCGGGAACAAGCCCAACACCCCGTCGGGTGAGCAGATCCATTCGCTGATAATCCGTTTGGTCGGTGGCAACCCCAGCTCGCGGCGGAAGCGGTTGAGCTCCGGTTTCATCAGCCCGTCGAGAAAGGTTCGCTCGACCAGACGCAGCACCAGGCGTTTCACCGGAAACGGCACAAAGGCTGGCAGGTTGGTGCCCGGCGGATGCACCGAGGGCGAAGCGGCCGACCAGAAACCGAACGGCGAGACCTGTGCGGTGATCAGTGGGATGCCGCGTTTTTCCTGGAGCAGCCGCGCCGAAAACGCCCACAGCGAACCGAGCATCACCGTCTCATCGTCACACGCAGCCTCCAGCAATTGGTACTGCTCGCGCAGCGTGCTGGCGACGGTTTTCCAGAGGGTAGGCAGCGAGGTTCGCGTGCGCCACAGCGCCGGGTCAGCCATGACCGTCTCATAGTCTTCGGCAGTGCCCAGTGGCAAAAACCTGAAGCCACAACGCTCGATCAACGGCGCGAATGCCGCGCTGGCACAAAAGGTAATCCGGTGACCGCGTGCGGCGAGCGCGCGGCCGATACCGACAAAAGGATGAACGTCACCGGCAGAGCCGATGGCCGTAATGATCACATGCATAAGAATCCGTCCTGTTGAGTGATCTGGTGGTCGTGGCCTAGGCCGGGGCGGCGATCAGGTCGCGCGCCGAATAGAAGCCCAGTACCGTGCGTTTTTTCTCCCGGTATTCACAAGGCACCAGCGGCGTGCCCGGCAGGTCGGAAGTGAAGGAGGGATGTTTGACGATCATTTTCCTGCCGCCCGCGCGTAAGCGAACGTATTCACCCGGTTCGAATGTGTTCATTTTCATTGCCCTCACAATGCAACATTCAGTCGTTCGGCCCAGCCTCCGCCCAGCGCCTTGTACAGCCCGACCTCTGAGGTCAGCTGTGCGAGCCGGTCGGTGATCAGCGTTTGCTGGGCACTGAACAGGGAGCGTTGCGCGTCGAGAAAGGTCAGGTTGTTGTCTACACCAATGCGATAGCGACGCTCGGCCAACCGGTAGTAATCCTGGTTCGCCTGCACAAGGTCGCGTTGCGCGGTCAGTTGTTCGCTGTAGGTCTTGCGCGCCGCCAGGCCGTCAGAGACTTCCTGGAACGCGGCCTGGATTGATTTCTCATACTGCGAAACCCGGATGTCTTTCTGGATCTTCGAGTAATCCAGGCTCGCCCGCAGGCTGCCGGCATTGAAAATCGGCAGGTTGATTTGCGGCTGGAACAACCAACTCCCCGAGCCACCCTTGAACAGCCCGGACAGTTGCGAGCTGGAAGTGCCGGCGTTGGCCGTCAGGGTGATGCTGGGGAAGAACGCGGCACGGGCAGCGCCGATGTCGGCGTTGGCGGACTTGAGCAGGTATTCGGCTTGCAGAATGTCGGGACGCCGTTGCAGCAGGTCCGACGGCAGCCCGGCCGGTACTTCGCTGAGCAGGTCGGAGGCGAGCGGCAGACCGGGCAGGTTTTCCGGCACCGAGGTACCGACCAATAGCGTCAGGCCGTTGATATCCTGCGCCACCTGCCGTTGAAATTTCGCCAGATTGGCCCGGGCACCTTCGACGGTGGTCCGGGCCTGGCTGACGTCCAGCGCCGAGGCCACGCCAACCGCATTGCTGCGGGTGGTCAGGCGCAGGCTTTCTTCATAAGACTTGAGGGTGTCCTGGGTCAGCACCAGCAATTCCTGGTCGGCGCGCCAGGTCAGGTAAGCCGTGGCGACGTTGGCCACCAGGCTCAGCTGTGTGCTGCGCCGGGCTTCTTCACTGGACAGGTAAACCTGCATGGCTTCCTGGCTCAGGCTGCGGATCCGCCCGAACAGGTCCAGCTCATAGGCGCTGATGCCCAGGCCTGCGGAGTAGGAACCACTGGTGACCGCTTCGCCGGTGGACGACAGGCTGCCCGGCGTACGCTGGCGCGTCCCGGAACCGCTGGCCGACACCGCCGGGTACAAATCGGCGCGCTGGATCTGGTATTGCGCCCGATAGGCTTCGACATTCAACGCCGCAACCCGCAGGTCGCGGTTGTTGTTCAAGGCGCTCTGGATCAACTGCTGCAATGCCGGATCGCGGAACTGATCGCGCCAGCCTTGTTCGGCAGCATTGCCGTCAGCCTGGGCCGGTGCATAGGCGGGGCTTTGCGGGTACTGCTGGGCGATTGGTGCGGCTGGCCGTTGGTAGTCCGGTATTAACGAACAACCGCCGAGAACAAACGCAACGGCCGCCAGGGACATCGGGGACTTGCTCATTACCAGCCTCATCGTAAGGGAGTCGGGCTTTGCTTTAACGCAGAAGGGTTCGGGGCATTACGCCCCGATCATCCATTTGGCCAGTCCGTGTCGACCACTCACGCCAAGCTTGGCCGCGGCCCGCTTGAGGTAGGTTTCGACAGAGCTGTTCTTGACGCAGAGTTTTTCGGCCATCTCGGGCACGGTGCCGCCGGTCAACAGCCCCAGGCACACCTCTTTCTCCCGCGCCGACAAGGCCACGTCACACAGGGTCAACCGTTCGTTGAAGTCGCGTTGCAGCGGGGTCTGTTCGAAGGCGACGACGGGCCTGGCCATGGGGCTGCCGGTCTTGCGCACGCTGACCTGACGACTGATCCGGGCATGCCGCTCAACCAGCGGCAACAGGGTTTCCGAGAGGTTTTTCAGAAACGATAATTCGCTCAGGGAAAAGTCGCGGTCCGCCAAAGGTCGGTGCAACGTGATGACGCAACGCCGATTGCCCTTGCCCGAAACCAGATTGCATTGATGAGTCGCGTTGGTGAGCTGATAGCCCTTGGCGTCCATCATCGGCGCGTTCATGTGAATCAGGATGGAATCGTCCACTTCAAGAATCCGTTGCAAGAGTGGGTGTTCGTCTCGCTGCCGGGGAGTAATGGAACAGGGAAGGGAGGAGGGCGACGACAGTTCCTCGGGGAGGCCTGCATTACCCAGGGACTGAATGTCGATGACGCTTCCCTGGTTATCGTCTGTAGTCCATTCGCTGAGTTCGACCAGGCTGATGGAAACCGATGTCCCGATCAGTTGGTGCATATTCGCAACGAAGTGTTCATGCCCTACGCTTGAAATCAGTTTCCCTAGTTCGAAATAGATATGCGGATTCTCTATATTTCGTACGCTACTGATTCGATTCATAAGCCTGCATACCAAAATCGCTGGCTGACCTGGTTTCCGACCGCCCGGTCGAAAATAACCCTGCCCCCATGTCAAATTTCCACCGTTGCGTTTCATTGATTTAGTGCACGACTAAATCGATTCAGCGTGGGTGAATTATTAAAACCTACACGTTTATAGGTGTATGTAGGGGGATACAGGGACAGGCATGTCACAAAATTGGCGTCAATAAGCATAGAAGTCGGCCTCCGTGCCGAGAGAAACATTTGTTCGAAACTAGCGTTTGTCAGCGATATAAGCATTTGAAAGGTAGAACCTTTTTTGAAGTGCGCAAGCTGATCGGAGTAAATGATGTGCAAATGGCCATCATTTGTAAGCTGTAGGACAAATTTGTAGGACAAAGCCGACCAACGGTCGGCTTTAAACACGCTGTTATTTGGATTTTCCCTTCAGTGCGTAGGAAATTGCCTCACCGAGGGCGTCGACGTACGGCGCGCGCACCAAAGTGTGGTGCGTGCCCCGCAGCGCTTTGATTGTCACGCGGTCCCCTTGCAAGGTGCGCCAACCCAAAGTCGGGTCGTCTCGCTCCTGCTGCAGCGCGGTGAACAGCGACACCGTTACCGGCAGCTCGGGGCTGACGTAGGCACCCACGGCCAGCCGTGTCGCGTAGGCCACTGCCAGATGGGTGCGCAACGTCGCAGCGTCGATTCCTTGACTCAACTCCTCAGGCAACAAGCCATGGGTCGTGCACAGTGCAAGCATCGGCTCGATCTCGCCGTTCGCCACCAGTGGTGACAGTTGATCGAACAACCCAGGGTCCATGTCTTCGGGCAGCCACGACATCAGGAACTGCGCTTCCGTGAGCACCTCGCGTTCCTCCGCGCCGACCTCGGCGGAGGTGTCGATGATCCCGATGAATTCGACCTGCTCGCCGCTGGCGATGACCTGATTGGCCATCTCATAAGCGATCAAGCCACCGGCCGACCAACCCGCAAATCGATACGGACCTTGGGCCTGCACCTCGCGAATCGCCGCCAGATAACGCGCCGCGATGGCCGGGAGGGTTCTCAACGGCACTTCACCCGCCACAAACCCCGTCGCCGCCAGCCCGTAGACCGGCACCTCGGGGTCCAGGCTCGGCGCGAGGTCACGTGCATAGCCGACTTCACCACCGAGCGGATGCACTAGGAACAGCGGCCGCTGGGAACCGCCACGCCGGATCGGCACCAGGTTATTGCGCGACGTCGGTCGCGATTGCGTGTCGAGGGTGCGGGCGAATCCGGCAATGGTCGGTTCGACAAACAGGTCACGCACGGCAATGGGTTTTCCCAACACCTTGCGCAGTCGCGACGTCATCTGCACCGCCATCAGCGAAATCCCGCCGAGCCTGAAGAAATCGTCATGCCGACTGACCTGCTCAAGTTTCAGCAACTCCAGCCAGATTTTCGCGATGGCCAGCTCGGTGTCACCTTGCGGGGCCTCGAAAGGCAGCTCCTGCACCTCAAGTGTTTCCGGGGCTGACTCGGAGCGGACCAGCGTCGGCAACGCCTCAAGCAGCGCGCCCACCGGCTGTCGGGCGTCGCTGACCAGGGTTTCCAGCACCTGGATGAACAGCACGATGATGTTCTGCACCGTGGCGATATCGAACAGATCACTGGCGTATTGCAGGCTGCCGGTGATGGTCTCGACGTCATCGATCAGCGACAGCGACAAGTCGAACTGCGTGGTGGTGTGCGCGCTGTCCACCGATTGCACCGTCAGGTTCGGCAATTGCAGCGGTGCCGGCGGCGTGTTGTTCAGGCTTAACATCACCTGGAACAACGGGCTGTGGCTCATGCTCCGGGTCGGCTGCAACGTGCTCACAACCTGTTCGAAAGGCAGGTCCTGATGGCTGAAAGCGGCCAGGGTCAGGCCTTTTATGCGGGTCAGCAGATCGCCGACGCTGGCCTCGCGCTCGGTGGTGACGCGCAGCGCCAGGGTGTTGGCGAAGAAGCCGATCAAGCCTTCCAGTTCGGTGCGCGGGCGGTTGGCGACCGGTGTGCCGACCACTACATCGTCCTGGCCACTCAAGTGCGTCATCAGCGTTGACCAACCCGCCAGCAAGGTCATGAACAAGGTCGAGCCTTGGGCCTGGCTGAAGGCACGCAATCGGCTGCTGAGCTCTGGCGGCAACACGCAATCGATGATCCCGCCGGCATAGCTTTGAACCGCCGGGCGCGGACGATCCAGTGGCAGGTTCAGCAGGCTCGGCGCGCCGTCCAGATGCGCGCGCCAGAAGTCGGTTTGCGCCTGCAACGCCGGGCCGTTCAGCCACTGGCGTTGCCACACCGCGTAGTCGGCGTATTGCAGCGGCAGCGCTGGCAACGGATCTTTCAAGCCTTGAGCGAACGCGGTGTACAGCACGGTCAGCTCATGGGCGAGCACGCTGTTCGACCAACCGTCCGAGACGATGTGATGCAGTGTCACGAACAGCACATGTTCCTCGTCGTCGAGCTGCACCAGATAGCCGCGTACCAGCGGGCCGCTGCTCAGGTCGAACAACTCGGATGCGTTGGCATCGCCGAACCTGGCGAGCGCCGCGTCGCGTTGCTCAGGGGCAAGTTCGCGCAGGTCCTGTTCCAGCAGCTGGAAGCGCTGGTCAGCCGGCGCAATCTTCTGCACCGGTTCACCGTCGATCAACTCGAACGTCGTGCGCAAGGTTTCGTGGCGCGCCACCAGGCGATCGAGTGCCTGGCGCAAGGCCGGCGTATGCAACACGCCGTTCAGGCGCAGGGCCAGCGGCAAGTGATAAGCCGCCCCCGCCGCGTGATCGAGATGATCGAGGAACCACAACCGTTGTTGCGAGAACGACAGCGGCAACCGCGCCTTGCGGTTGGCCAGTGGGATCGGTTGCGCTTCGGTCGGCACCGCGGCGTTGACCAGCGCGGCGAGGCCACGCACGGTCGGTGCGTCGAACAACTCGCGCAGGGTCAGGCGTGCACCGAGTTTGCGGCGCAGTCGCGAGAGCAGTTGCACCGCCAGCAGCGAGTGACCACCGAGTTCAAGGAAACCGTCGTGACGCCCGACCTGATCCAGGTGCAGCAGGTTCTCCCAGATCCCGGCGATAGCGATTTCGGTTTCACCTTGCGGCGCTTCATAGGCACGGCTGGCCAAAGAATCCTGGCCCGGTGCGGGCAAGGCGCGGCGGTCGAGTTTGCCGTTGGAAGTCAGCGGCAGCACGTCCAACTGAACATAAGCACTCGGCACCATGTACTCGGGCAGGTTTTTCAGCAGCTCGGCGCGCAACTGTTCAACGGTCACCGCGTCGCCACATACATAAGCAACCAGGCGCTTGCCGTCCTCGGGATTGTCTTCCCGGGCGATGACTACCGCTTCACGCACGCCAGGGCAGGCGAGCAGGGCGTTTTCGATCTCGCCCAGTTCGATGCGGAAACCCCGGATCTTCACCTGGAAGTCATTGCGTCCCAGGTATTCCAGGGTGCCGTCGGCCTGCCAGCGGCCGAGGTCGCCGGTCTTGTAAAGGCGAGCCTGTGGAAGACTGGAGAACGGATCGGCGATAAAGCGCTCGGCGCTCATCTCTGGACGGTTAAGGTAACCGCGAGCCACGCCGGCACCACCGATGTGCAGTTCACCGGCCACACCCAACGGTGTCGGTTGACCGTGAGCGTCGAGCACATGCACTTGGACGTTGGCAAAGGGACGGCCAATGCTCGGTTTTTCGCCGAGGTCTCGGATCAGGTCGATAGTCGCATCCACCGTGGCTTCGGTCGGGCCGTACATGTTGTAGAAGCGGATGCTCTGGCAGTCGCGCAACTTGCTCCACATCGCCGCGTTGATCGCTTCACCGCCGAGCAACACGCTCACCGGTTGGTAGCTGCTGCGTTCCAGCAAACCGGCGTTGAGCAGACCGTCGAGTTGCGAAGGGGTGGAGTCGAAGGCGTGCACCTGATGCTGTTCGAGGAAGTCGAGCAACTCGTTGCCACTGCCGCGAATCTGTTGCGGGATGATCACCAGTTTGTGGCCGGAGAACAGCTGCGAAATGCCCTTGATCGACATGTCGAAGTAGAACCCGGCATTCAGCGCCACCGTGGCGTATTCCGGGCAATGCTGGTGGGTGGTGCGTTGCAGCACTTGCCAGAAGTTATGCACGGAATGGTGCTCGACCATCACGCCTTTGGATTGCCCGGTGGAGCCGGAGGTGTAGATCACGTAGGCCAGGTGATTCGGGGTCAACCCCGGAATAACCGGGTCGAGATCGTAGACAGGATCATCGGCAGCCAGCAGCGATTCGCGCTCATCCAGCAGCAACAATGGCGTTTCACCGACCGGCAGTTGCGTGGCCAGGGCCTGTTGAGTGAGGACGGCGAGAGGCGTGCTGTCGCTGAGCATAAATGCCATGCGCTCAACCGGATGTGCCGGGTCAATCGGCACATAAGCGCCGCCCGCCTTGAGCACACCGAGCAACCCGACAATCATCTCCAGACTGCGCTCGGCACACAGCGCCACACGCTGATCCGGTTGCAGGCCAAGGGCAATCAAGCGTCGAGCCAAGTGGTTGGCGCGACGGTTGAGCTGGGCATAGGAGAGTTGCTGATCCTCATGAACCAGCGCAATCGCCTGCGGACGGGCTCGCACCTGCGCTTCAAACAACCCATGGATCGGCTGCGCCGGAGCGAACTCGGTGGCGGTGTCATTGAAGCGATTGAGCAGTTGCTGACGCTCAGCCACCGGCAGCACATCCAGGGTATTCGCCAGTTGTGCCGGATTGCGTTCCAGCGCTTCGACCAGCGCGGTCACCGCATTCGCCAGATAAGCAGCAATCCGCTGCGGATCAATCCCGGCAATCGACTGCGCCGTCAGCGAGAACCCGGTCTCCTCAGCCGCCACGGCAATTTCAATCGGATAGTTGGTGCGCGTCTCGGAAGCCAAAAACTCCACGCCTTGCCAGTCGTCCATTTCATCGACGATCTCACCCGACGCCGTGACCATATCGCCATGGCGGCAGTTGAGAATCACGGTGAACAGCGGCAACGCCGAATCCACACCGCTGCAACGCTGGGCGAGGGCGAGTGACGCTTGCTCGTGGGTCAACAGTTCACTGAGTTGTTGATAGGCATCCTGCACAATCGCGCTGACGCTGCTGTCCTGCAGGCGAATGCGCATCGGCAAGGTGTTGATGAACATGCCCAGCGCATGGTCGGCGCCGGTGGTGCCTTGGGAGCGACCGGACAACACCGTGCCGAAGATCGCATCGTCGCGACCGCTGGTGGCCGCAACCACCAGGCCCCAGGCCGCATGGAACAGCACCGACGTCGGCACTCCTTGAGTGCGCGCCGTGCGGTGGATCGCGGCGTTGACTTCATCACTCAGGTGCTCAATCGCCCGAGTCACACTGGCGCCATTGCCGCGCACGTCCAGCACCCCGTAAGGCGCGGTGGTTTCATCGACATCCGCCAGCAAGTGACGGAAGTAGGTTTCATGTTCCTCCTGGGAAATCGCCGCTGCCTGGGCGATGAAATTGCGATACGGCTGCGACGGCGGCAGGCTGTCGCGGCGCCCGGCGAGGATGCTCTGGATCTCGAGCATGATCAGGCGCAGGGTCACGTTGTCGCTGATCAGGTGATGGTCGAGCAGGGCCAGCAGCCATTGCTCGCGGACCGGGTCATAGGTCACATACGCCGCGATCAACGGTGCGACCTGCAAGTCGAGGCGCAGATGGTGGGTGTCGGTTTTATCGCGCAGCATCTGCAAGGCGTCTTCACCTTCAGTGCTTTCCAGCGTGATGACCGGCAGGGGTGCATGCCGATGAACGATTTGCACCGGTTGTGGCAGGCCGGACCAGCGCAAGGCACTGCGCAGGATGTCGTGACGGTCGATGACTACTTGAACTGCGGTGAGGAAGTCGTCGAGCAGGCTGCGCTGGTCAAACATGATCACCGAGCGCATCAGATACGCATCGCCTTCCGCCAGCAGCAAGTGGTGGAACAGAATCCCTTCCTGCAACGACGACAACGGGTAGATGTCCTGCACATTGCTCGCGCCACCGGGTACGTCGGCGACGATCTGATCGATCTCTGCTTGGCTCAAGGTCAACAGCGGCAGCATTGACGGGTCGATGGCAGCGCAATCGGCTGGAATCAGGTTCGGTGGCACGATAAACGCCGCGCTGCGCTCGCCAGCCAGCACTTTCGCCATGGCCCGCAGCGTCGGGGCGGAGAACACGGTGCGCACATCGAGCTGCAACCCGGACTGACGCAACCGTTCAATCAGGCTGATCACCAGGAAAGAATGGCCACCGAGTTCGAAGAAGTGGTCATCGCGACCCACCTGTTCAACCCCGAGTAATTCCTGCCAGGCCGCCGCCAGTGCGGTTTCAATTGCACCTTTCGGCGCTGCATATTCACGGCTCACCAGCGACGACAGGCCCGGCGCGGGCAGGGCGCCGCGATCCAGTTTGCCGTTGGTGGTCAGCGGCCAGGTGTCGAGCGTGACGAAGGCACTCGGGACCATGTGTTCGGCCAGCACCTCGGCCAATTGCGTGCGTAACGTGGCCAATTCCGGCGCGGCGTCATCCTCGGCAATCAGGTAGGCGACCAGGCGCTTGTCGCCCGGTACGTCTTCGCGGACCGTGACCACGGCTTCACGCACGCCAGGGCAGGCGAGCAGTTGCGCTTCGATTTCGCCGAGTTCGATGCGGAAACCACGGATCTTGATCTGCGAATCGTTGCGGCCGATGTAGACGATGCCGCCATCCGCGCGATAACGCGCGACGTCGCCGGTGCGATAGAGGCGCTGCGGCCCGTAAGGGTCGGCGATGAAGCGTTCGGCATTCAGCTCCGGGCGGTTCAGGTAATTGCGCGCCACACCGGCGCCGCCAATGTAGATCTCGCCGTGCACGCCGACAGGCACTGGCCGCTGATAGTCATCGAGGATGCGCAGGCACAGGTCCGGCAGCGCGGTGCCGATCAGGCTTGGCGCACCGGCATCGATTTCACTTTGGGTCACTGCGTGATAGGTGGCGTGCACGGTGATTTCGGTGATCCCGTACATGTTCACCAGCCGCGTTTGCGCCAGTGGCGTGCGGGCGATCCATGGCCGCAGGCTGATAAAGTCCAGCGCCTCGCCACCAAAGATCACTTCGCGCAACCCATGCACCTGGTCGCTGCGGCCACTGGCGTCGATGAATTGGCGGAAGGCACTTGGCGTCTGGTTCAGCACGGTCACGTTCTGGCGACAGACCAAGCCATAGAACTCATCCGCCGAGCGGGCCACGTCGGTCGGCACGATCACCAGTTTGCCGCCGTAACTCAGCGCGCCCCAGATTTCCCAGACCGAGAAGTCGAAGGCGAACGAGTGGAAGAGCGTCCAGACGTCATCGCGATTGAAGCGGAACAGCTCGCGGGTGGTGTCGAACAGCCGCGCGACATTGCCATGCTCGACCAGCACGCCTTTGGGCAAACCGGTGGACCCGGAGGTATAGATGACATAAGCCAGATGCTGCGGCAGCGTATCGACCACAGGATTGATATCGAACGATGCATCCGACAGCGAATATTCGTCGCTCTCGGTATTCAACAGCACCACCCGGATATCCAGCGCCGGCAGCACGTCGAGGCAGTCTGGCTGCGCGAGCATCACCACCGGGGCGCTGTCGCTCAGCAGATAGTTGAGGCGTTCGGCCGGGTAGGCCGGGTCCAGCGGCACATACGCGGCGCCGGCCTTGAGCACACCGAGCACGGCGCAGACCATTTCCAGCCCGCGACCGCTGAGAATCGCCACCCGATCATCGGCTTTCACCCCGAGCGCCAGCAGTTGCGCGGCGATGCGGTTGGCCCTGCGATTCAGTTTGCGGTAACTCATGTGTACGTCGCCAAACACCAGGGCAACGTTCTCTGGATGGGTGGCTGCGAACTGCTCAAAACGTTGATGAATCAACAGCCCCGGCGCACGCACCTGCAACGGCGGACGCAGCGCTGGCGACGCCTGGCTTTGCGCCGGGCTCAGCAACGGCAAGGCACGCACCGCTTGATCGGCGTTGTCGAGCATGGCGCCGAGCAGGGTCTGGAAGTGCTGGGCGAAGCGCTCGACCGTCGCGCGGTCGAACAGGTCGGTGGCGAACTCGATCACACCGCTCAACTCGCCACCTTCATCGGCGAGGGTCAGCATCAGGTCGAATTGCGAGGTTTCCCGGGCTTGCGCCAAAGCGGTCAGGGTCAGCCCCGGCAACGCCAGTTCGCCGCCGTCCGGGGTGTTGTTCAGCGACAGCGCCACCTGGCACAGCGGGTTGTGGCTCAGTGCACGGGGCGGCTGCAAGGCGTCGATCACTTGCTCGAACGGAATGTCCTGGTGTTCGTGGGCGGCGAGGGTGGTTTCCTTGATCTGCGCCAGCAACTGGGCGACGCTCGGGTTGTCTTGCAGACGAACGCGCAGGGCCAGCGTATTGACGAAGAAACCGATCAGGGCTTCGACTTCGGTGCTGCCACGGTTGGCGGTCGGCACGCCGATCACCACGTCCGGCTCGTTGCCCAGACGCGCCAGCACCACCGACCACGCGGTCAGCAGCGCCATAAACAGCGTGACGTCGTGTTCCCGGCAGAACTGCTCCAGACGTTCGCGTATTTGCGGCGCAATCACCACCGGCACGTCGCTGCCACGATAGCTTTGCATCGCCGGGCGTGGACGGTCGGTGGGCAGGGACAACAAGGTCGGTGCGCCCCTGAGGTGCTCACGCCAGAACTCGACTTGTCGGCTCAGGCGTTCGCCGCTCAAGCAGCGTCTTTGCCACGCGGCGTAATCGGCGTACTGGATCGCGAGGGGCGGCAGCGGATCGGGCTGTTGTTGGCTGAAGGCGCCGTAAAGCGCGGCGAACTCCTTGACCAGCACGCCAATCGACCAGCCATCGGAGATGATGTGGTGCTGGGTGATCAGCAGGATGTATTCGTCATCGGCCAGGCGCAGCAAGCGACCGCGAATCAGCGGGCCGTTGTGCAGATCGAACGGCGCGCTGGCTTCGCTGTGACTCAGTCGTGCCGCCGTGTGACTGGCTTCTTCGTAGGGCAGGGCCCGCAAGTCCTGCTCGGCGAGGGCAAAACCGGACTCCGGCGCGGCAATCCGTTGCACCGGTTGCTCACCGATCCGTTCAAACGTGGTGCGCAAACTTTCGTGGCGCGCCACCAGTTGATCGAGCGCGGCTTTGAGCGCGGGCAGATCCAGCGTCCCGCGCAGAAGCAAAGAGGCGGGCATGTGGTAAGCGGTGCTCGCGTTCGGATCGAGCTGATCGAGGAACCACAACCGTTGTTGGGAAAAGGACAGTACCAGCGGCGCGTCGCGGTCGACGACGGTGATCGCGTCGGGCTGGACTGATTCAAGGGTGCCGACACTTTTCGCCAGCTCCGCCACCGTTGGATGACTGAACAATTCCCGCAACTTCAATTCGCCGCCCAAGGTTTGGCGAACCCGGGCAACCAATTGCGCCGCGAGCAGTGAATGCCCGCCCAGTTCAAAGAAACCGTCGCGACGACCGACGCGTTCAAGGCCCAGCAGCTCCTGGAAAATCAGCGCCAAGGCCTGCTCGGTCGAGCCTTCAGGCGCCTCGTAACTGCGCTCGGACATGGCATCCAGATCCGGTTCCGGCAATGCGTTCTGATCCAGTTTGCCGTTGGCGGTCAGTGGATACGCCGACAAGCTGACGAAGGCGCTGGGGATCATGTAATCCGGCAGGGTGGCGCCGAGTTGCAGGCGCAGCGCGGCGATTTCCAGCACCACGCCGGGTTGCGGAATCAGATACGCGATCAGGCGCTTGCTGCCGGTTTTGTCATCGCTGGCCAGCACGCGCACTTCAAACACGCCGTCACAGGCCTGGAGTTTCGCTTCGATTTCACCCAGCTCGATGCGGAAACCACGAATCTTGACCTGGGCATCCATCCGTCCCAGATGCACAATTTCGCCATTGCCGAGCAACTTGCCCAGGTCGCCGGAGCGGTACAGCCGCTCACGCGGGCGGAAGGGATCGACGATAAAGCGTTCGGCGGTCAGCTCGGGACGGTTCAGGTATCCACGGCCGACGCCCTGGCCACCGACGCAGATTTCCCCAGGCACTCCGACCGGCATCAGGCGTTGTTGCGCGTCCATGATGTAGGTCACGGTGGTCGGGATCGGCCGCCCGACATTCGAAATGCCCTCGGCGATATCCGCCGCTTCCAAGTGTTTGTAGGTCACGTGGACGCAGGTTTCGGTGATGCCGTACATGTTGATCAGCGCGACATGCGGGAAGGCACGATGGAACGCATCGAGGCGGGCCGGTTCGAGGCTTTCGCCGCCGAGGATCACGTAGCGCAGCTGCGCCAGGGTGACATCCGGGCGGGATGTGGCGACGCCGCTAAGCTGATGGAACGCCGACGGCGTCTGGTTGAGCACGGTGATGCCGTCGCTTTCGATAAACGCGAGGAAGTCCTGCGGATCCCGGCGCAGGGCTTCGGGCACCAGGCTCAGGCGGGCGCCGTGCAGTAGCGCGCCAAACATCTCCCAGACCGAAAAGTCGAAGGCGTTGGAGTGGAACAGCGACCAGACATCATCGGCGTCGAAATGGAACGGCGTGCGGCTGTTGTGCAGCAGGCGGATGACATTGCGGTGTTCCAGCAACGCGCCTTTCGGCTGCCCGGTGGAGCCCGAGGTGTAGATCACGTAACACAGATGATCCGGCGCATTGACGTTCGACAGGTTCACCGAGGCGCGCTGCACTTCGGGCGAAGTCTGAGTGCTCAGGGGGTTGGGGTCGAACACTTCGATGCCCAGTTCGCCCAGTTCTGCGGCCATGTCCGCCAGGGCAATCGCCTTGCGCGCGCCACTGTCCTGCAGCACATACGCGATGCGGTCCGACGGTGAGGTTGGATCGATGGGCACATACGCCGCGCCGGATTTGAGCACGGCGAGGGTGGCGACGATCATGTCCAGCGAGCGTTCGAGCAGGATCGCGACGAGGTCTTGCGGCACCACACCGGCGGCGCGCAGTCGGCGGGCGAGTTGGTTCGACAATTCGTTGAGCGCGCGGTAGGTCAGGCTTTGCGTGCCCATGCTCACCGCGATGCTTTGCGGCGTGCGGCGGGCCTGCTCTTCGAACATCTGATGCAGGGTGGTTTCTTCCGGGTAGGCGGCTTCCGTGTCGTTCCAGTCCAGCGCCTGGTGTTGCTGTTCGCGAGCATCCAGCAGCGGCACCTCATCGACGCGCTGCGTGCTGTCATTGGCGAAGGCTTCGAGCAGGCGCACGTAGTGCCGCGTCATTTGTTCGATGAAGTCTTCGTCGAACATCTGCGCGTTATAGGTCAGGCGGCCCATCCACTGTTGTTCACCGGCCTCGACCAGCAAGTGCAGGTCGTTCTTGCCATAGCCGAGGTTGGTTTCCAGTGTCTGTACCGTCACACCGGCGACAACTTCCGAGGTTTTGGCGGCCTGTTCGAAGTTGAACAACACATCGAACAACGCGGTGCGGCTCATGTCCTTGTCGGGATTCAGCGCGAGCACCAGTTGATCGAACGGCATGTAGCGATGGCGCGAGGCTTGCGCCTGAGTGTCTGCAACCTGTTCAAGCAGGGCCTGCAAAGTCGTGTGGTTGTCGCAGGAGTTACGCAGCACTGACAAATTGCCGATCGGGCCAACCAGTTCTTTGACTGCCAGATCTTCGCGGCAAGTGGCGGTGGTGCCAATCACCAATTCGTCGTGCCCGGCATAGCGGCGCAACAGCGCGGTGAAGGCGCTGAGGGCCAGGGTATTAGCGTCGACGCCGGCCTGTTCGGCGGCAGCGTTCAGGCGCTTGACCAGTTTTGTGTCGATCAGGAACGCATGCGTCGCCTCGGCGTAGGTGTGCACCGCATTACGCGGACGGTTCAGCGGCAATTCCATCGCTTGCAACTTGCCGCGCAATTGATAGGCCCAGAATGAACGCAGGGTTTCACTGACCGCCGCCGGGAACTGGCGCTGCCAGGCGGCGAAGTCGCGGTAGCGCACGGTCAGTGCCGGCAATCGGGCAGGGCGGTCGGCGCAGGCAGCAGCGTAGAGTTCCAGCAGATCGCGGCGGATTACTTGCATCGACGCTCGGTCAGCCAGCAAGTGGTGCACGGCAATCGCGAGCACGGCGTCGTGCTCGTCGCTGTGTACCAACGTGGCCCGCACCAGGCTGCCACCATCCATTTGCAATGGTTGGCGGGTGGATTCCAGTGCCAGCGCGGCGATTTGTTCCGGCAGTGCTTGCACCACCGTCAGTGGCAACACCGCTTCACCGTCGAAACGCTGCCAGGCACTGGCGCCGTCGGAAATCACCCGGCAGCGCAGGATGTCATGCCGGGCCAGCAGCCCGTCGAGGGCGGTTTGCAGCGCCGGCTGATTGATCTCGCCACGCAGCTCCAGCAGCAGCGGAATGTTGTGATAGATCGGGTTGGCGTCGTACAAATAGCCAGTTTCGAAGGTGTCGACGAACCAGATGCGCTCCTGGTGGAACGACAACGGCGTGCGGGCTTCTTCAGGCAGAGGCTGCACCGCCGGGAGATTCAGTTCAGGGTCGAGGTCGAGCGCGCCGATGCGGGTTTGCGGGGCGTCGGTGAAGCAGCTCAACACCCGCTCGAAACGCTGGGCGATACGCTCAATCGTCGCCGCATCAAACAGCGCCGTCGAATACGACAAACTGCACGACAGGCAGTCGCTGGAGTCATCGATGTGCAGCGACAAATCGTGTTGCGTCTGGTCCTTGCGCGACGGCAGGAATTCCAGGGTCAGGCCAGGCAGGCTCAGGGTTTCCGTGTCATTCGCAGCGTTGGTGTAGAGCATGGTCTGGAACACCGGGCTATGCCGGGTACTGCGCGGTGGCTTGAGCGCTTCGACCACTTGTTCGAATGGCGTGTCCTGATAAACCGACGATTCCAGCATCAGCGTGCGGACTTGCAGCAACACCTCATCCAGCGTCGGGTTGGCGTGCAGCTTGACCCGCAGCGCCAGCGTATTAACGAAGAAGCCGATCAGCGACTGCACGTCCTGCCGGTCGCGATTGGCCGCGACCGTGCCGATCACCAGGTCCTGCTGGCCACTGATGCGCGCCAACAACACCGCCCACGCGGCCATCAAGGTCATGAACGGCGTGGCCGCGCGGGCCTGGGCGAAGCGGGTGATGTTGCTGGACAAGTCTGCAGGCAGATCGAAACTCAGGGTCGCACCGCGATAATCCTGCACTGCCGGGCGCGGTCGGTCGGTGGCCACCGTCAGCAAGGCCGGCGCGCCCGCCAGGTGACTGCGCCAGTATTCGACGTTCTTCGCCAAACGCTCACCATCGAGGTGACGGCGCTGCCAGGCGGCATAGTCGGCGTATTGAATCGACAGCGGTGGCAACGGGTCCGGTTGCTGGCGGGCGAAGGCCTGATACAGCGCGGCAAACTCCTTGACCAGCACATCAATGGACCAGCCATCGGAGATGATGTGGTGCTGGGTGATCAGCAGGCGGTATTCGTCATCCGCCAGGCGCAGCAGGCGACCGCGAATCAACGGGCCGTTCAGCAGATCGAACGGCGCAGCAGCCTCGGCGTCGCTGATGCGCTCGGCACTGTGCGCGGCTTCTTCGGCGGACAGCGCGCGCAGGTCTTCTTCGATCAGGCTAAAGCCACACACAGGGCTGGCGATTACCTGCACTGGTTCATCACCCACTCGTTCAAACGTGGTGCGCAAGCTTTCATGCCGGGCGACGAGACGATCCAGGGAGGCCTTGAGCGCAACGAGGTCCAGTGTGCCCCGCAGACGCAGCGCCGCCGGCATGTGATACGCCGTGCTGGCGGTCGGATCGAGCTGGTCGAGGAACCACAACCGTTGCTGCGAGAAAGACAGGGCCAGTGGCGCGCTACGGTCGGCGATGCTGATCGTGTCCGGCGTCTCGGCGACCCGCGCCGCACCGCGTTGCTGGAGAAGTCGCAGCAGGGCGGCACGTTTGAGCTGTTCCAGACTATCGTTTTGGCTGTTCAATTTTTAAGCATCCTTGGAGACGATAGCGAGCAAGTCGCTTTCTGATAACGAAGCCAGTTCCCGCTCGAGATCGAGCAGCACTTCTGACTCGTACAGCGCCAGTTGCAGGGTCGTGATGAGGTCGGCCAGTTCGCGCAGCGACGGGTGTTCGAACAACGCCTTGAGCGTGACGTCGACGCCGAAGTGTTCCCGGGCCCGCAGGGTCAGTTGCACCGCGATCAGGGAATGACCGCCCAACTCGAAGAAGTGGTCGTTGCGGCCGATGCGCTCAATGCCGAGCAGGTTGCTCCACAGCGCCGCGAGTTTCTGTTCGGTCTCGCCTTTGGGCGCTTCGTATTGCAGCGCTTCGGCGGCTTCGATTTCAGCGGCCTCACCGGTCAAGACTTCAAGCGTGCCATCCGCCAGCCAGCGGCCGAGATCGCCAGACTTGTAGAGGCGAGATTGCGGATCGGCGCTGAACGGATTGCTGATGAAGCGTTCGGTGCCGAGGTTTTTCGCACCACCGATATGGATTTCACCGGTGACACCGATAGGCGCCAACTGGCCGGCCGCGTCCAGCACATACAGGCGTGGCTCGCTGATGGACAGGTTGTGTTGCGCCAGCCACTCGGCATCCGGCGCGCTCTGGCTGAATTCAACCAACACCTTTTCGCGTTCTTGCGTCGGCAGTAAATCGAGTTGTGTGAGCAGAACATCCGGGGTGTTTGCCAGCGCCTGGGTCAGTTGCTCCAGGGCGCGCTGCATCATGTCGCAGATGCGCTGCGGGTTGATGCTCGGCGAGCACTGCACGGTCAGGCCCAGGTCATGTTGGTAATCGTTGACCGACACCGTCAGCGGATAGTTGTCGCGCTCCGCTTCGGAAAGGATCCGCGCGCCCGGCCATTGCGTCGGCGCGGCGTCATCTTCGAGTTGATGGCGATAGTTGAACAGGCTACTGAACAGCGGCAGCGAGGCGGGCACCGCGCTGCAACGCTGGGCCAGGGCGAGTGAGGCCTGTTCGTGGGCGAGCAATTCGCTGAGGTCGCGGTGCGTCTCGGCGACCAGCGCATTGGCGCCCAATTGCGCCAGGTTCACCCGCACCGGCAGGGTGTTGATGAACACGCCCAGCGCCCGTTCTGCACCGGCCGAGCCTTGCAAACGACCCGACACCACGGTGCCGAACACCACGTCATCGCGACCGCTGCAACGACCGATCAGCTGCGCCCAGGCCACATGGAACAGCACGGCCGGGGTGATGCCGCGTTCGCGAGCTTGGGCCCGGATCAGACGAGTCAGCCCGTCGTCGAAGCGCATGCTGACTTCTTCGACATCGCTGCCGTCGCCCTGCACATCGAGCAGGCCGAATGGCGCGGTGGGCTCGTCGATATCCGCCAACCGGCGCTGGAAGTATTCCTCGTCGGCTTCGATTGGCGTGGCAAGGATCTGCGCGACGAAATCCCGATAAGGCATCGGCGCGGTCAAGCTGTCGCCCTGGCCCTGGAGGATGGTCTGGATTTCTTCCAGCACGATTTCCAGGGTGACGTGGTCGCTGACCATATGGTGGTTGAGCAAGGCCAGCAGCCAGCGTTGGCTGTGCGGATCACGCCCGATGTAGGCGCGCAGCAGCGGCGCCTGGCTCAGGTCGATGCGCAATTGACGCGGGTCGCTGATGTTTTCCAGTTGCGCGAGGGCGTCGCTTTTTGGATCGAGCGTGACCGTGTGCACCGCCAGTTCGGCGTTGCGCTGCACGATTTGCACCGGTTCCGGCAAGCCATTCCATTGCACCGAAGTGCGCAGGATGTCGTGGCGATCAATGACCTGTTGTAGCGCCGCGACGAAGCGATCCAGGCCGCTGCGCTCATCGAACTCGATCATCGAGCGGATCAGGTACGCGTCGCCGGTATGGCCGAGCAAGTGGTGGAACAGAATGCCCTGTTGCAATGGTGCGAGGGGGTAGATGTCCTGGATATTGGCAATGCCACCGGGCACGTTGGCAACGATGGTGTCGATCTGTGCTTGATCGAGTTCGATCAGCGGCAGCATCGGCGGGGTCAGTTGCGTAGTGTCCGGCAGGATCAGGTTTGGCGGCGCGTGGAAGATTTCCCGCGCATCACGGCCAATCGCCCGGGCCATTTCCCGCAGGCTCGGCGAGGCGAAGACCATGCGCACATCGGCACCGAGGCCGTGCTCACGCAGGCGATCGATCAGGGCCACGGCCATCAGCGAGTGACCGCCGAGTTCGAAGAAACGATCGTGGCGACCGACTTGTTCCAGGCCCAGCAGGTCCTGCCAGATACCGGCAATCACGGTTTCCACTTCACCCTGCGGCGCCTCGTAGGCACGGCTGGCGAACGCGTCGGCTCCCGGTGCCGGCAGGGCGCGGCGATCCAGTTTGCCGTTGGGCGTTAGCGGTAACACGTCGAGGTAAACAAACGCGCTCGGCACCATGTACTCGGGCAAATGCGCGAGTAATTCACTGCGCAGCAGTTCGGCGAGCACCGGTTCGCCGCACAGGTAGGCGACCAAGCGTGTGCTGTCGGATTGGCCGGGGCTGACCTCGCGGGCAATCACGGCGACGTCGCGCACACCTTCGCAACCGGCAAGCACGGCTTCGATTTCGCTGAGTTCGACACGGAAGCCACGGATTTTCACTTGATGGTCGTCGCGACCGAGGTATTCGAGAGTGCCGTCCGCCAGCCAGCGACCGATGTCACCGGTCTTGTACAGGCGTGCCTCCGGCGTGGCGGCGAACGGATCGCTGATGAAACGCTCGGCGCTCAGCTCGGGTTGGTTCAGGTAGCCCCGGGCCACGCCGGTGCCGCCAATGTGAATCTCGCCGCGAACACCGATCGGCACCAGATGCCCGAGGGAATCCAGCACATGCAGCTGCATGTTCCTGATCGGTTTGCCGATGGGGATTGCCTGCTCCCGGTAAACGTCGAGGTCGGCGTCAACCGTTTGCCAGGCCACCACGTCGCTGCACTCGGTCGGGCCGTAGCTGTTGATCACGGTGGGCCGCGGCGCCTGGAGTTTTTCCAGCATGGCCAGCGGGATCGGTTCGCCACCCAGCACCACGCGTTTGAGGCTGGCGAGGGCGTGGGTTTTGTCGGCGTCGACCAGCGCGTGGAAGGCGCTCGGCGACATGTTGATGTGGGTGATGCCCGACTGCGCGATCTGTTTGACGATGGCGGCGGGGTCGAACGGTTCTTCGGCCAGGTGCAAGACACCGCCGACCATCAACGGCGCCAGGATGTTTTTCTGGGTCAGGTCGAAGTTGTAGGAGGACGCGAGCAGCACCGCATCCTTCGCGGTGAACGCCAGATCCTTGAGGTACCAGTCGAGCAGGTTGCGCAGGCCACGGTGTTCAACCATCACGCCTTTCGGCAGGCCGGTCGAGCCGGAGGTGTAGATCACGTAGGCGAGATGGCTCACGGTCAAACCGGCGATCTGCGGGTTGCGGGTGATTTCGTCGCTGCCGATCTCGATGGTGGCGAGGTCAACCGGCACCGCCAACTCAAGCCCTTGTTGGCGGACCAATACACGCGGTGCGCTGTCGGCGAGCATGTGTGCCAGACGTTCCGCCGGGTATTGCGGATCGAGCGGCACGTAGGCGGCGCCGGCCTTCAGGATACCCAGCAAGCCGATCACCATGTCGGCACTGCGGCGGGCGCACAGGCCCACGGTGTCGTCGGGTTTGACCCCAAGTTTGATCAGGCGATGGGCGACGCCGTTGGCCCGTGCGTTCAACTCGGCGTAAGTCAGGGTTTCGCCGGCACTGACCAGGGCAATCGCTTCCGGCGTGCGCGCAGCCTGGGTTTCGAAGATCTTCTGCGGCAGGCGATCCGGGTCCTCGTCGAGAGGCTCGGCGCTCGGGTTGAAGTCTTTCAGCACTTGCAGATATTGCTCGGCGTCCAGCAGCGGCAAGGCGCCGACGGCTTGGCTGGTGTCGGCAAGCATGGCCTCCAGCAGACGCAGGAAGTGCCGGCCCCAACGCTCGATGGTGCTGGCGTCGAACAGGTCGGTGGCGTATTCGAACTGCCCGGCAATGGTCTCGCCATCGTCGTTGAGCGACAGGCTCAAATCCGTTTGCGTCGTGCTGAGTGGCAGGGCGACCGGGCTCAATTGCAGGCCCGGCAGTTCCAGTGTGCGGTTATGCGGCGTGTTGCCGAACACCAGCATCGCCTGGAACAGCGGGCTGTGGCCCAGGCTGCGTTCCGGTTGCAGGGCTTCGACGACTTGCTCGAACGGCAATTCCTGATGGCTGTAGGCGTCGAGTGCGGTGGACTTTATCCGCGCCAGCAATTGCCCGACGCTTGGCTGGTCGCGCAGGTCAACCCGCAGCGCCAGGGTGTTGACGAAGAAGCCGATCAGCGCTTCGGTCTCGGCCCGTGGACGGTTGGCCACCGGCGTACCGATCACCACGTCCGGCTGGTTGCTCAGGCGCGCGAGCAGCACCGACCAGGCGCCGAGCAGGGTCATGAATGGCGTCAGCCCTTGTTGCTGGCTGAAACGGCGCACTGCGCTGCTCAACTCTGGCGACAGGCGCAGCGGTACGCTGGAGCCGATGTAGCTTTGCACTTGCGGGCGCGGCCGATCAGCCGGCAGTTCGAGCAGCGCCGGTGCACCGTCCAGAACCTGGGTCCAGTAGCGGGTTTGGGTGTGCAGCACTTCACCTTGCAACCATTCACGCTGCCACACCGCATAGTCGGCGTATTGCAGCGCCAAGTCCGGCAGCGGATCGTCCAGACCCTGGCTGAACGCGGTGTACAGCGCGTTGAACTCTTCGATCAGCAGCGCGACGGACCAGCCATCGGTGACGATATGGTGCTGAGTCACCAGCAATACATGCTCGTTGTCATCCAGGCGCAGCAGGCGGCCACGGATCAGCGGACCACGGTTCAAATCAAACGGCGCGTGGGCCTCGATTTGCGCGAGTTCCTTGACCGCGTGTTCCCGTGCCTCGTGCGGCAGCCGCTGCAAATCGTGTTCGGTCAGGGTGAAACCGACGTCGGCCAGGGCGAAGTATTGGCCGACCTTATCGTCGTGGCGTTCGAACGTGGCGCGCAGGCTTTCGTGTCGCGCAACGATGCGATCGAGGGCGCGGCGCAGGGCGGTTTCGTCGAGTCTGCCGCTCAGGCGCAGTGCGGCGGGCAGGTGATACGCCGCGCTGGCGGCGTGATCGAGTTGATCGAGGAACCACAACCGTTGCTGCGCCAGCGACAAGGGTGGCGCCTGTTTGCGCGAAACCAGCGGAATCGGTTGCACCAGCGACAAGCCGGCCTGGCTGACGCACTCGGCCATGGCACTCAGCGAACCCTGGGCAAACAGCGTGCGCAAAGCGATTTCGACCCCGAGCACTTGATGCAGGCGGGCCTGCAATTGCACGGTCAGCAGCGAATGCCCACCGAGTTCGAGGAAACCGTCGTGACGCCCGACCTGCTCAAGGTGCAGCAAGTCTTGCCATATGCTGGCAATCGCGATTTCGGTTTCACCTTGCGGCGCCTCATAGGCACGGCTGGCCACGGCATCCTGACCCGGCGCGGGCAGGGCCTTGCGGTCGAGTTTACCGTTCGGGGTCAGGGGCAGGGCGTCCAGTTGCACGTAGGCGCTCGGCACCATGTAGTCGGGCAGGCTTTTCAGCAATTCGGCACGCAGCAATTCCGCCGGCACCGGGTTGCCGCACAAATAGGCGACCAGACGCTGGCTGTTGGCGACTTCCGGGGTGTCGTCGCGAGCGATCACCACCGCTTCACGCACACCGGGGCAGGCCATCAGGGCGTTTTCGATTTCGCCGAGTTCGATGCGCAAACCGCGGATCTTCACCTGGAAGTCGTTGCGTCCCAGGAACTCCAGGCTACCGTCGGCCAGCCAGCGGCCCAGGTCGCCGGTGCGATACATCCGTGCATTCGGCACTGTGCTGAACGGATCGGTGAGGAAGCGTTCGGCGCTGAGGTCGGGACGGTTCAGGTAGCCACGGGCCACGCCGGTACCGCCGATATACATTTCACCCGAGACGCCGACCGGTACGGGGTTGCCTTGCGGGTTGAGCACATAGAACTGGGTGTTGGCGATCGGCCGGCCGATGCTGACCTGATTGCCAAGGGTGTCCTGGGCGCTGACCTGGATTGCCGATGACCAAATGGTGGTTTCGGTCGGGCCGTACACGTTGAACAAGCGCTTGACCTGTCCAGCCAGACGCCGGGCCAAATCGGCAGGCAAGGCTTCGCCGCCACACAGGGCGGTCAGCGATGTATCGCCCGACCAGCCCGAATCGAGCAGCATGCGCCAGCTCGCCGGGGTGGCCTGGGCCAGGGTGACTTCGTTGTGCGCAATCACTTCGGCCAGCAGGCGACCGTCGTGGGCCTGATCGCGGGAAGCCAACACCACCCGCGCACCGCAGATCAGCGGCAGGAACAGTTCCAGGCCAGCAATATCGAAGCCGAGAGTGGTCAGCGCCAGCACGCGATCATTGGCATTCGCCCCGACTTTTTCAGCCATCGTGCGTAACAGATTGACCACGTTGCGGTGTTCGACCATCACGCCTTTCGGCTTGCCAGTCGAGCCCGAGGTAAACATCACGTAGGCCAGGTGCGCCGGGGTCAGCCCCGATATCTCCGGGTTCGGGTCGAAGGCCGGGTCGTTGCCGGCGTCCAGGGATTCGCGTTCATCGAGCAACAACAGCGGCGTTTCGCCGACCTGCAATTGCGCCGCCAAAGCCTGTTGGGTGAGCACCACCAGCGGAGTACTTTCGCTGAGCATGAACGCCGTGCGCTCAACCGGCAGGGCCAGGTCGAGGGGCAAGTAGGCGCCGCCGGCCTTGAGCACGCCGAGCAGGCCGATCAGCATTTCCGGGCTGCGCTCGGCACACAGGGCAACACGCTGGTCCGGTTGCAGGCCGAGGGCGATCAGGCGCCGTGCGAGCTGGTTGGCGCGGCGGTTGAGCTGGGCGTAGGTGAGTTGCTGATCCTCGTAGACCAGCGCAATCGCCTCGGGCCGCACGCGCACCTGGGCTTCAAACAACATCTGCACCGGCTGCGACAGATCGAAGTCAGTGGCGGTGGCATTGAAGCCGCCGAGCAGTTGTTGACGCTCAGTGGCGGGCAGTACGTCGAGGGTGTCGGCCAGCTGCTCGGGGTTGTGTTCAAGGGCCTCAACCAGCGCGGTGACGGCGTGGGTCATGTAAGCGGCGATGCGCTGTGGATCAATGCCTGCGGTGGCTTGGGCGCTCAGGGAGAAGTCTTCGCCTTCATCCGCCACGGCGATCTCGATCGGGTAACCGGTGCGCTCTTCGTTGCTCAGGAAGCGGATGCCTTCCCACGCCAGCACTTGATCTTCATTAGCCAGCGACGCGTCGCCGGTCTGATGGCGATAGTTGAGCAGGGTAGTAAACAGCGGCAGGCCAGCGGACAAGCCACTGCAACGCTGGGCCAGCGCGAGCGATGCCTGTTCGTGGGCGAGCAGGGCGCTCAGATCGCGATAAGTATCGGCGACCAGCGCGGGCGTGGTCTGTTCGTCCAGGTGCACACGCACTGGCAGGGTATTGATAAACACCCCGAGCGCCCGTTCGGCACCCGCCGAACCTTGCAAACGTCCCGACACCACGGTGCCGAACACCACATCGTTGCGCCCGGTGCAGCGTGCGAGCACCAGCGCCCAGGCAATATGGAACAGCACTGCCGGGGTGACGCCACGTTTACGCGCGGCAACGCGGATGTTGCGGGCCAGCGTGGTCTCTAGACGCACGTTGACCATCGAAACGTCGCTGCCGTCGCCCTGAATATTCAGCAAGTCGAACGGCGCGGTGGGTTCGTCGATATCCGCCAGACGCTGGCGGAAATAGGCTTCATGGACCTGTGGCGGACTCGCGAGGGTCTGCGCCACGAAGTCACGGTAAGGCAGCGGTGCCGGCAAGCTGGCGCTGTCGCCATTGAGGATCGCTTGCACTTCTTCGAGGAGAATCCCCAGCGTGACGTGGTCGCTGACCATGTGGTGATCGAGCAGTGACAGCAACCAGCGTGGCGACTGCGGATCCTTGGCGATATGGGCGCAGAGTAGCGGTGCCTTGGTCAGGTCGAGGCGCAGGTGACGTGGATCGCTGATGTTTTCGAGCTGGGCCAGCGCGTCTTCTTGATCATTGAGCGTGACGGTATGCACCGGCAGCACCGCGTGGCGCTGGACGATTTGCACCGCGTGCGGCAGGCCGGTCCATTGCACGGCGGTGCGCAGGATGTCGTGGCGGTCGATGACCTGTTGCAGCGCCGCGACGAAGGCGTCGAGGCGGCTGCGGTCATCGAACTCGATCAGCGAGCGCACCAGGTAGGCGTCGCCTTCATGACCGAGCAAGTGGTGGAACAGGATGCCCTGTTGCAACGGCACCAGCGGGTAGATGTCCTGGATATTCGCGGCGCCGCCGGGGGTGTTGGCAACGATGCGGTCGATGTGTGTTTGTTCGAGCTCGACCAGAGGCAACAGGTCCGGAGTCAGTGCAGTGCAGTCGGCCGGAATGCGATTGGCCGGGGCCTGGAACAGGTCGCGGGTGTCGCGATCAATCGCCTGGGCCATGTCGTGCAGGGTCGGCGAGGTGAATACGGTGCGCACGTCGGCGACCAGATTTTGCTGGCGCAGGCGTTCGATCAGGCTGACAGCCAACAGCGAATGGCCGCCGAGTTCGAAGAAGTGGTCGTGGCGGCCTACGGCATCGACTTTGAGCAAGCTTTGCCAGATCTGGGCGAGGGCGATTTCGGTCGAGCCTTTCGCGGCTTCGTGGGTGCGGTTGGCAAAGGCTGCGGCGTCGGGCGCTGGCAGCGCTCGGCGGTCGAGCTTGCGGTTGGGTGTCAGTGGCAGCGCGTCTAGGCTGACGAACGCGCTTGGCAGCATGTATTCGGCCAGCAGCGGCGCGAGTTGGGCGCGCAGGTTGGCGGCGGTCAAAGTTGTATTGGCTTGCGGGACCACATAAGCGACCAGACGTTTATCCCCCGGTGCGTCTTCGCGGACGATCACGGCGGCTTCTTTTACGCCGGTGCACTCGCCTAATCGCGCTTCAATCTCGCCGAGTTCGATACGGAAACCTCGAACCTTGACCTGGAAATCGTTGCGGCCCTGGTATTCGAGGCCGCCGTCCGGGCGGTAGCGTGCGAGGTCGCCGGTTTTGTAGAGACGAGCGCTGGCGAGGTTGCTGAAGGGGTCAGGCAGGAAGCGTTCGGCGGTGATTTTGTCGAGATTCAGATAACCGCGCGCCACGCCGTCGCCGCCGATGTAGATTTCGCCAGTAACGCCGAAGGGCACTGGTTTCAGGTGCGCATCGAGCAGGTAAATCCGCGTGTTGGCCATCGGCGTACCGATGCTCGCATTGCTGTTCAGCGCTTCAAAGGTCACGTAGCTCGCGGTGCAGGAAACGGTGGCTTCGGTCGGACCGTAGGTGTTGACCAGTTTGGTGTGCGCCGGGCGGATCTGTTCCCACATTTGCAGTTTTTGCGTGGAGAGTGCGTCGCCGGTGACGTTGATCAGCCGTACGTCGCGCAACTGGTCCTGGGCCAGTTTCGGGTTGTAGTGCCATTCGGCGGCCAGGGTGTGCCAGTGAGCGGCGGTCAGGTGCAGGAAGGTGGGACGGATGTCGTCCTGGGAGGTGCCGAAGATGCTGCGGCTCGGCGCGAGGGTCGCACCGGCAATCAGCGCCGGGAAGATTTCTTCCACCGACAAATCGAAGTTCAGGGTGTTTTGTTGTAGCACGGTGTCGGCATTTGTGAGCCCGAATAACCGAATCGCGTCGAGGGTGTAGTTGACCAACCCACGGTGTTCGATCATCACGCCTTTCGGGGTGCCGGTCGAGCCGGAGGTGTAGATCACGTAGGCCAAATGACGCACGCCGAGGGACAGGATCACCGGGTTGTCGTCGTAACCGTCGGCGATGCGTTCGGCTTTATCGAGCAGGACCACCGGAATGTCCAGAGTTGGCAAATTCGCTTGTAATGCACGTTGGGTCAGCAACACCGAAGGGGTGCTGTCGCTCAGCATGTAGGCCAATCGTTCAGCCGGATAAGCCGGATCCAGCGGCACATAACCCGCACCGGATTTCAGGATCGCCAGCAAACCAACCAGCATTTCCGCGCCACGTTCGACGCAAATCGCCACCCGATCATCCGGACGAATGCCCAAACCGATCAAGTGATGCGCCATCTGGTTGGCCTGACGATTGAGTTCGGCGTAGCTCATCTGCTCGCCGTCAAACACCACCGCGATGGCATCCGGTTGCGCTTCGGCCTGGGCTTCAAACAACTGGTGAATGGTTTTGTCGCGCGGATACGGAGCGCGTGTGGCGTTGAGGTCAACCAGCAAACGCTGGCGCTCGCCGGCATCGAGCAACTCGATCTGATCGACCTGCGCCTGATCGTCGGCCACCATGCCACGCAATACCCGTTCGAAATAACCGAGATAACGCTGCACCGTGCGCTCATCGAACAACGCCGTGGCGTATTCCAGCGTGCCGAGCAGTTGCCCGCCGACCTCACCGAGTTCCAGCGACAAATCGAACTTGGCTACACGGTTGGTCATGCCCAGGGTTTCGAGTTTCAGCTCACCGAGCACCAGGTCGTCGCCGTTGGCGGTCTGCCAGGACAACATCGCCTGGAACAACGGACTGTGAGCCAGACTACGCACCGGGTTCAGCGCTTCCACCACTTGTTCGAACGGCAGGTCCTGATGGGCCTGGGCGCCGAGGGTTTGCGCCTTGACCCGAGCCAGCAGATTCTCAACATTCAGGGCGCCGGAGACATCGACCCGCACCGCCAGGGTGTTGACGAAGAAACCGATCAAGCCTTCGACCTCGGCGCGCAGACGGTTGGCCACCGGCGAACCGATCACCACTTCGTCCTGCCCCGAGAGACGGCTTAACAACGCCGCCCAACCCGCCATCAACGTCATGTACAACGTGGTGCCGTGGCGTTGGCTCAGGTTTTTCAGGTCTGCGGTCAGATTGGCGTCGAACGCGACTGACAGCGCAGCACCGGCGTAATCCTGTTCCACCGGGCGCGGGCGATCGGTCGGCAACATCAGCAATGCCGGCGCATCGGCCAGACTTTGTTGCCAGTAATTGTTCTGGGTTTGCAGCACTTCACCGCTCAACCAGCGACGTTGCCACACGGCGTAGTCGGCGTATTGCACCGCCAGCGCCGGCAGTGGATCGTCCAGGCCATGGCGGAACGCTTCGTACAGCGCCGCCAGTTCGTTGGTCAGCACGCCAATCGACCAGCCATCCGAGACGATGTGATGCATGGTCACCAGCAACACATGGTCCTGAGCATTCAGGCGAATCAAGCGCCCGCGAATCAACGGGCCGTGTTCCAGATCAAACAGCTCGGCTTCTTCCTCAGCCGCCAGAGCCTGCCATTGCGCTTCGGTATCGGTCTGACCGCGCAGATCGTATTGGCGCAGGGCAAAGCCACTGTTCGCCGGGGCGATGCGCTGGACAGCGTCCTCGCCTTGAGCCTGGACGAAAGTGGTGCGCAACGCTTCGTGACGGAACACGATGCGATCCAGCGCCCGTTGCAGCGCGTCCGTATCCAACGTGCCGCGCAAACGCAGGCCCGCCGGCATGTGATACGCCGCGCTGCCACCTTCCATCTGTGCCAGGAACCACAAGCGTTGCTGGGCGAAGGACAGCGGCAGATCTTCCTCGCGGGAAACCGTAACGATCTCCGGCAAGGTGCTGCGACTGGCCTCGGCGACGGCTTGCGCCAGTGCGGCGAGTTCAGGCTGGGCAAACAAGTCAGCCAGACCGAGTTCCACGCCCAGTTGCAAACGCACCTGGGAAATCAACTGAATCGCCAGCAGCGAATGGCCACCGAGTTCGAAAAACTGATCCTGACGACCCACCTGCGGCAAGCCCAACAAGTCTTGCCAAATCTGCGCCAGGGCAATTTCGACTTCACCCACCGGGGGTTCGTAAGTGCGGGTAACCAGCGACGCCAGATCCGGCGCCGGCAATGCCTTGCGATCCAGCTTGCCGTTGGAGGTCAGCGGTAGCGCATCGAGGCGCACATACGCCGCCGGTACCATGTACTCCGGCAACAACGCTTGCAGGTGCGAACGCAGGGTTTCAGTCTCCAGCGCTTCATCGGTGGTCGTGTAATAGGCCACCAGACGTTTCTCACCCAACGCATCTTCGCGCGCCAGGACCACGGTTTCTTTCACATCAGGGTGGTTGGCCAGCTTGGCTTCGATCTCGCCCAACTCGATACGGAAACCGCGAATCTTCACCTGGAAGTCATTGCGGCCCATGTACTCGATCGAACCATCCGCCAACCAGCGACCCAGGTCCCCGGTTTTGTAGAGGCGAGCCTCGGGATCCTTAGAAAACGGATCGGCCACAAAACGCTCGGCACTCAGTTCCGGCAGGTTCAGGTAACCCCTGGCTACGCCAACGCCACCGATATTGATTTCCCCGGCGACGCCCTTCGGCGTGGGTTCGCCAAAGCTGTCGAGGATGCGGATCTGGATATTGGCGATTGGTCGGCCAATCGGCACGCTGTCGCCGCGATCGGTCGGACGGCAGTGCCAGGCGGTGACGTCGATGGCGGCTTCGGTCGGGCCGTAAAGGTTATGCAGCTCGACCTCGGCCAGTTGTTGTTCGAAGCGCTTTTGCAAACTGCGGGGCAGGGCTTCGCCGCTGCACAGCACCCGACGCAGGTCGGGGAAGCCTTGGCTGTCGCGGTCTTCGAGGAACAGCTCAAGCATCGACGGCACGAAGTGCAGCATGGTGATGCCGGCGCTGCGAATCACTTTTGCGATATAGATAGGCTCCTGATGGCCGCCCGGACGCGCCATCACCAGTTGCGCACCCGCGAGCAACGGCAGGAAGAATTCCCAGACCGACACGTCGAAGCCGAATGGGGTCTTTTGCAGGACCCGGTCGGTTTCATCGACGCGGTATTCATCCCGCGCCCAAAGCAACCGGTTGACCACCCCGCGATGCTCGTTCATCACGCCTTTGGGCATGCCGGTCGAACCCGAGGTGTAGAGCACGTAGGCCAGGTGTGTGGCGTTGAGGCCCGACACGTGCGGATTGGTGTCGGGGAAATCATGGGCATCGCGATCCAGCACCAATACCGGCACGCTCAGCGCGGGCAGGGTCGCCAGCAGCGCTTCGCTGCTCAACACCGCCAGTGGTGCGCTGTCATCGAGCATGTATTCGCGGCGAGAAACCGGTAGATCCGGATCAATCGGCACGTAGGCGCCACCAGCCTTGAGGATCGCCAGCAGGGCAATCACCATCTCCGGACTGCGGCGCAGGCATACGGCAACCCTTGCGTCAGGGCCGACACCCAGTTCGATCAGCCGATGGGCCAGCTGATTGGACTGGCGGTTGAGTTCGGCGTAGCTCAACACCTGACCGCTGTCGTCGCTGACTGCATTGGCCGCCGGACGCAGTGCAACTTGTTGCTCGAACAGTTCGTGGATCAATAGATCCCGGGGATAGTCGCGCTCGGTGGCGTTGAACTCGCCGAGCAGTTGCTGCCGCTCTGCCGCAGGCATGATCGGGAAGTGCCCGACCGGCAACGCGTGGTGTTCGATGACCGTTTCCAGCATCGAAAGAATGCGCTGTTGCAGCTGCTGCACTTCGTCGAGGGTGAAGAACGCGGTGTTGAAGTTGAAGTCCAGGTACACGTCTTCGTTCGGGTGGTAGTCACGCACAAAAATCGCCAACGGCGTGCGCTCATATCCGTTGTCGAGGGTGAACACCTCCGACGGCATGCCACCGAAATGGATATCGCCGTCGAGGCTTTCGAAGGACAGCGAGATGTCGAACAGTTGCCGACGGCCTTGCTGCGCCAGTTTCAGCGAACGGTTCAACTCGGCGATCGGGAAGCGCTGGTGGCGGTAGCATTTGCGCAGCTGCGTGGCGACGACCTGCATCAGGTCCAGCAACGAGGCTTGCGGGTCGACTTCAAGCAGGATCGGGCTGAGGGAGGAGAACATGCCGACCGTGGCCTTTTGGCGCGCGGTGGTGCGGTTGTGCACGGGCATGCCGATCACGATCTCGTCCACGCCTTCGGTGCGGCAGAAGTAGGTGGCGAGAACGGTCATCAATACGTGGGCGAGGGACATGCCATGGCCACTGGCGAACTGCGCCAACCCGTCGAACAGCGCCCGGGGCATCATCGCTTGCGCCTGCGCACTCGGGGCGATGCCGCTGCCGGCGACTGCAACCCTTTGCTGCAACAGCGCCGGTGGCAGTTGGGCAAACTTCTCATGCCAGAACGCCCGGTCGCGTTCGAAACGGGTCGATTCGATGTAGCTGCGGTCTTCGGCGAGGAAGGAAATGTAGGAATGCCCTTCGGGCGGGTTGTCGTCACCGGCGAGCAAACCGTTGTAGGCATCACTGACCGCATGGCCGATCAACGAGACACTGGCGCCGTCCGTGACGAGGTGGTGATAGCGGTTCAGCCAGTAGAAACGTTCCGGGCCGCAGCGCACCAATCGCGCTTCCCACAGCTTGCCGGTCAGTTTGTCGAACGGCTTGCGGAAGGCTTCACGCACGTAGGCCATGGCCAGTCCGGCGGCGGTGTCTTCCTCGGAAAAATCGACGACGTCGAGCTTCACTTCGATCGACGGCAACACGCTCTGGCGCGCGACGCCACCTTCATGGCTGAAGCTCAGGCGCAGGGCATCGTGCCGATTGGCGATCAGTTCGATGGCTTTTTCCAGCAACTGCACATCGATCCGACCCTTGATCTCCAGGACCATGCCGATGTTGTAGTAGGGCAGTTCCGGGTGGGCCATCTGATCGAGCCAGATGCCTTGTTGGACCGACGCCAGCTCATGGGGCTGGTTGTCATTTTCGAGGTCGTTGGAAAGCGCCATATCGGTAGACGAAGCCATATCGGAAACACCTGTTTCTAAGTCAATTAAGGCTCGTCTCCGTTCGATGGGCAGATATACCTGAGGGGCTGGGCTGAGCATCGACGTGACGAAACGTAGGTCGTGGAGAGGGCGATTTTCGCGGCGCGGACTGGTCGTTCGAGCGCCTTGACGGTCTCTCCACAGGGTCGGAAAAAATTAGAACATCCACGGCCGACTGTCTGTCATGGGAAGCAGGGACAAGCGTGCCGATGCACCGGCGCGGCGCTTTGGATCTGGGGAGTGGGCTGCTATAAAAGCCCGAGCAAAATCTTCAGCCAGCCCGTGTCCGGCTCTCGACTGTCTCGAGAAAAATCGATGCTTTCCCAGAGACCGAACGCCATCCCTTGGGTGTACTTGCGAGAGCCATTGAAATGAACATGACAGCCGAAACGGACCGTCCTGCGGTCAAGCCCTGGAGCCTGACCCGATTCCCCAATTACGCTGAAGCCGCGGCGGTTGAAGTGATCGATGCGCATGCAATCTCCAAAGCCGATTTCATGCGTATCTATGTCACCAAGAACCGTCCCTGCCTGATCAAAAACGCCGTGCGCCACTGGCCGGCGTTCACCAAATGGACCGACACCGAGTACCTGCGGGCGAACTCGCCCAATAGCCCGGTGGTGGTGCGTTCGGCGATGGTCTCAGAGGTGATCGGTTGGTCCGGGCCCGAGGTCAAAGCCGCGTTGACCGAACAGGCAGACGCACGCCACCGGGACATCTTGTTCCATGATTTTCTCGACGAGTTGAAGGTTGAGGGGGGACCGTTGGTGGCTGACAGCTGCGGTTTCACCGAAGGCGCGGCGTTCGAGAAGATGAAGGACGACGTCGCGGGCATGCCGTTCATGCCGGTGCTGAGCAAAGCCCGACGTTACCCGTCTTATCGCGGTTTCCTGTACCGCGATTCCTATACCGACTGGCACTTCCATGCCACTGACGAAACCTTTATGACTCAGGTGATCGGTGCCAAGGAAATCCTCTTGTTGCCGCCCGACGATGCGAGTTGGGAAGGCTTGCGGCCGGTGATCGAGAACGAGGGTTACCTGTTCAATATCGACACCGAGCGTTTCCCCGGCACCCGCGCATTGCGCCCGACCCGCGCTGTGGTCGAACCGGGCGATGCGCTGTATATCCCGGCGCTGTGGTGGCATGCGGTGGAGTCGATTGGCGAAGATTTCGGCATCACCGTCGCCGCGACCTTCGGCACGCCTTTGCACATCAACGGTGACCTGCGCTATCCCATCGCCCGCAAAGTGGCGCGCACGTATCTGTTCACGCCGGCGGCACCGCTGGTGCTCGGCGCGGTGGTGTATTCCCTGGCGTACCGCTTGCTGCATGGCGTTGCGCGCCTGGTCAAACGGTGATCTTCAAGTCGGCCCGCCCAGACTTTTCCCTTGGGCGCGGTTTCTATTTCCTGTGGATGGGCGAATCCCTCGCGGTGATCGGTACCGCGCTGATGGAGTTCGCCCTGGGTGTCTGGGTCTACAACCACACCGGATCCGCCGTGGCGTTTGCCAATGTGGTGTTGGCCGCGACGTTGCCAGCGATCATTTTTTTGCCGTTGGCCGGAGGATTGGCGGATCGGGTCAGCCACAAAGTCATCATTGTCTGTAGCGACGTGCTGCTCGCGGCGATGCTGTTCGTGGTGATGGCGTTGCTCTGGACCGATCGACTGGAACCGTTGCATCTGTATGTGTTCAACGCGTTGGCGTCGATCGTCAGTTCGTTCCGGCAGCCGGCTTATCAGGCGGCGGTCAATTCGATCGTCAAGCCGGACAAATTCACTCGTGCCTCGGGGTTGATGGGCATCAGCAAGAACGCCTCGGCGCTGGTGGGGCCGCTGTTGGCTGGCATCCTGATGGCCCAGGCCGGGTTGGTGACGATTGTCGCGATTGACCTGATTACCTTCTGTTCAGGCACGTTGCTGGTGATCAAGGCGTTTTCCCATGCGCGCGCGCCCGTAATTAAAAGCGGCGGTGCGAGTGCGGGATCGGTGATGCGTGGCGCAGTGCGCAATGTCACTGATGCGTTGGGCTTCTTCAAAACCGAACGGTTGATGGCGGGATTGCTGGTCTACACCATGCTGCGCAATGCGTTGTTGTCGATGGTGACGTTGATGATCACGCCGTTGCTGCTGTCGATGCACACCAGCCAGACGTTGGGCGTGGTGTACACCTGGGCGGCGTTGGGCGGATTGTCTGGCGCTGGATTGTTGATATTTGTCGGTAATCCGGGGCGGTTGATGGTGTTGATTGCCTGTGCCGACCTGGTGTTGTCGCTGTGTGTGGTCAGCATTGGTCTGGTGTCGGGCACGACGGCCTACTGCGCGGTGGTGTTCGTAGCCATTGCGGCGGCCAGCGTGGCTGATGGTGGTGTCAGTGCGCTGTGGATGCGCAAGATCCCGACCGGGTCGCGGGCCAGTGTGTTTGCGCTGATCAGCATGTTGATCATTGCGGCTACCAGCATTGCGATCTTTGGTGGCGGCTTGATTGTCGATCACTGGTTCCAGCCGGCACTTGAGCCGGGTGGGCGATTTGTCGAGTCCATCGGTGGCTGGCTCGGCGTCGGCAAGGGCCGGGGCGTGGCGCTGCTGTTTGTGGTGGCGGGTGCGGTGAGTGTGCTGCTGTGCCTGGGCACGCTGATCTATCGGCCGATGCGGCGACTGGATCGGCTGGTGCGGGATGAGGACAGCAGCGCATTAACCCCCGCCGATGCGGTTCTGTAGGAGCGAGGCTTGCCCGCGAAAGCGGTGTGCCAGTCAGCATGAGTAGTGACTGGGCCGACGCCTTCGCGAGAAAGCCCGCTCCTACAGGGATCTGTGGCGACCACAGATCTTGTGAACATCCCCAAAACAAATGTGGGAGCGGGCTTGCTCGCGAAGGCGGTGTGTCAGGCAACACAATGATTGCCTGTGCCACCGCCATCGCGAGCAAGCTCGCTCCCACAGGGTCCGGGGTTGGTCACAAATCCTGCGAACTACGCGAAACAAATGTGGGAGCGAGCTTGCTCGCGATGAGGGCGTGTCAGTCAACATGAGCAGTGACTGATACGCCGCCTTCGCGAGCAAGCCCGCTCCCACAGGGGGTTGGTGTTAGGTTAGGGGGTTTAGTGTTTCAGACCTCAGCCAATTCAAGCGTTGCGTCGATGAACTCAAACGCTGTTTTCTTCGACTCCGCCGCCCGTTCGAAGAACGCCAAATGGCTGCCGTCCTTTTCGATATGCAACGTCGCCCCTTCAATGGACTGCGCAATCAATCGCGACCCACCGATATGCGTGGTGCTATCGCTGTCCCCAGCCACCACCAGCGTCGGCACGGTGATCCGGGGCAGGATCGGGAGCAACTCGGTTTTGTTCAGTGCATCGTTGAGACGGGCGTAACGGTAGAAAAGCTCCGGGTTGACGTAAGGAAACAGCACCGTATGAGCGATCGGTTCCGGCGTGGTCGCCAGCGTCTTCTGGTCAACGAACATCGCCTGCAGGTCCTGAGCCTCCTCCCGGTCCTGCGCGGCGGTTTCCATTAGCCATTCGAAGTTTTGCTGGTGTGGCGTGCGCAGGCTGTCATCGCCCAGGTTGTAGTCGCCGTGCCACAGGCTCAACGACTGCGCGCGTTCGCCATGCACGGCCGCGGCGCACAGCACAATCGCCGCACCACCGCAGATGCCCATCAGGTGTGCACTGTGCAACTCGAAATGATCCATCACCGCGAACAGATCGGCGACCTGGTCATGGGTATCGACACCCACCTGGTCGAAGGCTTCACAGTCACCAAACAACCCCCGGGTTTCCCAGGTCACGACAAAGTACCGTTCGCTCAGCGCGTCGAACCAGTCGCGGCAAAGGTCAAACGGCATGCCGCAGGGCAGGGCGAGGACGATGGGCGGGCGTTGCCGATGGTTGCTGGCATAGACTGCCAGCGGGACGCCATCCCGGGTGATCAGGCGCGACATTTCGATCTGCGGCACGGCGCCGCTGAAATCGAAAGACGCCAGCACGGCCTCAAATCGCTCCGGCGCATCGAATGCGTCATAGCGAAAGTCCAGGGCCTGGGAAATCTTCTTGCTGATAAACAATTCGAACGACGACAGTTGCGCCGACGCGCCGTGCAAATACTGCACGGCGCTGACGCCAACGTGGGCCAACGCGCGAGTCACGGCGTGCTCTGTGGCGACCAGCGCCGGGGAGGCGGCGACAGGTGTGCTGTCGTCTCCCCCGGCGAAGAAACACAGGCGAACCGGAGCCGGCAGGTTGGCGGCAAGATGCCGGAGCATCCTGACTGTCTCGCACAGGCGCGTTGCGGCGTCGGTGGGAAGGGACATGGAAAGGGTGCTCCTGTTAGGCAACGTTGCTTGAACCGACTTTATTCCGAGCCGAATTTCTTGCCTCGGGTGGTCTCGGTCACCAGGCGGTTGTAGTCCGGAGACGAATTACCGAGCACCTGCACCGCGCCGTATTTCTCCAGGCTGATCTTGCCGCCGTACTCTTCGATGTGGTCCGAGTCCGGGTAAATTTTCACGAAGGACGGCACGTAGCGCGAGGCAAACCCCATGCGCATTTCCTGGGATTCGCCGCTGTGCGGGTAGGAGGCGTGCATCAGTGTGGACCAGAAAATGATGAACTGGCCGGCCTTCATTTGCATCGGCACGGCAGCGGCTTCGTCAGGCTTCCAGTTCTCGTCGATCTGCAACTGGCGGTAGTCGTAGCCGAAGAAACCACGACGAACGCCGTCCTTGACCACCCCGGTGGCGTTCTCGGGGTCATAGCTCATGCGCTTGGTTTCGTCGTAATTCATGCTGTTCTGCGTGCCCGGAATGAATTGCAGGCAGCCGTTGGCGATATTCGCGTCGGTAAACGCAGTCCACACGGTAATGGTGCCGCCGAACTCTTCGTTCTCCGGCCAGATGATTTGCGGTTTGCCCGAGGCGTTCGCGAAGGTGTCGGCTTGGTGCCAATCGGTGCCTTCATCGCCCGGGTATTTCGGGAAAAATTCGGTACGCCAGCACAGCACTTCAGGGCCGAGGATGCTTTGGATGCGGTCGGTGATTTCGGCGCGGCAGATATGGTCGGCGAGGAAATCGTCATCCAGGTGGCGATCATAGTTGGCGATGTTGGTGGCGCCCGAAATCGCATCCAGATCCTGATAGGCCGCAGCGCTGCGGTCGAGCAGGCGCAGGCGGGTACGTTTCCAGGCTTCTTTCATTTCTTCCGGGGTGTAGGCCGTGAAGGGGCCGATGAAGCCGTTCTTTTCGAACGACTCTCGTTCTTCCTTCGTCAGATTGAATGTTCTAACCGCGACTTCAGACATTTGCTTCTTCCTTTTGGTGGTGGGCGTGAACAAGCGAATTAATGCAGCCAGCGAGGACCTTGGCGGTCGCACCATCGGCAAGAACGCCTGGGTCCAGATTGATTTGGTAATGCGTTTTAAGCTTGCTCAGCGAACGGATCAGCGCCAGGGAGGTGCCGCCGAAGTCGAAGAAGTCATCGTTGAGACCGATGCACTTCAGGCCGATGTCGTCGGACCAGACCCGCAGCACGAACTTCTCATGCTCGGTAAGCCCTGATTGCACAGGCGCGGACGTCTCGGCCAACGGCGAAGGCAGCTGCGCCTTGTCGATCTTGCCGTGGGCGGTCATCGGCAAGGCCGGGAGCACGATGTAGGCGGAAGGGCGCATGTAGTCGGGCAGGTTGTCCGACGCCAGTGCCGCGAGTTGCGCACGGGATTGTTCGGTCCAGGCACTCGGGCCGTCGGTGGGCACGACGTAGGCGATCAGGCGCCAGTCGCCATCGCCATAATCGTGAGCGCCGACGTGGCAGGCCGAGAGGGCGGTGCTGGTTTGCAGGCAGGCTTCGACTTCACCCGGCTCGATGCGGAAACCACGGATCTTCAGCTGTTCGTCGCAACGCCCGACGTAGCGATATTCGCCATCGGCGCCCTGCATCAACAGATCGCCCGTGCGATAGGCCGGGCTGGTGTGGCCGGGCAGGGTGACGAAGCGTTCGGCACTCAGCGCAATTCGATTCAGGTAACCCTGCGCAACGCCGGCACCTTCGATATACAGTTCGCCGGTCGAGCCTTGGGCTACCGGCACCTGATTCACATCCAGCAGGTTGAGTTTCCAGCCATCCAGTGGCTGACCGATAGACACCATCGCCGAGCTTTCCAGATCCTGGCCGCGCACCCGTTTGTAGGTAGTGTGAACCGTGGCTTCGGTGATGCCGTACATGTTGATCAGCGCGGGCTTTTCATCGCCGTGACGCTCGACCCAAGGACGCAGCACCGTGGCCGGCAAGGCTTCGCCCCCGAACACCACATAGCGCAGGGCCAGGCGATCCTTGGCCAGGCGGTCAACCTCGTCGAGACCACGGAACGCCGAAGGGGTCTGGCTGAGCACGGTCACGCCGTTGCGCACCAGCCACTTGCGGAACGATTCCGGCGAGCGCGACACGTCGTAAGGCACCACGGCAACCTGGCCGCCATGGGCCAGCGCGCCCCAGATTTCCCACACGGAAAAGTCGAAACCGATGGAGTGGAACATCGACCAGACATCGGTTTTCGAGAAACCGTACGAGCGTTGCGTGCTCTCCAGCAAGCTACTCACGTTGCCATGCGCGACCAATACGCCCTTGGGTTCACCGGTCGAGCCGGAGGTGTAGATCACATACGCCGGTGCTGTCGCCGCATTGAGTTTTGGTGCGGTTGTTTCGACTTCAGGGCCGCTCAGCAGAGCGTCAAGGTGCAACACACGCAGCGACGGAGTTGCCGGAACGCTGGCGACATCTTTCGAGGAAATCATCAAGCTGATGCCGCTGTCGCGCACGATGTGTTCGAGGCGTTTGGCCGGGTACAGCGGGTCAACCGGCACATAGGCGGCGCCGGCTTTCAGAATGCCGAGCAGGCCGATCACTAGGTCGGCGCTGCGCTCCAGGCACAGGCCCACGAGCATGCCGTCAGTCACCCCTTCATGACGCAGGCGTGCCGCGAGTTTCGATGAAACGGCTTCCAGTTCCGCATAGCTCAAGGCCCGGGTTTCGTCGGACACAGCCGTTCGCTCGGGAAATTCGCGGGCCTTGGCACTGAACAACTCATGCAGCAACGCTGCGGGTTTGAGAGGCGATGACGCGGAGTTCAGCGCCCCGCCCGTGTTGGTGATCGGCATGACTAACGCTCCAGTGAATGGGGAAAGGTGCATCGCGGTGGCCTCGACAGGCGAGGCCATTCGACAGCCCACCGGACAGGTATCCAGGGACCGACCGCGATTCGCAGCTGCCGTATTTCAGCACCGTGTTCAAGCGCATGTCTGTCGCGGGAAATGGGGACAAGCGCAAGTCGGGAAGGGGATAGCGCAAATCCCGTAGCAGCTGTCGAGCGAAGCGAGGCAGCGTTCGGCGGCGCAGCCGTCGCAAAATCCGCCAACGCGGTGTTTCAGGTAGACCGCGTGCTTTGGGTTGACGACGGCTTCGCCGCCGAACGCTGCCTCGCTTCGCTCGACAGCTGCTACGGGGGCAATGTATGGCCGGGATTCAGTGGGGTGTCCCTGTTTGCAGTTACAGACATGACCCACCCGCAATGTTTTGATCCTTGCGCGATCGATCCATATGGCTTGGGAGTTGTGCATGAATCTTGAAACTGCGGCTGTTGGTTGGGCTGACAACGGTCTGGATGAATCAGTCCGGCTTTCTTTGTTGAACCCCGGGCTGACCTTGCCGGTGGTGATCGAACCGGTCACCCCTGGCCTGGATTTCGCGGCGTGGGCCTCGGCCCGGCGCGAGGCGGTCGAGGCCTTGTTGTGTCGGCATGGCGCCGTGCTTTTTCGCGGCTTCGGGCTCGACACGGTGGCGTCCTTCGAAGCCTTCGCCGAGGCACTGTCACCCGGTCTGCACGGCAGCTACGGCGACCTGCCGAAGAAGGAGGGCGGGCGCAATGTCTATCGTTCGACGCCTTATCCCGAGCGCGAAATGATCCTCTACCACAACGAGAGTTCGCACCTCGAAAGCTGGCCACGCAAGCAATGGTTCTTCTGCGAAAAACCATCCCGCGTCGGCGGCGCAACACCCCTGGTGGACATCCGCCAAATGATCCGCCTGCTGCCCGCCGAGATCGTCGAGACCTTCGAGCGCAAGGCGCTCTCGTACAGCCGCACCTTCACTAAGGGCGTCGAGCCGAGCTGGCAGAACTTCTTCGGTGTCGACGACCCCGCAGTGGTCGAGGCCCGTTGCTGCGAGCAGGGCACCGACTGCGCCTGGCTCGACGCCGATACCTTGCAGATTCGCACCCGCTGCCCGGCGGTGATCAAGCACCCGGTGACCGGGGAATCGGCGTTTTTCAATCAGGTGCAGCTGCATCACCCGTTCTGCCTGGGCGAGGAAATGCGCGAAGACCTGCTCGACATGTTCGGTGAAGACCGCTTGCCACGCATGGTCAGTTACGGCGACGGCACACCCATCGAAGACGAGGTCATGGCGTTGCTCGGCGAAGCGTATGAGTCCTGCGCGGTGCGCTTCGACTGGCAGAAAGGCGATGTGGTGATGCTCGACAACATGCTCACCGCCCACGCCCGTGACCCGTATGAAGAGCCGCGCCTGATTGTGGTGGCCATGGGCGAGATGACCGCCAGAAACGATGTCTGGCAGGAACAATAACTGCGGTCGGGTGCCAGGCATTTACGGTTTTGTACCGGCAATCCGGGACAGCCGTTTTGCTCACGCTCCGTACACTTGATGCCCTGCGGTGAGCCCATTTGAGGATAGCGATCAATGAAAGGCGAGAAGAAAGAGAAGAAGCCAAAGAAGGACAAAAAGCCGAAACCCGGCTCGGTCATGCGTCTGTTGTGGCGCAGTCATCCTTGGCTGACCTTCTTCACCTTGATCACCGGCATCATCAGCGGCGTGGCGTCCATCGCCGTGGTCAGCGTGATCAACAAAGCCATTCATGAAGAAGGCTCGCGCACCGATGCACTGATCTGGTTTGTCGGGCTGAGTGTGGTGGCGCTGATCTTCCGCAACGGCGCCGCGCTGTTTCCGGCCTACGCCAGCATGCGCATCATGACCCGGTTGCGCATCGCCCTGTGCCGCAAGATCCTTGGCACGCCGCTGGAAGAAGTCGACCGCCGTGGCCCGCCCAACGTGCTGACCATGTTGACCAACGACATCCCGCAGTTGAACACCACACTGGTGGTCATGCCCACGGTGTTGATCGAGGCGACCGTATTTATATTCGGCATCGCCTACCTGGCGTACCTGTCGTGGGTGGTGTTCGCCTTGACCCTGACGCTGATGGTCGTCGGCGTCATCCTCTATATGTTCTTTTTCCTGGGCGGCATTCGTTACTCCGGCCGGGTCCGTGATGAGTTCACCTCGTTCAACGAATACACCCATGCCCTGGTGTTCGGCCTCAAGGAACTGAAGCTCAACGGCATCCGCCGCCGCTGGTTCGCCCGTTCGGCGATCCAGGCGTCTTCCACGCGGGTGGCGCGCTTCAACTTCATTGAGCGTCTTTGGTACACCGCCGCCGACAACGTCGGCCAGTTCACCCTGTCGCTGTTGATCGGTTGCCTACTGTTTGCCGCGCCATTGGTTATCGCCCTCGACCCGAAAGTCATGACCGCGAGTGTCCTCGCGGTGCTCTACATCATGGGACCGTTGTCTTTGTTGGTCGGGGCGATGCCGGTCCTGGCGGGTGGACGGATTGCGTGTACGCGTCTGGCCGAGTTTGGCTTCTCGATCAACGACCCGCACCCGGACCCGGTTGATCCGGAAGTACCCGCGACGCTGTTGCTGGAACACAAGAAATACTGGGACAGCATCGAACTCAAAGACGTGCGCATGCACTACCAGGACAAAGTCACCGGGACCGGTTTCGGCCTGGGGCCTATCGATTTGAGCATCCAGTCCGGTGAGCTGATCTACATCGTCGGCGGCAACGGTTGCGGCAAAAGCACCCTGGCCAAAGTGATCTGCGGCCTCTATATCCCGCAAAGCGGCGAAGTCCTGCTCGACGGCACAGCCATCAACGATGACACCCGCAGTGATTTCCGCGACCTGTTCTCCGCGGTGTTCTCCGACTTCCACCTGTTCAATCGCCTGATCGGGCCGGACGAGGAAGAGGGTAGCCCCGCGCTGGCCCAAAAGTACCTGGAAACCCTGGGCCTGGCGGACAAAATCAAGATCGACGGGCTCGGCTATTCGACCACCAAGGAGCTGTCGTACGGCCAGCAAAAACGCCTGGCGCTGGTCTGCGCGTACATGGAAGACCGGCCGATCTACGTACTGGATGAATGGGCTGCCGACCAGGATCCGCCGTTCAAGAAATTCTTCTATGAAGAGCTGCTGCCGGACCTCAAACGGCGCGGCAAAACGGTGCTGATCATCACCCACGACGACCAATACTTCCAACTGGCCGACCGCATCATCAAGTTGGCCGACGGGCACATCGTCTCCGATATCAACTGCACCGCCCGCGACAAAAGCTTGAGCTCCCTGGCGTAGCACCACGCCAAATCTTCCGACACCGCCCCCGAGCCTGACCACAGGCCGGGTCGGCGCATTGATTCCGTACCCACTCCAAGCGTGCCCGGTGCTGTGTGTTCCGGGCGGCACTGACAAATCTTCGAGAAGGAACTTATGAAATTTATCGCTGCTCGTGCGTTGGGCGACTTTGTCGCGACAGGTTTTTCCTTGGTTGAGGCCTTGCGTGCCATGGAGTGCGGAGCATGAATCAACGTCTCGATCTGTCCGAAAGCTACCCGCTGACCGCCGCGCAGCGCGATATCTGGCTGGACCAGATGACCCAGGGCGATTCGCCCCTGTACACCATCGGTGGCTACATCCAGATCAAGGGCCGCATCGACCCCGAGCGTTTCCAGCGCGCCATCGAGTTGCTGATTCAAAAGCACGATGCCCTGCGCACCGTGCTGCTGCCCAACGTGGGCGAAGCGGGCGCGCCGATGCAGGCGCTGGCCGCCGCCATGGTGGAAAAGATTGAGCTGCAGGACTTTTCCGGTCACGCGGATCCCGAGGCCGCGGTGCAGGCCTGGATGCAGCAGCAGATCGAAATCGCGTTTCCACTGGATGGCCGTCGGTTGTTCCGTTTTCACCTGGCCAAGCTCAGCGAAACCTCGTTCTACTTCGTCGCCCACGTTCATCACCTGATCCAGGATGGCTGGGGCATCAGCCTGATGTTCGATTCGGTGGGCGAGCTTTACAGCGCTCTGGAGAATAACCAGCAGCCGGATCTATCGGCGCCGTCTTATGTGGAATTCATCCACGACGATGCGCGTTATCGCGACTCCCCGCGTTTCGCCCGTGACCAGGCGTACTGGCTGGAAAAATACCGCGACGTGCCGGAGCCGTTGTTCGTCGCGCGTTACCGCGACCAGTACCCGGATCGCGGGGCGCCGAGCCGCGTAGTGACCCAGCGTTATGCGCATTCGTTGAACGACCGCATCGACGCCTTGGCACAATCGCTTCAGGTCTCGCGCTTCCACGTGCTGCTGGCCGCGCTGTATGTCTATTTCGTGCGTACGCCTGAACGCGATGAACTGGTGATCGGTTTGCCGATCCTCAACCGTTCCAACGCGAATTTCCGCAATACCTTGGGTTTGTTCACCCAAGTGAGTGCCGTGCGTTTGCAGTTCAGCGATGAATTGTCGTTCGCCGAACTGGCGCAAGAAATCGCGCGCACCCTCAAGCAGGACTATCGCCATCAGCGTTATCCGCTCAGCGACATGAACCGTTCGTTGGGCCTGCGTCGTGATGACCGCGCGCAGTTGTTCGACCTGTCGTTTTCCTATGAGCAGGTTGACCATCAGTTCATGTATGGGCAGGCGCCGGCCAGTGTGGTCAAGAGTTCAAGCAACCATGAACAGACGCCGCTGACCATCCATATCCGCACCAGCCCCCACGATGAAACGGCGTGGATGCACTTCACCTACAACGAGGCGTATTTCAAGCAAACCGACGTTGAGGCGATGGTTAAGCGCTTCATGTATGTGCTGGAGCAGGGGTTGGCGGACGGCGCGTTGCCTGTCCATGGTTTTCTGCTGCCGACGCCGGAAGAAGTGCTGACGCTGCAAACCTGGAACGCTATTGAGACGCCGTATGAACAGGACCGCACGATCCATGGTCAGTTTGAAGCCCAGGTACTGGCGCAACCCGATGCGGTTGCAGTGGTTTACGAAGATCAACAACTAACCTACAGCCAGTTGAATGCCCGGGCGAATCAGGTCGCGCATCAGTTGCTGGCGCTGGGCATTCGCCCGGATGACCGGGTGGCGATTTGTGTTGAACGTGGTCTGGAGATGATCGTTGGTCTGATGGGGATCCTGAAGTCCGGCGCAGGCTATGTGCCGCTGGACCCGACGTATCCGCTGGAACGCCTGACGTTCATGCTCGACGACAGCGCACCGGTTGCGCTGCTGACTCAATCGGGTCTGCTTCAATTGCTGCCGGCACTGGAGGCCCCGGTGCTGTTGCTCGATCAGCTCGAGGCGTCGGATCTTCAGCACAATCCCGATGTTAACGTGCTGTCGCAGCACTTGGCCTACGTGATCTACACCTCCGGTTCGACCGGTCTGCCAAAAGGCGTGATGGTCGAGCATCGCAACGTAGCGCGGCTATTTTCAGCGACGCAAGACTGGTTCAACTTCGGCCCGCAGGACGTCTGGGCGTTGTTCCATTCCTTCGCCTTCGACTTCTCGGTCTGGGAAATCTGGGGCGCTTTGATTCATGGCGGACGCTTGCTGGTCGTCCCGCAACTGGTCAGCCGTTCGCCGGCGGATTGCTACGCGCTGCTGTGCGAAGCCGGCGTCACGGTGTTGAACCAGACACCAAGTGCCTTCCGCCAGTTGATTGCTGCCCAGAGCGACACGCTGCATAGCCTGCGGCAGGTGATTTTCGGCGGCGAAGCGCTGGAAACCGGGATTCTCAAGCCGTGGTACGCCCGCGAAGCCAACACCAAGACGCAACTGGTCAACATGTACGGGATCACCGAAACCACGGTGCACGTGACCTATCGCCCATTGACCGCCGCCGACGCGCAACTGGTCGGCATCAGCCCGATCGGCAAGCGCATTCCTGACTTGCGCCTGTACCTGCTCGATTCCCACGGCCAGGCAGTGCCAGTGGGCGTCGAGGGTGAGTTGTATGTCGGCGGTGCCGGTGTGGCGCGGGGTTACCTCAACCGCCCGGAACTCAACGCCACGCGGTTCCTGGACGATCCGTTCAGCGACACGCCACACGCTCGCATGTATCGCACCGGCGACCTTGGCCGCTGGCTGGCGGACGGCAACCTCGAATACCTCGGTCGCAACGATGACCAGGTGAAAATCCGTGGTTTCCGCATCGAACTGGGCGAAATCGAAGCCAAACTGGCGGCCTGCGACCACGTCCGCGAAGCCGTAGTCATCGCTCGTGAAGACGAACCGGGCGACAAGCGCCTGGTCGCCTACGTGATCGCAAAGGGCGGCGAACAACTGTCCGCCACCGAACTGCGCACCCAACTGCTCGGCGCCTTGGCCGAATACATGGTGCCGAGCGCCTTCGTGACCCTGGCCTCGTTCCCGCTGACCGCCAACGGCAAGCTTGACCGCAAGGCCTTGCCGACGCCGGATTCGGCGGCCTATGCCAGTCGTGACTATGAAGCGCCGCAAGGCGCGGTGGAAATCACTTTGGCCGCGTTGTGGGTCGAGTTGCTCGGTGTCGAGCAAGTCGGGCGCCACGACCGTTTCTTCGAACTGGGCGGGCATTCGCTGTTGGCGGTCAAGCTGATCGAGCGCATGCGTCAGGTCAACCTGAGCGCCGACGTGCGTGTGCTGTTTGGCCAGCCAACCCTGGCGACTTTGGCCGCTGCCGCCGGAGCCAGCAGCGGGATCGCCGTGCCGGACAACCGGATTCCCACCGATTGCGCGCGCATCACGCCGGACATGCTGCCCCTGGCCACCCTGCGCCAGGACGAGATCGATCGCATCGTCGCCACGGTGCCGGGCGGTGTGGCGAATGTTCAGGATATCTACGGATTGGTGTCGTTGCAGGAAGGCATCCTCTATCACCATCTGGCCACTGAAGTGGGCGATCCGTATTTGCTGCAAGCCACACTGCGCATGGGCAGTCGCGCGCAACTGGATACGTTTGTGCAGTCCCTGCAATCGGTGATCGAGCGCCACGACATCCTGCGCACTTCGGTGGCGTGGGAAGGGCTGGACGAGCCGGTGCAAGTGGTTTGGCGCGAGGCCCGGCTCGGCGCTTTCGAAGTGGCGCTGGACCCGAGTGAGGGCGACATCGCCGAGCAATTGCAGACCCGTTTCGACCCGCGTCACACCCGTTTCGATTTGCGCCAGGCGCCATTGATGCGTCTGCACTTCGCCGAAGACGTGGCCGGCGCGAGCTGGGTGGCGATTCTGCTGTTCCACCATTTGATCGACGATGCGACGTCGCTGGCGCTGCTCGGCCAGGAAATCGAAGCGTTCAGTGAGGGCCGTTCGGCACAGTTGCCGGCGTCGGTGCCTTACCGCAATTACGTGGCGCAGGTCCGGCTCGGGGCGAGTCAGGTGCAGCAGGAAGCGTTCTTCGGCGAGATGCTGGGGGACGTGGACGAGCCGACCCTGCCGTTCGGTTTGCAGGATGTGCAGGGCGATGGCAGCGGCATGGAAGAAGCGTCTCTGCCGCTGGAAGCCGAACTGGGCCAGCGTTTGCGCGCCCAGGCCCGGCGTCTAGGCGTCAGCAGCGCCAGCCTGCATCACCTGGCCTGGGGCCAAGTGGTCGGGCGTTTGGCCGGACGTCAGGACGTGGTGTTCGGCACGGTGCTGATGGGGCGCCTGCACAGTGGCGAGGATGCCGAGCGTGCCTTGGGCATGTTCATCAACACCTTGCCGTTGCGCGTCGATGCCGGTGATCAAGGCGTGTTGGCAGCGCTGAAAACCACCCACGCACGACTGGCCGCGCTGATGGGCCACGAACATGCACCGCTGTCCCTGGCGCAACGTTGCAGCGGCGTTGCTGCACCGGCGCCGCTGTTTAGCGCGCTGATGAACTACCGCCACGGCGCTGTCGGTGCGCAGGCGCCAAAAGATGCCGGCGATGCGCGACTCTGGGCGGGCGTGACGCTGCTTGGCGGTGAAGAACGCACCAACTTTCCGCTGTCGTTGTCGGTGGATGACCTGGGCCAATCGTTCGGCTTGACGGTGCAAGCCGTCGCCGGCATTGGCGCCCAACGAGTCTGCGGTTACATGCATACCGTGCTGGAAGCGCTGGTCGATGCGCTGGATCACGACACGAATACACCGCTGCACCACCTCGCATTCTTGCCGGAAGTCGAACGCCGACAGGTGCTTGAAGACTTCAATGCCTTTGACGCGAACTATCCGTCGGGGCTGATTCATCAGCTGTTCGAAGCGCATGCGGCGGAGCAGCCGGATGCTATCGCGGTGACCTATGAAGGCCAGCGCCTCAGTTACGCCGAGCTCAATCAGCGCGCCAACCAGATCGCCCATCGCCTGATCGAACTGGGGATTGGCGCAGATGATCGCGTGGCGATTTGCGTGGACCGCAGCCTGGAAATGATCGCGGGCCTGATCGGCATCCTCAAGGCTGGCGCCGGTTATGTGCCGCTGGACCCGGCGTATCCCGCCGAGCGTCTGACCTACATGCTGGATGACAGCGCGCCGAAAGTGCTGCTGACTCAACGCAGCTTGCAGGAACGTTTCCCGCAGCTGAGCGTGCCGGTGATGTTGCTCGACGCCGAGGCGGGTCTCAACGCGCAGCCGCAAACCAATCCCGATGTTCGTGAACTGACCGCGCAGCATTTGGCCTACGTGATCTACACCTCCGGCTCGACCGGTCAGCCCAAAGGCGTGGCCATGGCCCACGGGCCGCTGGTCAACCTGATGCAGTGGCAAATCGCGCAATCGGTACCGGCGCGCACTTTGCAATTCGCGGCTTTGGGTTTTGACGTGGCGTTCCAGGAGGTTTTCAGCACCCTGTGTGCGGGTGCCGAGCTGTCGCTGATCCATGCCGACACGCGCCTGAATTTCCACGCGTTGTTCCAGCATATCGCCCAGCAGAACATCGAACGCCTGTACCTGCCATGTGTGGCGCTGCAAGCCTTGGCTGAATCCGCGATCAGCGACGGTGCAACCGAACCTCTGGCCTGTGGGCTGCGCGATGTCATCACCGCCGGCGAGCAGTTGCGCATCACGCCACAGATCCGTGCTTTCTTCGAGCGTCTGCCGGGTTGCCGTCTGCATAACCATTACGGCCCGACCGAATCCCACGTCACCACCGCGCTGACGCTGCCGGATGATGTGGCGGCGTGGCCAATCTTGCCGGCCATCGGCTATCCGGTGGCCAACACCCGGATCTACTTGCTCGACGAACACTTGCAACCAGTGCCAGTCGGCGTGGCAGGCGAGATTCACATTGGCGGCGCCTGCGTGGCGCGGGGTTATCTGAATCGCCCTGACATGACTGCCGAACGGTTTATTCGCGATCCGTTCTACGCTGATGGGCGTCTGTACAAGACCGGTGACCTGGGTCGCTATCAGGCTGACGGCTGCATCGATTACCTGGGCCGCAACGACGATCAGATCAAGATTCGCGGTTTCCGCGTCGAGTTGGGCGAGATTGAATCGCGCCTCGGCCAGCATCCCGGCGTCAGGTCGGCGGCGGTACTTGCCCGTGAAGACAGCCCCGGCGACAAGCGTCTGGTGGCGTATTTCACCGCACAAACACTGGATACAGCGCCGGACGCTGATTCGTTGCGCGCGCATCTCCAGGCTCTGTTGCCGGACTACATGGTCCCGGCAGCCTACGTGCTGCTGGAAAAACTGCCGCTGTCGCCCAACGGCAAGCTCGACCGTCGCGCCTTGCCGGCGCCTGACGCCGACGCGTTTGCCAGCCGCGAATACGAAGCGCCGATCGGTCATCTGGAAACCACCCTCGCTAGCCTGTGGGCCGAGGTGCTGGGTGTGGCGCAAGTCGGTCGGCATGACCATTTCTTTGAACTCGGCGGCCATTCATTGCTGGCGGTGAAGCTGATCGAGCGCATGCGTCACGCCGGATTAAGTGCCGATGTGCGCGTGCTGTTTGGTCAACCGACCCTGGCGGCACTGGCTGCGGCGGTTGGTGGCAGCACTGAAGTGGTGGTGCCGGCTAATGGCATTCCGCTCGATAGCGCCCAGATCACCCCGTCGATGCTGACGCTGGTCACACTGAGCCAGCAGACGATTGATCAAGTCGTAGCGAAAGTCCCGGGCGGCGTGAGCAACGTTCAGGACATCTACCCGTTGGCGCCGCTGCAAGAGGGTATTCTTTACCATCATATCTCCGCCGAACAGGGTGATCCGTACCTGTTGCAAGCGTCGTTCGCCATGACCAGTCGCGCCCAGCTCGACGGGTTTGTGCAGGCGTTGCAGGCGATGATCGATCGCCATGACATTCTCCGGACCGCCATGGTCTGGGAAGGGTTGGATGAACCGCTGCAAGTGGTGTTGCGCCGCGCTCAACTGACCGTCGAAGAAATTGTCGTCGATCCTGCATTGGGCGACGTCGCCAAGCAATTGGGCCAGCGTTTCGACCCGGCCCACACGCGTCTAGACTTGGGCAACGCACCGCTGATGCACCTGGCCTGCGCCTGGGATGCGAGTCATCAGCGTTGGGTGGCGATTCTGCTGTTCCACCACATCGCCCTCGACCACACCGCACTGGACGTGATGCACGACGAGATGCTGGCGTACCAAAACGGTGAAGCCGAGCACCTGAATGCGGCCACGCCGTATCGCAATTACGTGGCCCAGGCTCTGCTGGGCGTGAGCCGCGAGCAACATGAACGGTTCTTCCGCGACATGCTCAACGACGTCGATGAGCCGACGCTGCCGTTCGGCCTGCATCAAGTGCAGGGTGACGGTCGCGGCATTCAAGAGGTGAAGCTGAACCTTGATCCGCTGTTGAGCCAGCGTCTGCGCACCCAAGCGCGGCTGTTGGGGGTGAGTGCGGCGAGCCTGCATCACTTGGCCTGGGCTCGGGTGTTGGGCCGCGTTTCCGGTCGTGATGATGTGGTGTTCGGTACGGTGTTGCTGGGACGGATGCAGGGTGGCGTGGGCTCGGACCGCGCCCTCGGGATGTTCATCAACACCTTGCCGTTGCGGGTGAAGGTCGGTGCGCAGGACGTGCGCAGTGGCGTGAAAGCCACCCATGCGCGGCTGACCGCGTTGCTTGGTCATGAGCATGCTTCGCTGGCACTGGCCCAGCGTTGCAGCGGGGTGCCGGCGTCGTTGCCGCTGTTCAGCGCGTTGCTGAACTACCGCCACAGTGCGCACCAGGACAACGATGGCGTTGAGCTGTGGGGCGGCACTGAAGTGTTGGGCGTGATGGAACGCACCAACTATCCGTGCATGTTGTCGGTGGACGATCAGGGCGAAGGCTTCCTGTTGAGCGTGCAGACAGCGGGCGCGGTGGATGCCTGGCGGGTCGGCGCTTATATGCAGACCGCGTTGGCGAGCCTGGTGGATGCGCTGGAGTTTGCGCCTGAATCGGCGGTGGATCAGCTGGATATTTTGTCGGCGGATGAGCGTCGGCAGGTGTTGATCGGGTTCAATTCCACTGAGGCGACGTATCCGCTGGATCAGACGGTGCATGGGCTGTTTGAGGCGCAGGTTGAGCGGACGCCGGATGCGGTGGCCGTGGTTTATGGCTTGGAGAGGTTGAGTTATCGCGAGCTGAATAGTCGCGCTAACCAATTGGCGCATCACCTGCGCGGGCAGGGTGTGAAACCCGACTCGCGAGTGGCGATTTGTGTTGAGCGCTCGGCGGAGATGGTCGTTGGGTTGCTGGCGATTTTGAAGGTGGGTGGCGGTTATGTGCCGCTGGATCCTGCGTATCCGCTGGATCGGATTGCCTACATGTTGCAGGACAGCGCGCCGGCTGTGGTGTTGGCTCAAGCTTCGACGCTGGGCTTGTTGGCCGACGCTTCGATGCCGGTGATCGATCTGGGTAGCGGCATTTGGCAGGACGAATCCGTCTCCAATCCCGTGGTTGAAGGGTTGACGTCGGCGCATCTGGCTTACGTGATCTACACCTCCGGCTCTACCGGTCTGCCGAAAGGCGTGATGATCGAACACCGCAACACCGTGAACTTCCTGACCTGGGCGCATCGTTCGTTTGACCATGCAACCTTGGCCAAGACGCTGTTCTCGACCTCGCTCAACTTCGACTTGGCAGTTTATGAATGCTTCGCGCCGCTGACCTCGGGCGGCAGCATCGATGTCGTCACTAATGTGCTGGAACTTCGCGATGACATCACGCTGATCAACACTGTGCCGTCAGCGCTGAAAGCCTTGCTGGAATCGGGCGGACTGAGCGCCAATGTGCACACGGTCAACGTCGCCGGTGAAGCGCTAAAACGCAGTCTGGTGGAGAGTCTGTTTGAACAAACCAGCGTGCAGCGCCTGTGCAACTTGTATGGTCCGTCGGAAACCACGACATATTCGAGCTGGGTATCGATGGACCGCCAGGACGGTTTCGCCGCGCACATCGGCAAACCCGTGGCCAACACCCAGTTCTACTTGCTGGATGAACACCAGCAACCAGTTCCTTTGGGCGTGCCGGGTGAAATCTACATCGGCGGCGCTGGCGTGGCGCGCGGTTACCTGAATCGCGACGACCTGACTGCCGAACGCTTCCTCAGCGACCCATTCCGGCCCAACGCCCGCATGTACCGCACGGGCGACCTCGGCCGCTACCTCCCCGATGGCAACATCGAATACCTCGGCCGCAACGACGATCAAGTCAAAATCCGTGGCTTCCGCATCGAACTCGGCGAGATCGAAACGAAACTCGCCCAGCACGCCGATATCAACGAAGCCGTGGTGCTCGCCCGCGAAGACGTGCCGGGCGACAAACGACTGGTCGCTTACTACACCGCGCCTGAAGCACTGGACATCGACGCACTCCGTCGCCACCTGCAAACGCAACTCCCGGATTACATGATCCCGGCGGCCTACGTCCATCTCGACAAACTGCCACTGACGCCAAACGGCAAACTCGACCGCAAGGCCCTGCCAGCCCCCGACCTGGACGCGGTCATCACCCACGGCTACGAAGCCCCCCTCGGTGAAACCGAAATCACCCTGGCGCGGATCTGGGCGCAAGTCCTCAACGTCGAGCAGGTCGGCCGTCACGATCACTTCTTCGAACTCGGCGGTCATTCCCTGTTGGCCGTCAGCCTGATGGAGCGGATGCGTCAGGCCGGATTGAGTGCCGACGTGCGCGTGCTATTCAGTCAACCGACCCTGGCCGCACTGGCGGCGGCAGTTGGTGGCGAAAGCAGCGAGGTCAGCGTCCCGGCCAACCTGATTCCATCCAACTGCGAACACATCACCCCGGCCATGCTGCCGCTGGTCTCACTGACTCAGGCTGCCATCGAACGCATCGTCGCCACGGTGCCCGGTGGTGCCAGCAACGTGCAAGACATCTACCCGCTGGCGCCGCTGCAGGAAGGCATCCTCTATCACCACCTCGCCGCCGAGCAGGGCGACCCGTACGTGCTGCAAGCGCAATTCGCTTTCGACAACCGCCAGCGTCTGGATGATTTCACCCAGGCCTTGCAGGGTGTGATCAATCGCCACGACATCTTGCGCACCTCGATGGCCTGGGAAGGGCTGGATGAACCGGTGCAAGTGGTCTGGCGCCAGGCCCAATTGTCTGTGGAAGAAGTGACGTTGGCCGCCGCAGAAGGCGATATCGCCGGTCAGTTGCGTGAGCGTTTCGACGCGCGTCACCATTGCCTGGATATCCGTCAGGCACCGTTGATGTGCATCCGCTTTGCCCAGGATGACCAGCGCTGGATCGCGACGTTGCTGTTCCACCACATGGCCCTCGACCACACCGCGCTGGAAGTCGTGCGCCAAGAAATGCAGGCGCACTTGCTGGGTCAGTCGGAGCAGTTGGGCGCGGCGGTGCCGTATCGCAACTACGTGGCGCAGGCACGCCTGGGTGTCAGCCGCGAAGAGCACGAAGCGTTCTTCCGCGCCATGCTCGGTGACATCGACGAGCCAACGCTGCCGTTCGGCTTGCAGGATGTGCAGGGCGATGGCCGCGATATCGAAGAGGCCAAGCAGTCTGTAGACGCGGCGATGAGCCGGCGTCTGCGGGCCCAGGCGCGGCAGCTCGGCGTGAGTGCCGCAAGCCTGGTGCATCTGGCGTGGGCGCAGGTGTTGGGTCGGGTATCGGGCCGCGAAGAAGTGGTATTCGGCACCGTGCTGATGGGCCGCATGCAGGGCGGCGAAGGGGCTGAGCGTGCCTTGGGCATGTTCATCAACACTTTGCCGCTGCGGGTCAGCGTGGGCGGCCAAGGTGCTCGGGCCGCCGTCAAGGCAACCCATGCGCGATTGACCGGGCTGTTGGGGCATGAACACGCGTCGCTGGCGCTCGCCCAGCGTTGCAGCGGCGTGGTCGCACCGACGCCGCTGTTCAGCGCGTTGCTCAACTTCCGGCATTCCGGCGCGGAACCTACGGCTTTGGGCGATTCTGCGGCCTGGAGCGGGATAACGGCGCTGGGTGGGGAAGAGCGTACGAACTATCCGCTGACGTTGTCGGTGGATGATTTGGGGCAGGGGTTCAGCCTGACGGTTCAGGCTGCTGCCGGGATTGGAGCGCAGCGGGTCGGTGCGTTTATGCAGGCAGCGCTGGCGAGTCTGGTCGAGGCTTTGGAAAGCACACCGGATGCCGCGTTGTTTGATCTGGCGGTATTACCGGTGGCGGAGCGTGAGCAGTTGTTGGTCGGGTTTAATGCGACTGAGGCTGTGTATCCGCTGGACGAGACGGTTCATGGATTGTTTGAGGCTCAGGTTGAGCGCACGCCGGATGCCGTGGCGGTGATTCATGGCTTAAACCAGTTGAGCTATCGCGAGCTGAATGAGCGGGCGAACCGGTTGGCGCATTACCTGCGCGGGCAGGGTGTGCGGCCTGATTCGCGAGTGGCGATTTGCGTAGAACGTAGTGCCGGCATGGTCGTCGGGTTGTTGGCGATATTGAAGGCGGGCGGCGGTTATGTGCCGCTGGATCCGGCGTATCCGCTGGATCGGATTGCCTACATGCTGCAAGACAGCACTCCCGCCGTGGTGTTGGCGCAAGCCTCGACATTGGGCTTGTTGGCCGAGGCGTCGATGCCGGTGATCGATCTGGATAGCAGCGTTTGGCAGGACGAATCCGTCTCCAATCCTGTGATTGAAGAGCTGACGTCGTCGCATCTGGCGTATGTGATCTACACCTCCGGTTCAACCGGTCTGCCGAAGGGCGTGATGATCGAACACCGCAATACCGTGAACTTCCTGACCTGGGCGCATCGTTCGTTCGATGACGCTACGTTGGCCAAAACCCTGTTCTCGACTTCGTTGAACTTCGACTTGGCGGTGTACGAATGCTTCGCGCCACTGACGTCCGGCGGCAGCATCAATGTCGTCACTAATGTGCTGGAACTGCGAGACGACATCACGCTGATCAACACCGTGCCGTCCGCGCTCAAAGCCTTGCTTGAATCCGGCGGACTCAGCAAAAACGTGCACACAGTCAACGTCGCGGGCGAAGCGCTCAAACGCAGCCTCGTCGAAAACCTGTTCGAACAAACCCAGGTTCAACGCCTGTGCAACCTCTACGGCCCTTCAGAAACTACGACGTACTCAAGTTGGGTATCGATGGACCGTGAAGAAGGTTTCGCCGCCCACATCGGCAAACCCGTCGCCAACACCCAGTTCTACCTGCTGGATGAGCACCAACAACCGGTTCCTTTGGGCGTGCCGGGTGAAATCTACATCGGCGGCGCTGGCGTAGCGCGTGGTTACCTGAACCGCGACGATCTCACCGCCGAACGCTTCCTTAACGACCCATTCCGCCCCAACGCCCGTATGTACCGCACCGGTGACCTGGGCCGCTACCTGCCAGATGGCAACATCGAATACCTCGGCCGCAACGACGATCAAGTCAAAATCCGTGGCTTCCGTATCGAACTCGGCGAGATCGAAGCCAAACTCGCGCAGCACGCTGACATCAACGAAGCCGTGGTCCTGGCCCGCGAAGACGTCCCCGGCGACAAACGCCTGGTCGCGTACTACACCGCGCCGCAAACCCTCGACATCGACGCACTCCGCCGTCACCTGCAAACCAAACTCCCGGACTACATGGTCCCGGCAGCCTACGTACACCTCGACACCTTGCCACTGACCCCCAACGGCAAACTCGATCGCAAGGCCCTGCCAGCACCAGACCTGGATTCCGTGATCACCCGAGGCTACGAAGCCCCAATCGGCGAAGCCGAAACCACCCTCGCGCAGATCTGGTCAGACGTCCTCAACGTCGACCGCGTTGGCCGCCACGACCATTTCTTCGAACTCGGCGGCCACTCTCTGCTGGCCGTCTCGCTGATCGAACGCATGCGCCAAGCCGGTCTCAGCGCCGACGTGCGCGTGCTGTTCAGTCAACCAACACTCACCGCACTGGCCGCCGCAGTCGGTAACAACCAAGCGGTCAACGTCCCGGCGAACCTGATCCCGGACAACTGCGAACACATCACCCCGGCCATGCTGCCGCTGGTCACACTGACGCCGGAAACCATCGAGCGCATCGTCGCCAGCGTCCCCGGCGGCGCGCGCAATGTGCAAGACATCTACCCGCTGGCGCCGTTGCAGGAAGGCATCCTCTACCACCACATCTCGTCCGAACAGGGCGATCCGTATGTGCTGCAAACCCAGTTTGCGTTCGCAACCCGCGCTCGCCTGGATGATTTCGCGCAAGCGCTACAACAAGTCATCAACCGCCACGACATCCTGCGCACCTCGATGCTCTGGGAAGGCCTCGACCAGCCATTGCAGGTTGTATGGCGCGAAGCACAGCTGATCCAGGAACAAATTCAGGCGCTCGGCGACGACGTTGCGGCGCAACTGCTTGAGCGTTTCGACCCAAGGCATCACCGCCTCGACATCACCCAGGCGCCGATGCTGCGTCTGGTCTACAGCCACGACGCCGCCAGCAACCGCTGGCTGGCGATCTTGCTGTTCCACCACATGGCCCTCGACCATACGGCGATGGAAGTGGTGCAGCACGAGATGCAAGCGTTCCTGCTGGGCGAAACCGAGCAATTGGGCGCGGCGATGCCGTATCGCAACTACGTGGCTCAGGCTCGGTTGGGCGTGAGCCTGGAAGAACACGAAGGATTTTTCCGCGAGATGCTCGGCGACGTCGACGAACCGACGCTGCCGTTCGGCTTGCACGATGTGCAAGGTGCCGGGCAGGGGATCGAAGAGGCCACGCTGGCGCTGGAAAACAGCCTGAGCCTGCGTCTGCGCAGTCAGGCACGCCAGCTCGGCGTGAGTGCCGCGAGCCTGGTGCATCTGGCCTGGGCGCAGGTGTTGGGTCGGGTGTCGGGCAAGGACGATGTGGTGTTCGGCACCGTGCTGATGGGCCGTATGCAGGGCGGCGAGGGTGCTGATCGGGCGCTCGGCATGTTCATCAATACCTTGCCGTTGCGGGTGAATGTCGGCGTTCAAGACACCCGCGCCGGGGTCAAGGCGACCCATGCGCGGCTGACCGGGTTGCTGGGGCATGAACATGCTTCGCTGGCCCTGGCGCAACGCTGCAGCGGGGTCGTCGCGCCGCTGCCGTTGTTCAGTGCGTTGCTCAACTATCGCCACAGCGGCGTGGCCGAAGCGATTTCAGCCGAGGCGATTCGTGCCTGGGAAGGGATCGATGTGCTGGGTGGCGAAGAGCGCACCAACTATCCGTTGATGCTGTCGGTGGATGACCTGGGTGACGGCTTCAGCCTGACGGCGCAGGCCAGCCTTGGCGTCAGTCCGCAGCGGGTTTGCGCTTATATGCGCACGGCGCTGGAAAGTCTGGTGGCGGCGTTGGAGCAGAAGGCTCCGGTGCCGCTGCACAGTGTGTCGATTCTGCCGCAGGATGAACGGGCGAAGTTGCTGGTTGATTTCAATGCGACCGAGGCGTCGTATCCGCTGGACGAGACGGTTCATGGGTTGTTTGAGGCGCAGGTTGAGCGCACGCCGGATGCGGTGGCGGTGATTTTTGGCCAACACCGATTGAGTTATCGCGAGCTGAATGAGCGGGCGAACCGCTTGGCGCATTACCTGCGTGGGCAGGGCGTAAGGCCGGATTCGCGAGTGGCAATTTGCGTTGAACGTTCGGCGGATATGGTCGTTGGGTTGCTGGCGATTCTGAAGGCGGGCGGGGGTTATGTGCCCCTGGATCCGGCTTATCCGCTGGACCGGATTGCCTACATGCTGGAAGACAGCGCGCCGGCGGTGGTGTTGGCGCAAGCTGCGACATTGGGGTTGTTGGCCGAAGCTTCGATGCCGGTCATCGATCTGGATAGCGGGATTTGGAAGGACGAATCCGTCTCTAACCCTTCGATTGACGGTCTGACATCAGCGCATCTGGCTTACGTGATCTACACCTCAGGTTCGACCGGTTTGCCGAAAGGCGTGATGATCGAACACCGCAACACCGTGAACTTCCTGACCTGGGCGCATCGTTCATTCGATGAGGCCACGTTGGCGAAAACGCTGTTCTCGACTTCGCTCAACTTCGACTTGGCGGTCTACGAGTGCTTCGCCCCGCTGACGTCCGGCGGCAGCATCAATGTCGTGACTAATGTGCTGGAACTGCGAGACGACATCACCCTGATCAACACCGTGCCGTCAGCGCTCAAAGCCTTGCTTGAATCCGGTGGACTCAGCAAAAACGTGCACACGGTCAACGTCGCGGGCGAAGCGCTCAAACGCAGCCTCGTCGAAAACCTGTTCGAACAAACCCAGGTTCAACGCCTGTGCAACCTCTACGGCCCTTCAGAAACTACGACGTACTCAAGTTGGGTATCGATGGACCGCGAAGAAGGTTTCGCCGCCCACATCGGCAAACCCGTGGCCAACACCCAGTTCTACCTGCTAGATGAACATCAACAACCGGTTCCACTGGGCATCCCCGGCGAAATCTACATCGGCGGCGCTGGTGTGGCGCGTGGCTATCTCAACCGCGACGACCTCACCGCCGAACGCTTCCTCACCGACCCCTTCCGCACCAACGCCCGCATGTATCGTACCGGCGACTTGGGCCGCTACCTCCCAGACGGCAACATCGAATACCTCGGCCGCAACGACGATCAAGTCAAAATCCGTGGCTTCCGCATCGAACTCGGCGAAATCGAAACCAAACTCGCCCAACACCCAGACATCCACGAAACCGTGGTCCTGGCCCGCGAAGACTTGCCGGGCGAAAAACGCCTGGTCGCGTACTACACCGCACAAGCATCACTGGATATCGATCAACTCCGCCGTCACCTGCAAACCCAACTCCCGGACTACATGATCCCGGCAGCCTACGTTCATCTCGACAAACTGCCACTGACGCCAAACGGCAAACTCGACCGCAAAGCCCTGCCAGCACCCGACCTGGACGCCGTCATCACCCGAGGCTACAAAGCCCCCATCGGCGAAACCGAAACCACCCTGGCGCAGATCTGGTCAGACGTCCTCAACGTTGAACGCGTCGGCCGTCACGACCATTTCTTCGAACTCGGCGGCCATTCCCTGCTGGCCGTCAGCCTGATCGAACGCATGCGCCAGGCCGGATTAAGCGCCGACGTACGCGTATTGTTCGGCCAGCCGACCCTCGCCGCACTGGCTGCCGCCGTCGGTGGCAGCACCGAAATCGTGGTTCCGGCCAACGGCATCCCGACTGATTGCACACACATCACCCCGGACATGCTGGTCCTGACCGAGCTGGATCAAGACGCCATCGACCGCATCGTCGCCAGCGTCCCCGGCGGCGCGCGTAATGTGCAGGACATCTACCCGCTGGCGCCGTTGCAGGAAGGCATTCTCTACCATCACCTGTCCGCCGAGCAGGGCGACCCTTACGTGCTGCAAGCGCGTTTTGCACTGGACAGCCGCCAGCGTCTCGACGCTTTCGTGCAGGCCTTGCAAGGCGTGATCAACCGCCACGACATCCTGCGCACTGCCGTGCTCTGGGAAGGTCTTGATGAACCGCAGCAGGTTGTCTGGCGCCATGCACAATTAGGCCTGGACGAACTCGCGCTCGACCCGCAAGCCGGGGACATCACCGAACAACTGCACCAGCGTTTCGACGCCCGCCACTATGGCCTCGACATCACCCAGGCGCCGCTGATGCGCCTGGCCTTCGCCGAGGACCAACCGAATCAGCGCTGGGTCGCAATGTTGCTGTTCCACCACATGGCGCTCGACCACACGGCGCTGGACGTGGTGCGCCACGAAATGCAGGCACACCTGCTCGGCCACGCGGATCAGTTGGGCGCGGCCATGCCGTATCGCAACTACGTGGCCCAGGCGCGCCTGGGTGTCAGCAGCGCGGAGCACGAAGCCTTTTTCAGCGACATGCTCGGCGATATCGACGAGCCAACGCTGCCGTTCGGCTTGCAGGATGTGCAAGGCGATGGCGGTGATATCGAGGAAGCCCGCGTTGTCATCGACCGCGACTTGAGCCGACGCCTGCGCCGTCTCGCTCGCCAGTCGGGTGTCGGTGCGGCGAGCCTGCACCACTTGGCCTGGGCACAAGTGTTGGGCCGTGTTTCCGGCCAGGACGACGTGGTGTTCGGCACCGTGCTGATGGGCCGGATGCAGGGCGGCGAGGGTGCTGATCGTGCCTTGGGCATGTTCATCAATACCTTGCCGTTGCGGGTCGATGTGGCCGCTCAAGACGTCAAGGCCGGCGTGCGAACGGTCCACGAACGACTGACCGCGTTGTTGGGGCATGAGCATGCTTCGCTGGCTTTGGCCCAGCGTTGCAGCGCAGTGGCCGCACCGACGCCGCTGTTCAGCGCGTTGCTGAACTACCGTCACTCTAGTGAACAGTCAGAGGAAGTGAATGCAGCGTGGCAGGGCATTGATGCCCTGGGCGGTGAAGAACGCACCAACTACCCGCTGACCCTGTCGGTGGACGACCTGGGCGATGACTTCGCCCTGACCGTACTGGTCGGCGGCGGTGTCAGTGCCGAGCGGGTTTGCGCCTACATGAATGCCGCGCTGCAAAGCCTGGCTACCGCGCTGGAATCCGTGCCTGCATCGGCCTTGCACAACCTGGATGTACTGCCGCAAATCGAGCGTCGACAAGTGTTGACCGGTTTCAACGCGACCGCTCGCGGCTACCCGCAGAGCAGCACCGTGCAGGCGGCGTTCGAAGCGCAGGTTCTGGCCCGTCCGACCGCCACCGCAGCGGTCCACGATGGACGCAGCCTGACCTACAGTGAACTCAACGTCCGCGCCAACCGACTGGCGCATCACCTGATCAGCCTTGGCGTGCAACCCGGCAACAACGTGTCGATCCTGCTGGAGCGGTCGCTGGACCTGCTGATCAGCCAGTTGGCGATCCTCAAGTGCGCCGCCGTTTATGTACCGCTGGACGTCAACGCCCCGACTGAGCGCCAGCAGTTCATGCTGCAAGACAGCCAGGCTGAATTCGTACTGACTCGCCGCGAAGAAGACGTCGCGCTCGACGTACAGCGAATCGATCTGGACACCCGCGCGCTCGACAACCTGCCAAGCCATAACCCGCAACGGCCGCAGTCCAGCGAGACGCCGGCCTACATCATGTACACCTCCGGTTCGACCGGCACGCCGAAGGGTGTGTTGGTGCCACACCGGGCGATCACGCGACTGGTGATCAACAACGGCTATGCGCAATTCAATGCCCGAGACCGCGTGGCCTTCGCCTCGAACCCGGCCTTCGACGCCAGCACCCTCGACGTCTGGGCGCCGCTGCTCAATGGCGGTTGCGTGGTGGTGATTGCGCAGGATGTGTTGCTCTCGCAAGAGCGCTTCAGCGCATTGCTGCTTGAACAAAAGATCAGTGTCTTGTGGATGACCGCAGGGCTGTTCCATCAGTACGCCGCCGGTTTGATGAGCATGTTTGGCCAGTTGCGCTACTTGATCGTTGGTGGCGATGTACTCGACCCAACGGTGATCGGTCGCGTGCTCAAGGAAGGCGCGCCGCAGCACTTGCTCAACGGCTACGGCCCGACGGAAGCGACCACGTTCTCCACCACTTATGAGATCAGATCGGCCGGCGCGGGCAGCATTCCGATTGGTCGTCCGGTCGGCAATACCCGGGTTTATGTGCTGGACGCCTACCAACGCCCGGCGCCCATCGGCGTGGCGGGCGAGTTGTACATCGGTGGCGACGGCGTAGCCAACGGCTATCTGAACCGCCCTGAGCTGACCGCCGAAAAATTTGTCGCTGACCCGTTCAGCACCGAACCGCAGGCGCTGCTGTATCGCACCGGCGACCTGGCGCGCTGGTTGCCGGACGGCAATGTCGAATACCTGGGCCGCAACGATGACCAGGTGAAGATTCGCGGTTTCCGCATCGAACTGGGCGAAATCGAAGCCCGGTTGGCGCAATACGCCGAGATCAAGGACGCGGTGATCCTGGCCCGCGAAGACGTGCCGGGCGACAAACGCCTGGTCGCCTACTACACCTCGGCAAACGCGCTGGACATCGATGCATTACGCAGCCACCTGCGAGCGCAGTTGCCGGACTACATGGTCCCGGCCGCCTACGTGCGCCTCGATGTGCTGCCCCTGACTGCGAACGGCAAACTCGACCGTAAGGCGCTGCCGGCACCGGACCTCGATGCGCTGATCACCCGCGAGTACGAAGCTCCGGTGGGCGACACCGAAATCATCCTGGCACGCATCTGGGCGCAGATCCTCACTGTGGAACAGGTCGGCCGTCACGATCATTTCTTCGAACTCGGCGGCCATTCGCTGCTGGCGGTGAAACTGATCGAGCAAATGCGCCAGTCCGGACTGAGCGCCGATGTACGTGTGCTGTTCAGCCAGCCGACCCTGGCTGCGCTGGCGGCAGCGGTTGGCAGCGGCAGCGAAGTGCGCGTCCCGGCGAACCTGATTCCTGTGCAATGCGAACACATCACCCCGAGCATGCTGCCGCTGATCGAGCTTGATCAAGCGGCCATCGATCACATCGTCAGCAGCGTTCCGGGCGGCGTGGGCAACGTGCAGGACATCTACCCGCTGGCGCCGTTGCAGGAAGGCATTCTCTATCACCATTTGGCCGCTGAGCAGGGCGACCCGTACGTGTTGCAGACGCTGTTCGAGCTGAGCAGCCGTGACCGGCTGACGGCGTTCGTCGCCGCGCTGCAAAACGTCATCGACCGCCATGACATCCTGCGCACCAGCGTGGTGTGGCAAGGGCTGGACGCACCGACGCAAGTGGTCTGGCGCGAGGCGAAGTTGCATCTGGAACAGGTCGATCTTGATGCCGCTGCCGGCGATATTGCCGCGCAGTTGCAGAACCAGTTCGACCCGCGACATTACCGACTGGATATCACCCAGGCGCCGATGCTGCGCCTGGCTTTCGCCGAGGACGCAGCCAATCAGCGCTGGGTCGCGGTGTTGCTGTTCCACCACATGGCGCTCGACCACACCGCGATGGAAGTGGTGGTGCACGAGATGCAGGCGCACCTGTTGGGTGAGGCGGATCAACTGAGCGTGGCGGTGCCGTATCGCAACTACGTGGCTCAGGCTCGGTTGGGTGCGAGCCAGCAGGATCACGAAAAATTCTTCCGCGAGATGCTCGGCGATGTTGACGAACCAACCTTGCCGTTCGGTTTGCAGGATGTGCAGGGCGATGGCCGCGATGTCGAAGAGGCGCGGCAGGCGGTGGACGCGAAGTTGAACCTGCGTCTGCGGGCTCAGGCGCGGCAGCTCGGCGTGAGTGCCGCGAGCCTGGTGCATCTGGCTTTTGCCCAGGTGCTGGGCAGGGTGTCCGGCAAGCAGGACGTGGTGTTCGGCACCGTGCTGATGGGCCGGATGCAGGGCGGCGAGGGTGCCGACCGCGCGCTGGGGATGTTCATCAACACCTTGCCGTTGCGGGTCGATGTCGGCGCGCAAGCGGTTCGCGACGGGGTGAAAGCCACCCATGCGCGGCTGACCGCACTGCTGGGGCATGAACATGCGCCGCTGGTGCTGGCGCAGCGTTGCAGTGGCGTGGTTGCGCCGGTGCCGCTGTTCAGTGCGTTGTTGAATTATCGACACAGCGCGGTGGCCGAGCCGTCGGCGATGTATCAGGCGGCATGGCACGGTATCGAGGTGCTTGGCGGGGAAGAACGGACCAACTATCCGCTGACGCTGAACGTCGACGATCTGGGTAACGGGTTTGCGTTGTCGGTGTTGGTGGCCGCGCAGGTTGGGGCGCAGCGGGTTTGCGCTTATGTGCATACGGCGCTGGAAAGTCTGGTGGAGGCGCTGGAGCAGGCGCCTCGGGCTTCGCTGAACAGCTTGGCGATTTTGCCGGTGTCGGAGCGTGAGCAGGTGTTGGTCGGGTTCAATGCGACTGATGCGTTGTATCCGCTGGATCAGACGGTTCATGGGTTGTTTGAGTCGCAGGTTGAGCGTACGCCGGATGCGGTGGCGGTGGTTTATGGCGATCAGCGGTTGAGCTATCGCGAGTTGAATGAACGGGCGAACCGGTTAGCGCATTACCTGCGCGGGCAGGGCGTGCGGCCGGATTCGCGGGTGGCGATTTGTGTAGAACGTAGTGCCGACATGGTCGTCGGGTTGTTGGCGATTCTGAAGGCGGGCGGGGGGTATGTGCCACTGGATCCGGCGTATCCGCTGGACCGGATTGCCTACATGCTCGAAGACAGCGCGCCGGCCGTGGTGTTGGCTCAAGCTTCGACATTGGGCTTGTTGGCCGAAGCTTCGATGCCGGTCATCGATCTGGATAACAGCGTTTGGCAGGACGAATCCGTCGCAAATCCTTCGATTGAAGGCCTGACACCGGCGCATCTCGCTTATGTGATCTACACCTCCGGCTCTACTGGTCTGCCGAAAGGCGTAATGATTGAACACCGCAACACGGTGAACTTCCTGACCTGGGCGCATCGTTCGTTCGATGACGCCACGTTGGCCAAGACGCTGTTCTCGACCTCGCTCAACTTCGACTTGGCGGTCTATGAATGCTTCGCGCCACTGACGTCGGGCGGCAGCATCGATGTCGTGACTAATGTGCTGGAACTGCGAGACGACATCACGCTGATCAACACTGTGCCGTCGGCGCTAAAGGCGTTGCTGGAATCCGGCGGACTCAGCAAAAACGTGCACACGGTGAACGTCGCCGGTGAAGCGCTCAAACGCAGCCTGGTCGAAAACCTGTTTGAACAAACCGGCGTCCAGCGCCTGTGCAACCTCTACGGCCCTTCGGAAACCACAACCTACTCCAGCTGGGTCTCGATGGACCGCGAAGACGGTTTTGCGGCGCACATCGGCAAACCGGTAGCTAACACCCAGTTCTACCTGCTTGATGAACATCAACAACCGGTTCCACTGGGCGTGCCGGGCGAAATCTACATCGGCGGCGCTGGCGTAGCGCGTGGTTACCTGAACCGCGACGACCTGACTGCCGAACGTTTTCTTAACGATCCATTCCGCACCAACGCCCGCATGTACAAAACCGGTGACCTCGGCCGCTACCTGCCCGACGGCAACATCGAATACCTCGGCCGCAACGACGATCAAGTCAAAATCCGCGGTTTCCGCATCGAACTCGGCGAGATCGAAGCCAAACTCGCGCAACACGTCGATATCCAGGAAACCGTAGTCCTGGCCCGCGAAGACGTCCCCGGCGATAAACGCCTGGTCGCGTACTACACCGCGCCGACAACCCTCGATATCGACGCGTTACGCCGCCATCTACAAGCACAACTCCCGGACTACATGGTCCCGGCAGCCTACGTCCATCTCGACAAACTGCCACTGACCCCCAACGGCAAACTCGACCGTAAAGCTCTGCCGATCCCGGACCTGGACGCCGTGATCACCCGAGGCTACGAAGCCCCCCTCGGCGAAACCGAAACGACACTCGCGCAGATCTGGCAAGACCTGCTGGGCCTGCCGCAAGTCAGCCGCCACGACCACTTCTTCGAACTCGGCGGTCACTCACTCCTAGCCGTCAGCCTGATCGAACGCATGCGTCAGGCTGGCCTCAGCACTGATGTCCGCGCATTGTTCAGCCAACCGACCTTGGCTGCACTGGCCGCAGCAGTTGGTAGCGGCAGCGAGGTCCACGTCCCGGCCAACCTGATCCCCGCAAACGGCGACTACATCTCCCCGGCCATGCTGTCACTGGCCACACTGACTCAAGAATCCATCGACAGCATCGTCGCCACGGTCCCCGGCGGCGCCCGCAACGTGCAGGACATCTACCCGCTGGCACCCCTGCAGGAAGGCATCCTCTACCACCACCTCGCTGCCGAGCAGGGCGACCCGTACGTGCTGCAAACCCAGTTCGCTTTCGACAGCCGCGAACACCTCGACGCGTTCACCCAAGCGTTGCAAATCGTGATCGACCGCCACGACATCCTCCGCACTTCGATGGTCTGGGAAGGGCTGGACGAACCGGTGCAAGTGGTCTGGCGTCACGCGCAACTGTCTGTGGAAGAAGTGGTGTTGGCAGCGGCCGAAGGCGATATCGCCGATCAGTTACGTGAACGTTTCGACTCCCGCCACCATCGTCTCGACATCCGTCAGGCGCCGCTGCTGTGCATTAAATTTGCGCAGGATGCGGCCAATCAGCGCTGGGTCGCGACCTTGCTGTTCCACCACATGGCACTCGACCACACCGCGCTGGACGTGGTGCGCCACGAAATGCAGGCGCATTTGTTGGGTCAATCGGACCAGCTGGGCGCTGCCGTGCCGTATCGCAACTACGTGGCCCAGGCGCGTCTGGGCGTCAGCGAACAAGCGCACGAAACCTTCTTCCGCGAGATGCTCGGCGACATTGACGAGCCGACACTGCCGTTCGGTTTGACCCAGGTCCTGGGCGATGGACGCGAGATCGAAGAAGCGACGCAAGCCGTCGATCAGGCCCTGAGCCTGCGTCTGCGAGCACAGGCCCGGCGCCTTGGTGTGGGTGCCGCGAGCCTGGTGCATCTGGCCTGGGCTCAGGTGCTGGGCATGGCTAGCGGTCAGCCGGACGTGGTGTTCGGCACCGTGCTGATGGGCCGGATGCAGGGCGGTGAGGGCGCTGATCGTGCCTTGGGCATGTTCATCAACACCTTGCCGATCCGCGTGCAGGTCGATGCACAAAACGTCCGCGCCGCTGTCACCGCCACCCACACACGATTGACCGGACTGTTGGGGCATGAACACGCCTCGCTGGCCCTGGCCCAGCGTTGCAGTGGCGTGGCCGCGCCAGCGCCGCTGTTCAGCGCACTGTTGAACTACCGCCACAGTTCGGTCCAGCTGACCGATGAAGTGCTGTCCGCCTGGAGCGGCATGCACCTGCTCGCCAGCGAAGAACGCACCAACTACCCGCTGACCCTCAACGTTGATGACTTGGGCCAGGGCTTCAGCCTGACCGCGCAGGTCGAGGCGCAGATCGGCGCGCAACGCATCTGCGGCTATATGCAGGTGGCGCTGGAAAGCCTCGTCCACGCCCTGGAGCACGCACCGCACACCGCAATGCGCGACTTGACCGTGTTGCCGCTGGCAGAACGTCAACAACTGCTCGAGACCTGGAATGCACCGACCGGCGAATACGGCCATGACTTCACCATTCATGGTCTGTTTGAAGCGCAAGCAAGCGTGCAGCCCGATGCAGTGGCGGTGGTGTTTGAGGATCAATCGCTGACTTATGGCGAACTCAACGCCCGGGCCAATCAGGTCGCCCATCGCCTGCTGTCGCTGGGTATTCGCCCGGATGACCGAGTGGCGATTTGCGTCGAACGTGGCCTGGAAATGATCGTCGGCCTGCTGGGTATCCTGAAATCCGGCGCCGGCTACGTGCCGCTGGACCCGGCGTATCCGGCAGAACGCATTGCCTACATGCTGGAAGACAGCACGCCCGTGGCGATCCTGGTTCACGCCGCCACCCGCGAGTTGCTGGCGGAAGAATCGGTGCGGGTGATCGACCTCGATTGCGCGTCGTTGCACAGCCAATCGACGACCAATCCGCCGGTGCCGGAGCTGACGTCGGCGCACCTGGCTTACGTGATCTACACCTCGGGTTCCACTGGCCTGCCGAAAGGCGTGATGGTCGAACACCGCAACGTCGCGCGGCTGTTTGCCGCGACGCAGGCATGGTTCGAATTCGGCCCGCAGGATGTCTGGGCGCTGTTCCATTCCTTTGCCTTCGACTTCTCGGTCTGGGAAATCTGGGGTGCGTTGACTCATGGCGGCCGTCTGCTGGTGGTGCCGCAAGCAACCAGCCGTTCGCCGGACGAGTGTTATGCCTTGCTGTGCGAGGCCGGTGTCACGGTGCTCAACCAGACGCCGAGCGCCTTCCGTCAACTGATTGCCGCCCAAGGCGAAAAACCTAGAGCCCACAACCTGCGCCAAGTGATTTTCGGCGGCGAAGCGCTGGAGCCGGGCCTGCTCAAACCATGGTATGCCCGTGCGGTTAACGACCAGACGCAACTGGTCAACATGTACGGCATCACCGAAACCACGGTGCACGTGACCTATCGCGCGTTGCAGCCAGTCGATGCGCAACGGGCCGGCGTCAGCCCGATTGGCGGGCGCATTCCGGATTTGCAGTTGTACATCCTCAATCCGCAGCGCGAGCCGGTGCCGGTGGGTGTCATCGGCGAAATGTACGTCGGTGGTGCCGGTGTCGCGCGGGGTTACCTGAACCGCGACGAATTGACCGCCGAACGCTTCTTGAGCAACCCGTTCAGCTGCGAGCCGAACGCACGCATGTACCGCACCGGTGACCTCGGTCGCTGGCTGGCGGATGGCACGGTCGAATACCTTGGCCGAAACGATGAGCAGGTGAAGATTCGCGGTTTCCGCATTGAGCTGGGTGAAATCCAGGCCACGTTGGCTACCTGCGCAGGCGTCAGTGAAGCGCTGGTCATCGCCCGCGAAGATGTGCCGGGTGACAAGCGCCTCGTAGCGTATGTGATTGCCGAAGATGGTGCGGAACTCAGCGCCGCCGAACTGCGCGCCCAACTGCTGGACACCCTGGCCGACTACATGGTGCCGAGCGCCTTCGTGACATTGACTGCGTTTCCGCTGACCGCCAACGGCAAGCTCGACCGCAAGGCACTGCCGGCACCGGATCAGGCTTCGGTGGCGTCCCAGGCCTACGCCGCCCCACAAGGCATCGTGGAAACAACCCTCGCGTCCATCTGGCAAGAGCTGCTGGACCTCGAGCAAATCGGTCGTCACGACAATTTCTTTGAGCTGGGCGGCCACTCGCTGCTCGCAGTGAAGTTGATCGAGCGCATGCGCCACGCCGGTTTGAGTGCCGACGTGCGAGTGCTGTTCGGCCAACCGACACTGGCGGCGCTGGCGGCTGCGGTCGGTGGCTATACCGAAGTGATCGTGCCGCTGAATCTGATTGCCACCGATTGCCAACGCATCACCCCGGACATGCTGCCCCTGGCGCGTCTGGAGCAGTCGGTGATTGATCACATCGTCTCGATGGTGCCTGGCGGCGTCAGTAATGTGCAGGACATCTACCCGCTGGCGCCGTTGCAGGAGGGGATCTTGTATCACCACCTCGCGGCCGCCCAGGGTGATCCGTACCTGCAATATGTGATGTTCGGCTTCGACAGCTTCGCGCGCCTGAACAGTTTCAGTCAGGCGCTGCAAGCCGTGGTCGCGCGGCACGACATCCTGCGCACCGGTGTGCTGTGGGAAGGTCTGGCCGAACCGATGCAAGTGGTCTGGCGTGACGCGCGACTGGTGGTAGAAGCCGTTGAACTGGAGTCGGCGGCCGGCGATATCGCCACACAACTGCACCAGCGCTTCGACCCACGGCACTATCGCCTGGACATCCGCGAAGCACCGATGATGCGCATCGCCTATGCGCAGGACACGGCGAATCAGCGCTGGGTCGGCATCTTGCTGTTCCATCACCTGGTGGACGATGCCACGTCGCTGGCGGTACTGGCCTCGGAAATCGAGGCGCACATGCTCGGCCAGGCACAACGCCTGCCGATGTCGGTGCCGTACCGCAATTACGTGGCCCAGGCTCGACTCGGTGTCAGCCGCGAAGCCCACGAAGCGTTCTTCCGCGACATGCTTGGTGAGGTCGACGAACCGACCTTGCCGTTCGGCTTGCAGGATGTGCAAGGCGATGGCAGCGGCATAGAGGAAGTGCGCGAGGACATCGACACCGACCTTAGCCGTCGCTTGCGGGTACAGGCCCGTCAGCTCGGGGTGAGTGCGGCGAGTTTGTATCACCTGGTCTGGGCGCAGGTGCTGGCCAAGGTCTCGGGCCGCGACGACGTGGTGTTCGGCACCGTGCTGATCGGCCGCATGCAGGCCGGCGAGGGCGCTGATCGTGCCTTGGGCATGTTCATCAACACCTTGCCGTTGCGCGTGCAAGTGGGCGAACAGGCTGTGCGAGCCGGCGTGAAAGCCACGCACAAACAACTGACCGCGCTGCTGGGCCACGAGCACGCCTCGCTGGTGCTGGCGCAACGTTGCAGCGGCGTGGCGGCACCGACACCGCTGTTCAGTGCCTTGCTCAATTACCGCCACACCGGGGCGATGACGTCGAAGGAAGCGTTGTCAGCGTGGAATGGCATCGAATTGCTCAGCGGCGAAGAACGCACTAACTACCCGTTGACCTTGTCGGTGGATGATCAGGGCGAGTCGTTCAGCTTCACCGTCATGACCCCGGCGCGGATCGGTGCGCAGCGTATCTGCGGTTATGTGCAGCAGACGTTGCAAGGCCTGATCAGCATGCTCGAACAGACCCCGGATGCGCCGCTGCACCAATTGTCGATCCTGCCGGCTGCCGAAACCGAGCAGCTGCGGGTGACGTTCAACGCCACCGAGCGCGATTACCCACGGGATCTGTTGATTCACGAGCTGTTCGAGCAGCAAGTCGCCCGCCGTCCCGAGGCCTGTGCGGTCAGCGATGACAGCGGCCAGGTCCTGACCTACGCCGCGCTCAATCGCCGGGCCAACCAAGTCGCCCATCAGTTGATCGAACTCGGCGTCGGTCCCGATGCACGGGTTGCCGTGTGCCTGCGCCGTAGCCCGGAGATGGTGATTGCACTGTTGGCGATCCTCAAGGCCGGCGGCGCCTATGTGCCGATCGACCCGGATCTGCCGGACGCTCGCCGCGAATACATGCTCGACGACAGCGCGCCGTTGGCGGTGTTGAGCAGCGCGGAGTTGGCGCAAACCCTGCCAATGCCGGGCGCGCCGGTGTTGGTGCTGGATCGCGATACTTATGACTTCCCCGACACCAATCCGCAAACACCGGGCCTCAACGCCACGCACCTGGCCTACGTGCTCTACACCTCGGGCTCGACCGGCATGCCGAAAGGCGTGATGAACGAGCATCGCGGCGTGGTCAATCGCCTGCTCTGGGCGCGGGACGAATACCGCGTCGATGAAACCGACCGCGTCCTGCAAAAGACCCCGTTCGGCTTCGACGTGTCGGTCTGGGAATTCTTCCTGCCATTGCTGGCCGGTGCGCAACTGGTGATGGCGCGGCCCGGTGGCCATCAGGAACCGGATTACATCGCGCACACCATTCGCAGCGCTGGCATCACCCTGTTGCACTTCGTGCCGTCGATGCTCGAGCTGTTCCTGGAACGTCGCGACAGCCAAGGCTTCCCTGGCTTGCGTCGAGTGTTGTGCAGTGGCGAGGCATTGCCCCGCAGTTTGCAAAAACGCTTCGAACAACAACTGGCCGAGGTCGAGCTGCATAACCTCTACGGACCGACCGAAGCGGCCATCGACGTCACCGCGTGGCAGTGCCGTCCGACGGATCAGGGCGACAGCGTGCCGATTGGCCGACCGATCGCCAACATCCAGATCCACATACTGGACAACCACGGCGCGCCAACGCCACTGGGCATTGCCGGGGAAATCAACATCGGCGGCGTCGGCGTGGCTCGGGGTTACCTGAACCTGCCGGAACTGAGTGCCGAGCGCTTTGTGGCTGATCCGTTTTCCAGCGATCCCGAGGCTCGCCTGTACAAAACCGGTGACCTCGGTCGCTGGCTGCCCGATGGCTCGGTCGAGTACCTGGGCCGTAACGACTTCCAGGTGAAGATTCGCGGTTTCCGCATTGAGTTGGGCGAGATTGAAGCCAAGCTGGCCAATCACCCCGAGGTCAAGGAAACCGTGGTGTTGGCCCGTGAAGACGTGCCGGGCGAAAAACGCCTGGTGGCTTACTACACGACCCCGGGTGGCGCGCTGGAGGTGGAAATCCTGCGCTCGCACCTGCAAAGCCGACTGCCGACCTATATGGTCCCGGCGGCCTATGTACACCTCGAGGCCTTGCCACTGACCGCCAACGGCAAACTCGACCGCAAGGCGCTGCCGGCACCGGACCTGGCGTCCCTGATCACCCGCGGCTACGAAGCACCCATCGGCGACACCGAAATCACCCTGGCCCAACTCTGGGCGGAAGTCCTCAACGTGGAGCGCGTCGGCCGTCACGATCACTTCTTCGAACTCGGCGGGCACTCGCTGCTGGCCGTCAGCCTGATGGAGCGCATGCGCCAGGAAGGTCTGGAAGCGGATGTCAGGACGTTGTTCGAGCAACCCACGCTCTCGGAATACGCAGCAACGACAGAAAAAATGGAGATTGTCCTGTGACTGTGATCGAACTGTTGGCAACACTAAAAGAAAAAGACGTACAGCTCTCAGTCAAAGGTGACCAGCTTGTTGTTCGAGGCCGCAAACAGTCTCTGGGCGAACCGGCCGTGCTGGCCTTGCTGCGTGAGCACAAAGCGACGCTGATCGAGTTGATCCAGACCGGGCAATATGACGCTAGCAAAGCCGGCGAAATCGAGATCCCCGGCAACGGCATACCGCTCGGCTGCACGCGCATCACGCCGTCGATGCTGACCCTGGTGAGCCTGGATCAACCAGCCATCGAGCGCATTGTCGCCACGGTGCCGGGCGGTGCGGCCAACGTACAGGACATTTATCCCCTGGCGCCGTTGCAGGAAGGGATTCTTTATCACCACCTGACCGCCAGCCAGGGCGACCCCTATGTCCTGCAAGCGCAGTTCAGCATCACCACCCGTGAACGCCTGGCGGATTTTGCCGACGCCTTGCAAAGCGTGGTCGATCGTCACGACATCCTGCGCACCGCCATCGTCCGCGAAGGCCTGGATGAGCCGGTGCAAGTGGTGTGGCGCCATGCGCGCCTGGGCCTGCAAGACATCAGCGCCGAGATCGTCGACGGCGATGCCATGGCGCAACTGCAAGCGCGTTTCGACCCACGCCATCATCGCCTCGACGTCAGCCAGGCGCCGTTGCTGTTGCTGGTGTTCGCCGAAGACCCGCTGAACCAGCGCTGGGTCGCGATGCTGCTGTTTCACCATATGGCCCTCGACCATGCGGCGCTCGCCGTGGTCCAGCATGAAATGCAGGCGTACCTGATGGGGCAGGCCGAGCAGTTGCAAGCTGCCGTGCCATACCGCAACTACGTCGCGCGCACTCGGCAGGCCGGTCAGCGCCAGGCCGACGAAGCGTTTTTCGGCGAGATGCTCGGCGATGTCGACGAGCCGACCTTGCCCTTCGGCCAGCAGGATGTACTGGGCGACGGCAGCGCCATCGAAGAAATCCAGCGGCCATTGCCGTCGGAACTGAGTCGTCGTCTGCGAGCACAGGCGCGATTGGTCGGGGTCAGCGCGGCGAGCGTGATCCATCTCGCCTGGGCCCAGGTGCTGGGCTGTGTGTCGGGCCGCGAGGATGTGGTGTTCGGCACGGTGATGCTGGGGCGCATGCAGGCTTCGGAGAACATGAGCCGGGCGCTGGGCATGTTCATCAACACCTTGCCGTTGCGGGTCGGCGTGGGCGCGCAAAGTGTGCGCGACGGGGTCAAGTCCACACACGCGCGGCTCAGCACCTTGCTCAGTCATGAATACGCGTCCCTGGCATTGGCCCAGCGCTGCAGCGGGGTGGCGGCGCCGACGCCGTTGTTCAGCGCCTTGTTGAATTATCGCCACAGCACCAGCGCGAGCCAAGCGATCCCGGCCGACGCGAGCCTGGCCTGGAGCGGCATCGAAACCCTCAGCGCCCAGGAACGCACCAACTACCCGCTGATTATCTCGGTCGATGACTTTGCCGATGACTTTGCCCTGACCGTGCAAGCGAGTGCGCAGATCGGTGCGGCGCGCCTGTGCGAATACATGCAGACCGCCGTCGAAAGCCTGGTCGCAGCGCTGGAAGAGGCCCCGGATTCGCAGCTCAACAGCCTGTTGATCCTGCCGGCCGCCGAGCGTGAGCAAGTGTTGCTGACGTTCAACCAGACCGAGCGCGAGTACCCTCGGCAGCAGACCGTTCACGCCTTGTTCGAAGCCCAGGCCGAGGCTCGCTCCGACGCGCCCGCCGCCGTAGAAGCAGGGCAAACCCTGACCTATGCCGAGCTGAACGCCAAGGCCGAACGCCTGGCCGCACACCTGACCAGCCTTGGCCTGCAACCGGGCGAAGCGGTGGCGATCCTGCTGCCACGCTCGCTGGATTTGCTGGTCAGCCAACTGGCGATCCTCAAATGCGCGGCGGTGTATGTGCCGCTGGACATCAATGCGCCCGTCGAACGCCAGCACTTCATGCTGCAAGACAGCCGTGCCGTGCTGGCCTTGACTCGCAGTGGCGAGGGGTTGGCCGACGGCGTGCGCAGGGTCGATCTGGATACGATTGATTACGCCAATCAACCGGTCCGCAACGCACCGCGCCCGCAATCCAGCGAAACCCCGGCGTACATCATGTACACCTCGGGTTCTACCGGCACCCCCAAAGGCGTGCTCGTACCACACCGGGCGATCAGCCGACTTGTGATCAACAACGGCTATGCCGATTTCAATTCAGCGGATCGGGTGGCCTTCGCCTCCAATCCAGCCTTCGACGCCAGCACCCTGGAAGTCTGGGCGCCGTTGCTGAATGGCGGTTGCGTGGTGGTGGTCGAGCAAGAGGTGCTGCTGTCACAGGCACGTTTACGCGAATGGTTGCTGGCGCAATCGGTGAGCGTGTTGTGGATGACGGCGGGGCTGTTTCATCAATACGCCGATGGCTTGATGCCGGTGTTCGGGCAGTTGCGTTACCTGATCGTCGGCGGCGATGTGCTGGATCCGGCGGTGATCGGCCGCGTCTTGCGGGACGGCGCGCCGCAGCATCTGCTCAATGGCTACGGCCCGACCGAAGCCACGACCTTTTCCACCACGTTCGAGATTACCTCGGTCGGTAGCGGTAGCATTCCGATTGGCCGGCCGATCGGCAACACGAAGGTCTACGTGCTCGACGCACAACTGCGCACCGTGCCCCTCGGTGTGCCCGGTGAGCTGTTTATCGCTGGCGCTGGGGTTGCCAACGGCTATCTGAACCGCCCCGAATTGAGCGCTGAAAAATTCATCGCCGACCCGTTCAACGGTCAATCGATGTACCGCACGGGCGACCTTGGGCGCCACTTGCCGGACGGCACGATTGAGTACCTGGGCCGCAACGACGACCAGGTGAAAATCCGTGGCTACCGCATCGAACTGGGTGAAATCGAAGCCCGCTTGGCGCAACACGAAAGCGTGAAAGACGCGGTGGTGCTGGTACGTGAAGACGTGCCGGGGGAAAAACGCCTGGTGGCGTATTTCACCGGCGCTGGTACGGCGGATCTCGACAGCCTGCGTACTCATCTGCAATCGGCGCTGCCGGACTACATGGTGCCGGCGGCGTATGTGCAGCTCGACCGCTTGCCGTTGACCGCCAACGGCAAGCTCGACCGCAAGGCGCTGCCGGTGCCGGACCTGGCGTCCATCGTCACCCGGGGCTATGAAGCGCCGCAGGGCGAAATCGAAATCACCCTGGCCCGGCTCTGGGCGCAGGTGCTTAACGTCGAGCGCGTCGGTCGCCACGATCACTTTTTCGAACTGGGCGGGCATTCGCTGCTGGCGGTCAACCTGATCGAGCAAATGCGTCAGGTCGACCTCAGCGCCGATGTGCGCGTGCTGTTCGGCCAGCCGACCCTGGCCGCCCTGGCCGCCGCTGTGGGTGGCGGCAATGAAATCCAGGTGCCGGCGAATGGCATCACCCCGGACTGCGAACGGATCACCCCGGCGATGTTGCCGCTGGCCGCGTTGGACCAGGACGCGATTGATCGCATCGTCGCCACGGTTCTCGGCGGCACGGCCAATGTGCAGGATATTTACCCGCTCGCGCCGTTGCAGGAAGGCATTCTCTACCACCATATTTCCGCCGGGCAGGGTGACCCTTACGTCCTGCAATCGCTGTTTGCCTTCGACAGCGAAGCGCGTCTTCAGGCGTTCACCCAGGCGTTGCAAGGCGTAATCGACCGCAACGATATCTTGCGCACGGCGGTGCTCTGGGAGGGCCTGGAGCAGCCGGTGCAAGTGGTCTGGCGTCAGGCCCGGCTCGACGTCGAGCACGTAGCGTTAAGCCGCGAAGACGGCGATGTCGTGACCCAGTTGCACGCACGTTTCGACTCCCGTCATCACCGCCTCGATATCCGCCAGGCGCCGTTGATGTGCCTGCGGGTGGCCGAAGATCCGGCCAACCAGCGTTGGGTGGCGATGTTGCTGTTCCACCACATCGCCCTCGACCACACCGCGCTGGAGGTGGTGCAGCAGGAAATGCAGGCGCATTTGCTGGGTCAGGAAGGTGGTCTGGCTGCGGCGATGCCGTACCGCAACTACGTGGCCCAGGCTCGCTTGGGTGTCAGTCAGACGCAGCACGAAGACTTTTTCCGCGAGATGCTCGGCGATATTGACGAGCCGACGCTGCCCTTCGGTTTGCAACAGGTGCAGGGCGACGGCAGTGGTATCGAAGAGGCAAAACTTGAGGTGAACGCCGAGCTGAGCCGACGCCTGCGGGCCCAGGCGCGGCAGCTTGGCGTAAGCGCCGCCAGCCTGCATCACTTGGCCTGGGCGCAGGTGATCGGGCGTTTGTCCGGGCGCGAAGACGTGGTGTTCGGCACCGTGTTGATGGGCCGGATGCAGGGCGGCGACGGCGCGGACCGGGCGCTGGGCATGTTCATCAACACCTTGCCGCTGCGGGTCAGCCTGGACGAGCAGGGCGTGCGCGCCGGGGTCAAGGCCACGCACGGGCGGTTGACGGCATTGCTCGGTCACGAACACGCTTCGCTGGCGTTGGCCCAGCGTTGCAGCCGCGTGGCGTCACCGGCGCCGCTGTTCAGTGCGTTGCTCAATTACCGCCACAGCGCGACCGGCGAAGTCTCGGCTGAAGCCACGAACGCGTGGCAGGGTATGCAAAACCTTGGTGCCGAAGAGCGCACCAATTATCCGCTGACCCTGTCGGTGGATGACTTGGGCGCCGGATTCCTGCTCAGCGCCCTGGTGCAGAAAGGCATCGGCGCCGCACGTATCTGCGCCTACATGCACACTGCGCTGGAGCAGTTGGCCCAGGCGCTGGAACAGGCGCCGCAAACACCGCTGCGTCACCTGGAGATTTTGCCGGACACCGAACGCCGCCAATTGCTGGTGGATTTCAACGCCACCACCCGCGCCTATCCCCAGGACAAAACCGTCCTGGCGCTGTTCGAAGCGCAAGTGGCACGTACACCGGACGCGGTCGCGGCGGTGCACGGTCAGGAAACCTTGAGCTACGCCGCATTGAATCAGCGGGCGAACCAACTGGCGCATCACCTGATCGGCCTGGACGTGCAACCGGACGACCGCGTGGCGATCCTGCTGCCGCGTTCCCTCGACTTGCTGGCCAGCCAACTGGCGGCGCTCAAATGCGCGGCGGCCTATGTGCCGCTGGACCGCAATGCGTCCCTGGAACGCCAGCGCTTTATGCTGGAAGACAGCCAGGCCTCGGTGTTGCTGACGTTCAGCGATCAGGATGCGCCTGAAGGTGCGCGCCGTATCGATCTGGACCGGTTGAATCTGGACGGCCGAACCGCTCACGACCCGGCTCTGGCGCAGTCCGCCGAAACCATCGCCTACATCATGTACACCTCCGGTTCCACCGGTCAGCCCAAGGGCGTGCTGGTGCCGCATCGGGCGATCAATCGTCTGGTGATCAACAACGGTTACGCCGATTTCAATGCGCAGGACCGCATCGCTTTCGCCTCGAACCCGGCGTTCGACGCCAGCACCATGGACGTGTGGGGCGCCTTGCTCAATGGCGGTCGGGTGATTGTGATCGACCACGAAACCCTGCTGGAACCGTCACGCTTCGCCGCCGTCCTGACCGAATCCGGCGCGACGGTGTTGTTCGTCACCACGGCGATTTTCAACCAATACGTGCAGCTGATCCCGCAAGCCATCGGTGGCCTGCGCATCCTGCTGTGTGGCGGTGAACGGGCGGATGCGGCGTCCTTCCGACGCCTGTTGAGCCTGGCGCCGAATCTGCGCCTGGTGCACTGCTACGGTCCGACCGAAACCACCACTTACGCCACCACCTATGAAGTGAAGACCGTGGCGCCCGACGCCGAAAGCGTGCCGATTGGTGGGCCGATTTCCAACACGCAATTGTATCTGCTCGACGCCCGCCAGCAGCTCGCACCATTGGGCGTGGTCGGCGAAATCTACATCGGTGGTCGCGGCGTGGCGAAGGGTTATCTCAACCGCCCGGAACTGACGGCGCAGGCGTTTATCGCCGATCCGTTCAGCGATGAGCCCGGCGCCTTGCTGTACCGCACCGGCGATCTGGGACGTTGGTTGCCCGAGGGGCAGTTGGAATGCCTGGGGCGTAATGATGATCAGGTGAAGATTCGCGGCTTCCGCATCGAACTCGGTGAGATCGAGGCCAAACTGGCTGCCTGCGCTGGCGTCAAGGACACAGTGGTATTGGTCCGGGCCGATGAGTCCGGCGAAAAACGCCTGGTCGCCTACGTGGTGGCGCAACCCGAGGTCACGCTGACGGTGGCGTGGTTGCGCGAGCAATTGTCCGCGTCCTTGTCCGAATACATGGTGCCGAGCGCGTTTGTGATCCTGCCGGTGTTTCCCCTGACCCTGAATGGCAAGATCGATCGCAAAGCGCTGCCCGCGCCACAAGCCGACGCCTTCGCGAGCCAGGCCTACGAGGCGCCGCAAGGTGAGATCGAACAGACCCTGGCCGGTTTGTGGGCAGACCTGCTGAATGTGGAGCAGGTCGGTCGTCGCGATAATTTCTTCGAACTGGGCGGGCATTCGCTGTTGGCCATGCGCCTGATCGAACGGATGCGCCAGGTTGATCTGGCGGTGGATGTGCGGGTGCTGTTCAGCCAGCCGACGCTGCTGGCGCTGGCCGCTGCCGTGGGCGGACACGCCGAAGTGGAGGTGCCGGCCAACGCGATCGTCGAAGGCTGTGAACGCATTACCCCGGCGATGCTGCCGCTGGCGACCTTGAGCCAGTCGGCGATAGACCGGATCGTCGAAAGCGTGCCCGGTGGTGTCGCGAATGTGCAGGACATCTATCCATTGGCACCGTTGCAGGAGGGCATCCTGTTTCACCACCTCTCGGCGGAACACGGCGATCCCTATGTGCTGCAATCGCAATTCGGCTTTGAGAGCCGTGCGCGTTTCAATGACTTCGCCCAAGCGTTGCAACAGGTTATCAATCGCCATGACATCCTCCGGACCTCAATGGCCTGGGAAGGTCTCGCAGAGCCGATGCAAGTGGTGTGGCGCCAGGCACCGCTGGTGTGCGAGCAGTTTGAGCCGGCCAGTGGCGATGTTGCCGAGCAGTTGTATGCGCATTTCGACGCCCGGCATTACCGCCTCGATGTGCGCCAGGCGCCGATGCTGCGCCTGGTGTTCGCCGAGGACGTGGCCAATCAACGCTGGGTCGCGACGCTGTTGTTCCACCATATGGTGCTCGACCACACGGCGCTGGAAACCCTGGAACATGAAATGCAGGCGCATTTGCTCGGTCACGGGCAGCGTCTGGGCGCTGCGGTGCCGTATCGCAACTACGTGGCGCAGGCGCGGCTGGGTGTCAGCCAGGATCAGCACGAAGCGTTCTTCCGCGAGATGCTTGGCGATATCGATGAGCCGACCCTGCCGTTTGGATTGCAGGATGTGCAGGGCGATGGCACCGGCGTCACTGAAGTGAAACGCGCGGTTGATGCCGGGTTGAGCCAACGCCTGCGCGCCCAGGCCCGGCAACTCGGGGTCAGCGCCGCCAGCGTGGTGCATTTGGCCTGGGCCCAGGTGTTGGGGCGGGTCAGTGGTCGCGACGAAGTGGTTTTCGGCACCGTGCTGCTAGGGCGGATGCAGGGCGGCGAGGGCGCCGACCGCGCGCTGGGGATGTTCATCAACACCTTGCCGTTGCGGGTCAGCCTCGGCGGGCAAGGCGCGGGTGCGGCGGTGAAAGCCACGCACATGCGCCTGACCGGCCTGCTCGGTCACGAACACGCGCCGCTGGCATTGGCCCAGCGTTGCAGCGGCGTGGTCGCGCCGACGCCGCTGTTCAGCGCCATGCTCAACTATCGCCATAGCGCCACCGAAGTCACTGAACAAATGGTCTCGGCTTGGCAAGGCATCGAGGCGCTGGGCGGTGAGGAACGCACCAACTATCCGCTGACACTGGCCGTGGATGACGAGGGCCAGGGTTTCAGCCTGGTGGTTCAGGCCGTGGAAGGGATCGATGCGCAGCGGATCGGCGATTACATGCAGATTGCGCTTGAGCGTTTGGTTAACGCACTGGAACGGGCGCCGGAAACGCCGCTGCATCAACTCGATAGCCTGCCGGACGCAGAGCGTCGGCAGTTGCTGGAGACCTTCAACGCTACGGCGGTCGAGTATCCGCAGGGTTTGACCTTGCATGGGTTGTTTGAAGCGCAGGTGAGTTCGGGGCCTGATGCGGTTGCGGTGAGCTTTGAAGACAGTCACTGGACGTATGCTGAGCTGAATCGCCATGCCAACCAGATTGCCCATCGCCTGATTGAACTGGGTATTCGCCCGGATGACCGCGTCGCAATTTGCGTGGACCGTAGCCTGGAGATGGTCGCGGGGTTGCTGGGGATTCTGAAATCCGGCGCCGCGTATGTGCCGCTGGACCCGGATTACCCGGCTGATCGGCTGGCCTACATGCTGGAGAACAGTGCTCCAGCCGTAGTCCTGACCCAACGTTCATTGCAGGGCAGTTTGCCGGCAACAGACGCGGACATTTTGCTGCTGGACGGTGACGGCTTCTCGAATCAACCGACCGTAGATCCCGTCGTAGAAAGCTTGAGTGCGGACAATCTGGCCTACGTGATCTACACCTCAGGCTCCACAGGTATGCCCAAAGGCGTGATGAACGAACATGGCGGTGTGGTTAACCGTCTGCTGTGGATGCAGGACGAATACCAACTGACGCCGTCGGACTCCGTGCTGCAAAAGACCCCATTCAGCTTCGACGTCTCGGTCTGGGAGTTCTTCTGGCCACTGTTCACCGGTGCACGCTTGGTCATGGCGCGTCCGGGCGGTCACCGCGAGCCTGCCTACCTGCGCGAAGTCATCCAAACCGAACGCATCACCACACTGCACTTTGTGCCGTCGATGCTGGACGTGTTCCTTGCCGCTGGCGATGTCAGCGACTGCAAAGGTCTGGTGCGCGTAATGTCCAGCGGCGAGGCACTACCGGGCCAACTGGTACGACGCTTCAAGCTGCAACTGCCGGGCACCGAGTTGCACAACCTCTACGGCCCGACCGAAGCCGCCGTCGATGTCACCGCGTGGAACTGCGCCGGCCCTGATACGCCGGACAGCACACCGATCGGCAAACCGGTGGCCAACACGCAAATTTACCTGCTCGATGCCCATCAACAACCCGTGCCCATGGGCGTGGCGGGGGAGATCTACATCGCTGGCGTTCAAGTCGCCCGTGGTTATCTGCACCGTCCTGAGCTGACAGTCGAACGCTTCCTGACCGACCCGTTCAGCACCACGCAAAATGCACGGATGTACCGCACCGGCGACCTCGGCCGCTACCTGGCAGACGGCAATATCATCTACCTGGGCCGCAACGACGATCAGGTCAAGATTCGCGGTTTCCGCATCGAACTGGGTGAAATCGAGGCGCGTCTCGCCGAGCATCCAGCGGTCGCGGAAGCGGTGATCCTGGCCCGTGAGGACGCCAGCGGCGACAAACGTCTGGTGGCCTATTACACAACACCGACAACGGACGAACCCCTCGACATCGAGACCTTGCGTGCCTTCCTGCAAGCCCGACTGCCGGAGCACATGATCCCGGCGGCCTACGTACATCTCGACGCATTGCCACTGACCCCCAATGGCAAGCTGGATCGCAAGGCGCTACCGGCGCCGGACGCGGATTCGGTGATCAGTCGTGGTTATGAAGCACCGCAGGGTGAAGTGGAAACCACCCTGGCGCAGCTCTGGAGCGACTTGCTCAACGTCGAGCAGGTCGGGCGTCACGATCATTTCTTTGAACTGGGCGGGCACTCCTTGCTGGCGGTGAAGCTGATCGAGCAGATGCGTCAGGCCGGTTTGAGCGCCGACGTGCGCGTGCTGTTCGGCCAGCCGACGCTGATGGCGCTGGCGGCGGCCGTGGGCGGAAGCAGCGAGATCGTGGTTCCGGTCAACGGCATCCCGGACGGCTGTGAACGGATCACCCCGGACATGCTGCCGCTGGCGCAACTGGATCAATCGACGATTGATCAGATTGTCGCAAGAGTGCCCGGTGGCGCGTGCAATGTGCAGGACATCTATCCGCTGGCACCGTTGCAGGAAGGGATCTTGTATCACCACCTCGCGGCGGCCCAGGGCGATCCGTACTTGCAATACGTGGTGTTCGGTTTCGACAGCTTTGCCCGTCTGGAAGGTTTCAGTGAGGCGCTGCAAGCCGTGGTCGCCCGTCACGACATTCTGCGTACCGGCGTGCAATGGGAAGGTCTGGCCGAAGCGGTGCAAGTGGTCTGGCGCGATGCGCCGTTGGCCTTTGAATCCGTGACGCTGGACCCGGCGCTCGGCGACATCGCCACGCAACTGCACGAACGTTTCGACCCGCGCCACTATCGCCTGGACATCCGCCAGGCGCCGATGATGCGCATCGCATATGCCCAGGACACCGCGAACCAGCGCTGGATCGGCATGCTGCTGTTCCATCACCTGGTCGACGACGCCACCTCCCTGGCGGTGCTGGCCTCGGAAATCGAGGCGCATATGCTCGGTCAGGGGCAACGTCTGGCGGCGTCGGTGCCATATCGCAACTACGTGGCCCAGGCGCGATTGGGTGTGAGCCGTGAAAAGCACGAAGCGTTTTTCCGCGACATGCTCGCCGATGTCGATGAGCCGACGTTGCCCTTCGGTTTGCAGGATGTGCAAGGGGATGGCAGCGGTATCGAGGACCTTCGCCAGGATGTCGACGCCGACCTCAGTCGTCGTTTGCGCCTTCAGGCCCGGCAGCTCGGCGTGAGTGCGGCGAGCCTGTATCACCTGGTCTGGGGCCAGGTGCTAGCCAAGATCTCCGGCAAGGACGATGTGGTGTTCGGCACGGTACTGATCGGCCGCATGCAGGGGGGCGAAGGCGCCGACCGGGCGCTGGGGATGTTCATCAACACCTTGCCGCTGCGGGTAACGCTGGGCGCACAAAGTGTGCGTGACGGCGTCAAGGCCACCCATGCACGACTCACCGCGCTGCTGGGGCACGAGCACGCTTCCCTGGCGCTGGCGCAACGCTGCAGCGGCGTGGAAGCACCGACGCCGCTGTTCAGCGCCTTGCTCAATTACCGTCATGCGTCCGCGACGGCCTCGACCGAGGCGCTGTCGGCCTGGAGCGGGATCGAGATGCTCAGCGGCGAAGAACGCACCAACTATCCACTGACTTTGTCGGTGAATGACCTGGGCGAAGGCTTCAGCTTCACGGTCATGACCCCGGCGCGGATTGGCGCGCAGCGTATCTGCGGCTATGTACAGACTGCGTTGGAAAGTCTGGTGCGGGCGTTGGAGCATGGATCGAAGGCGCCGCTGCATGGTTTGCGGATTTTGCCGGCGGATGAGCGTTTGAAACTGCTGGTCGAGTTTAATGCGACTGAAGCGGCCTATCCGCTGGACGAGACGGTTCACGGGTTGTTTGAGGCGCAGGTGGAGCGTACGCCAGATGTTGTGGCCGTAGTTTTTGGCGAGCAGCGGCTGAGTTATCGCGAGCTGAATGAGCGGGCGAACCGCTTGGCGCATCATTTGCGCGGGCAGGGCGTCCGGCCGGATTCTCGGGTGGCGATTTGTGTTGAGCGCAGTGCCGACATGGTCGTCGGGTTGTTGGCGATTCTGAAGGCGGGCGGGGGTTATGTGCCGCTGGATCCTGCATATCCGCTGGATCGGATTGCCTACATGTTGCAGGACAGCGCGCCGGCGGTGGTGTTGGCGCAAGCCTCGACATTAGGACTGTTAGCTCAAGCGTCGATGCCGGTGATCGATCTGGATAGCAGCATTTGGCAGGATGAATCCGTCTCCAATCCTGTGATTGAAGGGTTGACCTCTGCGCATCTGGCTTATGTGATCTACACCTCGGGTTCGACCGGTTTGCCGAAAGGCGTGATGATCGAACACCGCAACACGGTGAATTTCCTGACTTGGGCGCATCGTTCATTCGACGGTGCCACATTGGCTAAAACCCTGTTCGCGACATCTCTGAACTTCGACCTGGCGGTCTACGAATGCTTCGCGCCGCTGACCTCGGGCGGCAGCATCAATGTCGTGACCAACGTATTGGAACCACGAGACGACATCACCCTGATCAACACCGTGCCGTCAGCACTCAAGGCGTTACTGGAATCCGGCGGACTCAGCAAAAGCGTGCACACGGTCAACGTCGCCGGTGAAGCGCTAAAAAGAAGCTTGGTCGAAAACCTGTTCGAACAGACCAGCGTTCAGCGCCTGTGCAACCTCTACGGCCCTTCGGAAACCACCACGTACTCAAGTTGGGTATCAATGGACCGCGAAGACGGTTTCGCCGCCCACATCGGCAAACCCGTCGCCAACACCCAGTTCTACCTGCTGGATGAACATCAACAACCAGTCCCTCTGGGCGTTCCCGGCGAAATCTACATTGGCGGCGCCGGTGTAGCGCGCGGCTATCTGAACCGCGACGACCTCACCGCCGAGCGCTTCCTCACCGACCCATTCCGCACTAACGCCCGCATGTATCGTACCGGCGACCTCGGCCGTTACCTGAAAGACGGCAACATCGAATACCTCGGCCGCAACGACGACCAGGTGAAAATCCGCGGCTTCCGCATCGAGCTCGGCGAAATCGAAGCCAAACTGGCCCAACACGAGGACATCCACGAAACCGTCATCCTCGCCCGGGAAGACGTGCCCGGCGAAAAACGCCTGGTCGCGTACTACACCGCGCCGACAACCCTCGAAATCGACACATTACGCCTCCATCTGCAAGCGCAACTCCCGGACTACATGATCCCGGCGGCCTACGTCCACCTCGACAACTTGCCGCTGACCCCCAACGGCAAACTCGACCGCAAGGCCCTACCGGCACCCGACAGCAGCGCCTATTCCACCCGTCACTATGAAGCCCCTGTAGGTGACATCGAGACGAAACTCTCGGTGCTGTGGGCCGAGCTGCTGAAGGTCGAACGGGTGGGGCGTCACGACCACTTCTTTGAACTCGGCGGGCATTCGCTGTTGGCGGTCAGCCTGATCGAGCGCATGCGTCAGGACAACATGGAGGCCGATGTCCGCGTGCTGTTCGGTGCGCCGACACTCGCGTCGGTGGCAGCCGCCGTGGGCCAGGTGCAAAGGGTCGACGTGCCGCTGACGACCATCCCCGCGCTCACGCGCAAACGCCGTATCTGATTGATCCGCGATCCCGATCCGATGGGGTTCTCCCATCGGATTGCCTGCCTCCACACAAATCCGCAGCGCTCGACGCCGGGGGCTTGTCCCTGCTTCCCATGACAGACATTCAGCCCCGAATGTTCTAATTTTTTCGACCAGTAAAGGGCGTCATTGCTGCGAGTAGACCACTCCCGATCAGCGATCGCTTTTGACCCGATATTCATTCAAAGCCCTGACCCAAGCGCCGCCCTCGGCCCCTGAAACGCTGCCGATTCCCGCGTTCAGGCGCCACGCCGTATCTGAAAAGCACAATTTTCATCGTCAACCACCCCCGAATTCACACAGCAGGTTCTTCGATGCAATTCAGCGATTTGATGGCCGTTCTTTCTCTGCACCCGATTCGTCTCCAACTGGATGATGGCGACCTTGTGATCCTGGGCGATGACGAAGGGCTGGACAGCGCGCTGTGGGACAGTCTTGGTCTCCACAAGAACGAATTGATCGCGCTGGTGACGAGAAATGGCGGTGACTGGCTCAGCCCGGCGTTCCGCATCACCCCGGACATGCTGCCGCTGGCCAGCCTCAGTCAGGCCGAAATCGACCGCATCGTCGAAACCGTGCCCGGCGGCGCCGGTAATGTGCAGGACATCTATCCGCTGGCGCCGTTGCAGGAAGGCATTCTTTACCATCACCTCGCCGCCGAGCAGGGCGACCCGTACGTGTTGCAGGCGCTGTTCGGCGCCGAGCAACGTTCGCACCTCGAAAACTTCACCCAGGCCTTGCAGGGCGTGATCGATCGCCATGACATCCTGCGCACTTCGGTGGTGTGGGAAGGGCTCGACGAGCCGGTGCAAGTGGTCTGGCACGCGGCAACCCTGCCTTTGGAAGAGTTGGCGCTAGACCCCGCGCATGGCGACATCCTCGGGCAACTGCGTGAACGCTTCGATACCCGCCAGCATCGTCTGGACGTGGGCCGGGCGCCGCTAATGCGCCTGGTCTGCGCTCAGGACCTTGAGCAAAACCGTTGGGTTGCGATTCTGTTGTTCCATCACATGGCCCTGGATCACGCGGCACTGGAGCTGGTGCAGCACGAAATGCAGGCCTTCCTGCTCGGCGAAGGCGATGCCTTGCCCGCCGCGATGCCGTTTCGTAACTACGTGGCGCAGGTTCGGCTCGGTGTCGGTCGCGATGCGCATGAGGCGTTTTTCCGCGACATGCTGGGCGAGGTCGATGAACCGACCCTGCCATTCGGTTTGGCCGGTGTGCCTGAACTCGACCCGGTCATCGAAGAGGTGCATCTGTCGGTCGACGCCTCGCTCAGCCTGCGCCTGCGCGCCCAGGCCCGACAGTTGGGCGTGAGCGCCGCGAGCCTGCATCACTTGGCGTGGGCGCGAGTCTTGGGCTGTGTGTCGGGGCGTGAAGACGTGGTGTTCGGCACCGTGCTGATGGGCCGGATGCAGGGCGGCGATGGTTCGGATCGGGCCTTGGGCATGTTCATCAACACCCTGCCGCTGCGGGTCAAACTGGCTGGGCAGGGCGCGCGCGACAGCGTCAAAGCCACGCATGCCGATCTGGCAGCGCTGCTCGGTCATGAACACGCGTCGCTGGCACTGGCCCAGCGTTGCAGCGGGGTGCCGGCACCGGCGCCATTGTTCGGTTCGCTGCTCAATTATCGCCACAGTGGCACCGCCCAGGCGCCGACCACCGAATCGCTGAAAGCGTGGGCGGGTTTGCAGTCGCTGGGCGGTGAAGAACGTACCAACTACCCGCTGACGTTGTCGGTGGATGACCTGGGCGAAGGTTTCAGCCTGAGCGTGCTGGCGTTGGCTGAAATCGGCGCGCAACGGGTCGGCGATTACATGTTGACCGCGCTGGCGGGACTGGCCCGTGCACTGGAACAGACGCCGGAGTTGCCGCTGCATGAGCTGTTGGTTTTGCCGGACGCCGAGCGCCAGCACTTGTTGCTGGATTTCAATGCGACCACGCGCAGCTATCCGCAGGACCAGACCGTGCATGGACTGTTTGAAGCGCAGGTTCTGGCTCATCCCGATGCGACAGCGGCGGTCCACGACGGGCAACGCCTGACTTATCGTGAACTCAATGCCAAGGCCAATGGCCTGGCCCATTACCTTGTCGACCTCGGCGTGCGGCCGGGCGAATCCGTGGCGATTCTGCTGGAGCGTTCCCTTGAACTGCTGATCAGCCAGTTGGCCGTACTCAAATGTGCTGCGGTCTACGTGCCGCTGGACATCAGTGCGCCGGTCGAGCGCCAGGGCTTTATGGTGCAGGACAGCGGTGCGCGGATGGTGCTGACGTTGAGCACGGAATCGGTGCCTGAAGATGCTCGGCGTGTGGATCTGGATCGCGTGGCGCTTGATGGTTTTGCTCATGATCAGCACCTGCCACAGTCCAGCGAATCGCCGGCCTACATCATGTACACCTCCGGCTCGACCGGCACGCCAAAAGGCGTTTTGGTCCCGCACCGGGCGATCAACCGCTTGGTGATCAACAACGGCTACGCCGACTTCAACGCCGAAGACCGCGTGGCCTTCGCCTCGAACCCGGCCTTTGACGCCAGCACCCTCGATGTCTGGGCACCGTTGCTCAATGGCGGTTGTGTGGTGATCGTCGAGCAGGATGTGTTGTTGTCGCAAGAACGTTTCCGCGCGCTGCTGCTGGAGCAAAAGATCAGCGTGTTGTGGATGACCGCCGGTTTGTTCCATCAATACGCCGCCGGTTTGATGTCGGTGTTCGGCCAATTGCGCTACCTGATCGTCGGGGGCGACGTGCTCGATCCGGCGGTGATCAGCCGCGTACTGAAAGAAGGCGCGCCGCAACATCTGCTCAACGGCTACGGCCCGACGGAAGCGACCACGTTCACCACGACTTATGAAATCAACACCGTGGGCGAGGGCAGCATTCCGATTGGTCGTCCGGTCGGCAACAGCCGGGTTTATGTGTTGGACGCCTGGCAGCGGCCAGTGCCGGTCGGTGTGGCGGGCGAGTTGTATATCGGTGGCGACGGCGTGGCCAACGGGTATTTGAATCGTCCCGAGCTAACTGCAGAGAAGTTTGTCGCCGATCCATTTAACGCAGATCCGAGCGCCTTGCTTTATCGCACCGGAGACCTGGCGCGCTGGCTGGCGGACGGCAATGTGGAATACCTGGGGCGCAATGATGATCAGGTGAAGATCCGCGGTTTCCGCGTCGAACTGGGCGAAATCGAAGCCCGATTGAGCGACTGCGCGGGTGTGAAAGACGCCGTGGTGCTGGCGCGTCAGGACGAGTCGGGCCCTAAACGTCTGGTCGGTTATGTGATTGCCGAGCCCGGTGTGAGCTTGTCAGCGCAGGACCTGCGCGCCGAACTGGTCGCCTCGTTGGCCGAATATATGGTGCCCAGCGCCTTCGTGGTGCTGGAAAGTTTCCCGCTGACCGCCAACGGCAAGCTCGACCGCCGCGCGCTGCCGGCCCCTGATGCAGACGCTTATGCCAGTCGCGAGTACGAAGCGCCACAAGGCGAAGTCGAGGAAGTCCTCGCACGTCTGTGGGCCGATGTGCTCAAGGTTGAACGTGTGGGTCGCCACGACCACTTCTTCGAACTCGGCGGCCATTCGTTGCTGGCGGTGACGCTGATTGAGCGCATGCGTCAAGCCGAATTGAGCGCTGATGTACGCATTCTGTTCAGCCAGCCGACATTGGCGGCACTGGCTGCGGCCGTGGGTAGCGGTAAAGAAGTCAGCGTTCCCGAGAATCTGATTCCGCTGGACTGCGCACACATCACCCCGGACCTGCTGCCGCTCGCCAATCTGACTCAGGACACCATCGACCGTATCGTCGCCACCGTCCCGGGCGGTTCCCGCAACGTACAGGACATCTACCCGCTGGCGCCGTTGCAGGAAGGCATCCTCTATCACCATTTGGCCGCCGAGCAGGGCGACCCGTACGTGCTGCAAACGCAATTCGCCTTTGAAAACCAGGAACGCCTCGATGCGTTCATTCAAGCGTTGCAGGTGGTGATCGATCGCCACGACATCCTCCGCACCGGCGTGGTGTGGGAGGGTCTGGAGTCCCCAGCCCAAGTGGTCTGGCGCGAAGCGAAATTGCATCTTGAACAGGTCACTCTCGATCCGGCGGCCGGCGATGCCGTGGCGCAGTTGAGCCAGCGCTTCGACCCGCGTCATCACCGACTCGACGTCAGCCAGGCCCCGATGATGCGCCTGGCTTTCGCGCAGGATGAAGCCAATCAGCGCATTGTCGCGACGCTGTTGTTCCACCACATGGCGCTGGACCACACCGCCATGGAAGTGGTGCAGCACGAGATGCAGGCGTACTTGCAGGGTGAGGCGGATCAACTCACCGACGCCGTGCCGTATCGCAACTATGTGGCGCAAGCGCGGCTTGGGGTCAGCCGTGAGGAACATGAAGCGTTTTTCCGCGAGATGCTTGGCGATATCGACGAGCCGACGCTGCCGTTCGGTTTGCAGGATGTGCAGGGCGATGGCCGGGATATCGAAGAACATGCGCGGTTTGTCGACACGGAGCTGGACCTGCGGCTGCGGGCACAGGCACGCCAGCTCGGCGTGAGCGCAGCAAGCCTGGTGCATCTGGCGTTTGCCCAGGTGCTGGGCAAGGTGTCGAGCAAGCAGGACGTGGTGTTCGGCACCGTGCTGATGGGCCGGATGCAGGGCGGCGACGGCGCCGACCGCGCGCTGGGGATGTTCATCAATACCCTGCCGTTGCGCGTGGATGTCGGCGCCCAAGGTGTGAAAGCCGGGGTCAAGGCGACCCATGCAAGGCTGACTGCGTTGCTCGGTCATGAGCATGCATCGCTGGCATTGGCCCAGCGTTGCAGTGGCGTGACCGCACCGACGCCGCTGTTCAGCGCGTTGCTCAACTATCGCCACAGTGCGACGGGCGCGGTATCGGCTGAGGCTGTGGACGCGTGGCGTGGGATGCAAGTGTTGAGTGGTGAGGAACGTACCAACTATCCGCTGACGTTGAACGTGGATGATTTGGGTAATGGCTTCAAGTTGACGGTGTTGGTGGCCGCGCAGGTTGGGGCGCAGCGGGTTTGCGCGTATATGCAGGCGGCGCTGGAAGGGTTGGTATTGGCGCTGGAGCAGACGCCGCAGGCTGCGTTGTATCGGTTGCCGATATTGCCGGTGGCGGAGCGTGAGTTGTTGCTGGTTGGGTTCAATGCGACTGAGGCTGTGTATCCGCTGGACGAGACGGTTCATGGATTGTTTGAGGCGCAGGTAGAGCGCACGCCGGATGCGGTGGCGGTGGTTTATGGCGAGCAACGGTTGAGTTATCGCGAGCTGAATGAGCGGGCGAACCGCTTGGCGCATTATCTGCGCGGGCAGGGTGTGAAACCTGATTCGCGAGTGGCGATTTGTGTTGAGCGTAGTGCCGACATGGTCGTTGGGCTGTTGGCGATTTTGAAGGCGGGCGGGGGTTATGTGCCGTTGGATCCTGCGTATCCGCTGGATCGGATTGCCTACATGCTCGAAGACAGCGCGCCGGCTGTGGTGTTGGCGCAGACCGCAACGCTGGGGCTTCTGAGTGAAGCGTCGATGCCGGTGATCGATCTGGATCACAGCATTTGGCAGGACGAATCCGTCGCCAATCCCGTGATTGAAGGTCTGACGTCTGCGCATTTGGCCTACGTGATCTACACCTCGGGTTCGACCGGCCTGCCGAAAGGCGTGATGATCGAACACCGCAATACCGTGAACTTCCTGACCTGGGCGCATCGTTCATTCGATAACGCCACGTTGGCCAAGACCCTGTTCTCGACCTCGCTCAACTTCGACTTGGCGGTTTATGAATGCTTCGCGCCACTGACGTCCGGCGGCAGCATCGATGTCGTGACTAATGTGCTGGAACTGCGAGACGACATCACGCTGATCAACACCGTGCCGTCCGCGCTCAAAGCTTTGCTTGAATCCGGCGGACTCAGCAAAAACGTGCACACAGTCAACGTCGCGGGCGAAGCGCTCAAACGCAGCCTCGTCGAAAACCTGTTCGAACAAACCCAGGTTCAACGCCTGTGCAACCTCTACGGCCCTTCAGAAACCACGACCTACTCAAGTTGGGTCTCGATGGACCGCGAAGACGGTTTCGCCGCCCACATCGGCAAACCCGTCGCCAACACCCAGTTCTACTTGCTGGACGAGCACCAACAACCAGTCCCACTCGGCGTCCCAGGCGAAATCTACATCGGCGGCGCCGGCGTGGCGCGCGGTTACCTTAATCGCGACGACCTGACTGCAGAACGCTTCCTCACCGACCCATTCCGCACCAACGCCCGGATATATCGTACCGGCGACCTCGGCCGTTACCTGAAAGACGGCAACATCGAATACCTCGGCCGCAACGACGATCAGGTCAAAATCCGCGGCTTCCGCATCGAACTGGGCGAAATCGAAACCAAACTCGCCCAATACCCCGACATCAACGAAGCCACCGTCCTGGCCCGCGAAGACGTGCCGGGCGAAAAACGCCTGGTCGCCTATTACACCGCACAAGCATCGCTGGACATCGACGCACTCCGCCGCCACCTGCAAACCCAACTCCCGGACTACATGATCCCGGCAGCCTACGTCCATCTCGACAAACTGCCACTCACCCCCAACGGCAAACTCGACCGCAAAGCCCTGCCAGCCCCCGATTCCGCAGCCGTCATCACCCGCACCTACGAAGCCCCGGTCGGCGAAGTCGAAATCGCCCTCGCACACATCTGGCAAGACCTGCTCGGCCTGCAGCAAGTCGGCCGTCACGACCATTTCTTCGAACTCGGCGGCCACTCCCTGCTGGCCGTCAGCCTGATCGGCCGCATGCGCCAACTCGACCTGTCGGCCGACATCCGCGTCCTCTTCGGCCAACCCACCCTGGCCGCGCTGGCCGCAGCGGTGGGTGGCAGCACCGAAGTCGTGGTTCCGGCGAACAATATTCGCCTGGGCTGCACGCACATCACCCCGGACATGCTGACCCTGGTCAAACTCGACCAGGACGCCATCGACCGCATCGTCGCCAGCGTATCCGGCGGCGCGCGCAATGTGCAGGACATCTACCCGCTGGCGCCGTTGCAAGAAGGCATTCTTTATCACCACATCGCCGCGTCTCAGGGCGACCCCTATGTGCTGAAAGCCACGTTCACGGTTGCCGATCGCGAGCGGTTGGACGCTTTCGCCCATGCCCTGCAAAGCGTTATCGACCGCCACGACATCCTGCGCACCTCGGTGGTGTGGCAAGGCCTCGACGAGCCGGTACAAGTGGTCTGGCGCAAGGCGCAACTGGCGGTCGAGGAAATCAAGTTCGACGCCGGCGAAGGCGAGATTGCTGATCGCTTGCGCGCACAATTCGACACCCTGCATTACCGTCTCGACATGCAACAGGCGCCGCTGATGCGCATCGCCTTCAGCCAGGACGTCCCCAACCAGCGTTGGGTCGCCATGCTGTTGTTCCACCACATGGCCCTCGATCACGTGGCGCTGGAAGTGGTGCAGCAGGAAATGCAGGCGCATTTGCTCGGTCAATCCGAGCACCTCGGCGACGCGGTGCCGTATCGCAACTACGTGGGCCAGGCGCGGCTGGGTGTCAGCCGCGAGGAGCACGAAGCGTTCTTCCGCGACATGCTCGGCGATATCGACGAGCCGACGCTGCCGTTCGGTTTGCAGGATGTGCGCGGCGATGGCAGCGACATCGAAGAATCTGCGCTGGACCTCAGCACCGACCTGAGCCGCCGTCTGCGCGCCCAGGCCCGTCAGTTGGGCGTGAGCGTCGCGAGCCTGCATCACCTGGCCTGGGCGCAAGTGCTGGGTCGGGTGTCGGGTCGTGAAGACGTGGTGTTCGGCACTGTTTTGATGGGCCGGATGCAGGGCGGCGAGGGCGCCGAACGGGCGCTGGGGATGTTCATCAACACTTTGCCGCTGCGGGTCAGCCTCGGCGAACTCGGTGTGCGCGACGGGGTAAAAGCCACCCACGCACGGTTGAGCGGTTTGCTCGGGCACGAACATGCCTCGCTGGCCCTGGCCCAGCGTTGCAGCGGGGTGGTCGCGCCATTGCCGTTGTTCAGTGCTTTGCTCAATTACCGCCACAGCTCCGTCCAAGCGCATTCAAGCGAAACCCTGACGGCGTGGGAGGGGATCGAATCCCTCAGTAACGAAGAACGCACCAACTACCCGCTGACCTTGTCGGTGGACGATCTCGGTGAAGGCTTCCGCGTCACTGCGCTGGCCATGCCGCAAATCGGTGCCGAGCGTATTTGCGCCTATCTGAATATTGCTCTGGAGCATCTGGTCGATGCCCTGGAACAGGCGCCACACACCGCGCTGCTCAGCCTGCCGATCCTGCCGCCCGCCGAGCGCGAGCAACTGCTGGTGGACTTCAACGCCACGACGCGCAGCTATCCGCAGGACAGAACCGTTCATGCAGTGTTCGAAGCGCAGGTCCACGCCCAGCCAGAGGCCACAGCGGCAGTCCACGACACGCAAATGCTGACTTACAACGAACTCAACATCCGCGCCAATCAACTGGCTCACCACCTGATTGGCCTCGGCGTACAACCGGGCGATTCCGTGGCAATTCTGCTGGAGCGCTCCCTTGAGCTGTTGATCAGCCAGTTGGCGATCCTCAAATGCGCGGCGGTCTATGTGCCGCTGGACTTCAGCGCGCCCACCGAGCGTCAAGGTTTCATGGTGCAGGACAGCGGGGCACGAATGGTGCTCACGTTGAGCACAACCACGGTGCCCGAAGACGCGAAGCGCGTGGATCTGGACAGCGTAACCCTCGATAACCTGACCACTGACCCGCAACTGCCACAGTCCAGCGAAGCCCCGGCCTACATCATGTACACCTCGGGCTCGACCGGCACGCCAAAGGGCGTTTTGGTCCCGCACCGGGCGATCAACCGCTTGGTGATCAACAACGGCTACGCCGAATTCAACGCCCAGGATCGCGTGGCGTTTGCCTCGAACCCGGCCTTCGACGCCAGCACTCTCGACGTCTGGGCACCGCTGCTCAATGGCGGTTGCGTGGTGATCGTCGAGCAAGACGTGTTGCTCTCGCAAGAACGCTTCAGTGCATTGCTGCTCGAGCAAAAAATCAGTGTGTTGTGGATGACCGCAGGGCTGTTCCATCAATACGCCGCCGGCTTGATGTCGGTATTCGGCCAGTTGCGCTACCTGATCGTCGGCGGCGATGTGCTCGATCCGGCAGTCATCGGTCGCGTACTGAAAGAAGGCGCGCCGCAGCACCTGCTCAACGGCTACGGCCCGACGGAAGCGACCACGTTCTCCGCGACTTACGAAATCAAGAAAGCAGGCGAGGGCAGCATTCCGATTGGTCGCCCGGTCGGCAACACACGACTTTACCTGCTGGACCCACAGGGCAGCCCGGTGCCAATTGGCGTCGCGGGCGAGTTGTATATCGGTGGCGACGGCGTGGCCAAGGGATATCTGAATCGCCCCGAACTCACCGCCGAAAAATTTGTGGCAGATCCGTTCAGCACTGAGCCACAAGCCTTGCTCTACCGCACTGGCGACCTCGGTCGCTGGCTGCCGGATGGCAATGTCGAATACCTCGGTCGTAACGACGACCAGGTGAAAATCCGTGGTTTCCGTATCGAACTCGGCGAGATCGAAGCGAGATTGGGCCAGTGTGCCGGCGTGAAAGACGCCGTGGTGCTGGCGCGACAGGACGAATCGGGGCCAAAGCGCCTGGTCGGTTATGTGATTGCCGAACCGGGCAACATCCTGTCAGTACAGGACCTGCGCGCCGAACTGGCCGCCTCACTGGCCGACTACATGGTGCCGAGCGCCTTCGTGGTACTGGACCTGTTCCCGCTGACCGCCAACGGCAAACTCGACCGCCGCGCATTGCCAACCCCGGACGCAGACGCCTACGCCAGTCGCGAGTACGAAGCACCACAAGGCGAAGTCGAGGAAACCCTCGCACGCCTGTGGGCCGACGTGCTCAAGGTCGAACGCGTCGGTCGTCACGACCACTTCTTCGAACTCGGCGGCCATTCGCTGCTGGCGGTGACGTTGATCGAGCGCATGCGCCAGGCCGAATTGAGCGCCGATGTGCGTGTGCTGTTCAGCCAACCGACCCTGGCCGCATTGGCGGCGGCGATCGGCAGCGGCAAGGAAATAACGGTTCCGGCCAACCTGATTCCGCTGAACTGCGAACACATCACCCCGGACTTGCTGCCGTTGGCCACGCTCACTCAGGAAACCATCGACCGCATCGTCGCCACCGTCCCCGGCGGTTCGCGCAATGTGCAGGACATCTACCCGCTGGCGCCGCTGCAGGAAGGCATCCTCTATCACCACTTGGCCGCCGAGCAGGGCGACCCGTACGTGCTGCAAACGCAATTCGCCTTCGACAGCCGCGAGCGCTTCGACGCATTCGTCCAGGCCTTGCAGGTGGTTATCGGTCGTCACGACATTCTGCGCACCTCCGTGGTTTGGGAAGGGCTCGACGAACCGGTGCAAGTGGTATGGCGTGACGTCCTGCTGACCCCGGAACACATCGAACTGGACCCGGCCGCCGGCGATATTTCCACGCAATTGGGTACGCTTTTCGACGCCCGGCATTACCGTCTCGACCTGCGCCACGCGCCCCTCATGCATCTGGCGTACGCCCACGACGCTGCGCAAAACCGCTGGGTGGCGATCCTGCTGTTCCACCATTTGGCGCTGGACCACACCGCGCTGGACGTGATGCAGCACGAAATGCAGCTGCACCTGCTGGGTCAGGACGATCAGCTTGGCGAGGCGATGCCGTACCGCAACTACGTGGCCCAGGCGAAATTCGGTCTGAGCGCCGACGATCACGAAGCGTTCTTCCGCGAAATGCTCGGCGAGGTCGATGAACCAACGCTGCCGTTCGGCCTGCAGGATGTGCAGGGCGACGGACATGGCATCGACGAAGCGCGCCAACCGGTGGATCTGGCGCTGTCCAAACGCCTGCGGGCCCAGGCGCGGCAGCTCGGTGTGAGCGCGGCGAGCCTGGTGCATCTGGCCTGGGCGCAAGTGCTGGGCAAGGTGTCCGGCAAACAGGACGTGGTGTTCGGCACCGTGCTGCTGGGCCGTTTGCAAGCTGGCGACGGCGCGGATCGGGCGTTGGGGATGTTCATCAATACCTTGCCGCTGCGGGTGGATGTCGGTGCCCAAGGCGTGAAGGCCGGGGTCAAGGCAACCCATGCGCGGCTGACCGCGTTGCTCGGCCACGAATACGCGTCACTGGCCCTGGCCCAGCGTTGCAGCGGCGTGACCGCACCGACGCCGCTGTTCAGTGCGTTGCTCAACTACCGGCACAGCGCTGGCGAAGTCAGCGAAGAAGCCTTGTCAGCGTGGCAAGGCATCGCGGCACTCGGAGGCGACGAACGTACCAATTACCCGTTGACCCTAAACGTCGACGACTTGGGCGAAGCCTTCCACCTGACTGCTTTGGTCGCCCAACCGATCGGCGCGGAGCGTATTTGCGCGTACATGCAAGTCGCGCTGGAGAATCTGGTCGCAGCGCTGGAAACCGCGCCGCACACGCCACTGCAAGCGTTGACCGTGCTGCCAGCCGCCGAGCGTCAGCAACTGCTCGACACCTGGAACACCACAGACGTTCTCTACGAACATGACGCGCTGATCCACCACCAATTCGAAGCCCGGGCCGCCGCGCAGCCCGACGCCGTGGCGGTGGTCTATGAAGACCTGAGCCTGACCTACGGCGAACTCAACGCTCGCGCCAATCAGATGGCCCACCGTTTGCTCGCACTCGGTGTGCGCCCGGATGATCGGGTGGCGATCTGCGTCGAGCGTGGTCTGGAAATGATCGTCGGTCTGCTCGGCATCCTCAAGTCCGGCGCCGGCTACGTGCCACTGGACCCGGCTTACCCGGCCGAGCGCATCGCCTACATGCTCTACGACAGCGCCCCGGTGGCACTGCTGACTCAACTGCCATTGCGCGATCAACTGCCGCAAATGAACATCCCGACGCTGCTGCTCGACCTGATCGAAGCCAGCCACGAAGCGCCGCCCGCGCAACACAACCCAGACATTCCGGGCCTGACCTCGGCGCATCTGGCCTACGTGATCTACACCTCCGGTTCCACCGGCCTGCCCAAAGGCGTGATGATCGAGCACCGCAACGTCGCGCGGCTGTTCTCGGCGACGCAGCCGTGGTTCAACTTCGGCCCGCAAGATGTGTGGGCGCTGTTCCATTCCTTTGCTTTCGACTTCTCGGTCTGGGAAATCTGGGGCGCGCTGACCCACGGCGGCCAGTTGCTGGTGGTGCCGCAACTGGTCAGCCGCTCGCCACAATACTGCTACGCACTGTTGTGCGAGGCCGGCGTGACCATCCTCAACCAGACGCCGAGCGCCTTCCGCCAGTTGATTGCGGCCCAGGGCGAAATCGACCTGAGCCACAGCCTGCGCCAGGTGATCTTCGGCGGCGAAGCGCTGGAAACCGGGATTCTCAAGCCGTGGTATGCCCGAGCGCAGAACGCGCAAACGCAACTGGTCAACATGTACGGCATCACCGAAACCACGGTGCACGTGACCTATCGCGCCCTCGATGCGGCCGATGCGCAACTGATCGGCGTGAGCCCGATTGGCGGGCGCATTCCCGACCTGCAACTGTACGTGCTGGACGCCCAGTGTGAGCCAGTGCCGGTCGGTGTGATCGGTGAAATGTACGTCGGCGGCGCAGGCGTGGCGCGGGGTTACTTGAACCGCGACGAACTCACCGCCGAACGCTTCCTCGATAACCCGTTCAGCGCCGAGCCAGGCGCGCGGATGTACCGCACCGGTGACCTCGGCCGCTGGCTGGCTGACGGCAGCGTCGAATACCTGGGTCGCAATGATGACCAGGTGAAAATCCGCGGTTTCCGCATCGAACTGGGCGAGATCCAGGCCAAACTCGCCGCGTGCAAAGGCGTGCGCGAAGCCGTAGTTCTGGCCCGTCAGGACACCGGCGACAAGCGCCTGGTGGCGTATGTGATTGCCAAGGAAGGCGAGCAACTGACGGCCGCCGAACTGCGCGCCGAGCTGCTCGAAACGCTGGCCGAGTACATGGTGCCGAGCGCGTTCGTGACGCTCACATCATTCCCGCTGACCACCAACGGCAAGCTCGACCGTCAGGCGCTGCCGGTGCCGGACCAATCCTCGGTGGTGAGCCGCGCCTATGAAGCTCCGCTAGGCGAAGTAGAAATTGCCATCGCGAAAATCTGGCAAGAGCTGCTGCAACTGGAGCAGGTCGGTCGCCACGATCATTTCTTTGAGCTGGGCGGGCACTCGTTGCTGGCGGTGAAACTGATCGAACGCATGCGTCAGGTCGATCTGGCGGCGGACGTACGCGTCCTGTTCGGTCAGCCGACCTTGGCGGCACTCGCCGCAGCGGTCGGCGGCACCGTTGAAATCGTGGTGCCGGCCAATGCGATTCCGGACGGCTGCACGCGCATCACTCCGGACATGCTGCCGCTGGCGACGCTGACCCAGGATGAAATCGACCGCGTAGTGGCGGCGACTCCCGGTGGCGTGGCCAATGTGCAAGACATCTATGCGCTGGCGCCGTTGCAGGAGGGGATTCTGTATCACCACCTCGCGGCGGAGAAAGGTGATCCGTACCTGCAATTCGCGATGTTTTCCTTCGACACTCGCGAGCGCTTGAACATCTTTGCCAACGCGCTGCAAGGCGTGGTTTCGCGACACGACATTTTGCGCACCGGCGTGGTCTGGGAAGGCCTGGACGAACCGGTGCAAGTGGTCTGGCGTGCGGCTCAGTTGGGTCTGGACGAGATTGTGCTGGACCCGGCGGCAGGCGATATCGCCGAGCAACTGCGCGAACGCCTCGACCCACGGCATTACCGCCTGGACATCCGTCAGGCGCCGATGATGCGCATCGGTTATGCCGAAGACCCGGTGAATAACCGCTGGATCGGCATGCTGCTGTTCCACCACATGGTGGATGACGCGACTTCGCTGGGCATGCTCACTGCGGAAATCGAAGCGCACATGCTCGGTCAGGAGCATCTGCTGGGCACCTCGGTGCCGTACCGCAACTATGTGGCCCAGGCACGCCTGGGTATCAGCCGCGAAGACCATGAAGTGTTCTTCCGCGACATGCTCGGCGACATCGACGAGCCGACGCTGCCATTCGGCCTGCAGGATGTGCAGGGCGAAGGACGCGATATCGAAGAAGTCCGCCAGGTGGTGGATGCCGCGCTGAGCAAACGTCTGCGGGCCCAGGCCCGTCAGCTTGGCGTGAGTGCTGCGAGCGTCTATCACCTGGCGTGGGCGCAGGTCCTGGCCAGCGTTTCGGGCAAGGACGATGTAGTGTTCGGCACGGTGCTGTTGGGCCGGATGCAGGGCGGCGAGGGCGCCGATCGGGCGCTGGGCATGTTCATCAACACCTTGCCGCTGCGCGTCAGCCTCGGCGCACAAGGTGTGCGCGCCGGGATCAAGGCGACCCACGAGCGCCTGACTGCGCTGCTTGGTCACGAACATGCGTCGCTTGTACTGGCCCAGCGTTGCAGCGGCGTGACCGCGCCGACGCCGTTGTTCAGTGCACTGCTCAATTACCGTCACCTCGGCACCCGCGCGGTGTCGACTGAAGCCATTGCTGTCTGGGACGGCATCGAGGCGCTGGAAGGCGAAGAACGCACCAACTATCCACTGTCATTGTCGGTGGATGACCTCGGTGAAGGCTTCAACCTGACGGTCATGGCCTCGGCGCAAATTGGCGCCGGGCGCGTGTGTGGCTACATGCAGTCGGTGCTGGAAAATCTGGTCGAGGCGCTGGAGCAAAACCCGCAAGCGCCGTTGCATGGCTTGAAAATCCTGCCAGCGGCCGAGCGTTCGCAGTTGCTGGAGACGTGGAACGCGCCGGTTGGCGAATACGCCAGCGAGCACACGGTCCATGCTTTGTTTGAAACCAGGGCGGCGGCGCAACCTGATGCCGTGGCGGTGGTGTTTGAAGATTTGACGCTGACTTACGGCGAACTCAACGCCCAAGCCAACCAGGTCGCCCATCACCTGATCGGCTTGGGCATTCGCCCGGATGAGCGGGTGGCGATTTGTGTTGAACGCGGTCTGGAGATGATCGTCGGCTTGCTGGGGATCCTGAAGTCCGGCGCCGGTTATGTGCCGCTGGATCCGGCGTATCCGCAGGATCGCATTAGCTACCTGCTGGAAGACAGCACGCCGGCTGCGGTGCTGGCTCAAGCCTCCACGCGGTGGTTGCTGGAGGCGGTCGCAGTGCCGGTGGTTGATCTTGATGGCGGCAGCTGGCAGGGCGAATCCGTCACCAATCCTGATGTTGACGGTTTGACGTCTGCGCATCTGGCCTACGTGATCTACACCTCGGGTTCGACCGGTCTGCCGAAGGGCGTGATGGTTGAACACCGCAACGTTGCTCGCTTGTTTTCGGCGACTGAGGCGTGGTTCAACTTCGGCCCACAAGATGTCTGGGCCTTGTTCCACTCGTTTGCCTTCGACTTCTCGGTCTGGGAAATCTGGGGCGCGCTGACCCATGGCGGGCGTTTGCTGGTGGTGCCGCAACTGGTCAGCCGTTCCCCGGCGGATTGTTATGCGCTGCTGTGCGAAGCCGGTGTCACGGTGCTGAACCAGACGCCGAGCGCGTTCCGGCAGTTGATTGCCGCTCAGAACACCACGGCACATAGCCTGCGCCAGGTGATTTTCGGCGGTGAAGCGCTGGACACCGGGATTCTCAAACCCTGGTATGCCCGTTCGCAGAACGCGCAAACGCAACTGGTCAACATGTACGGCATCACCGAAACCACGGTGCACGTGACCCATCGTCCGTTGACCGCCGCCGACGCGTTATTGGTCGGCGTCAGCCCGATTGGCGGGCGCATTCCCGATCTGCAACTGTATGTGCTGGACGCCCGGCTCGAGCCGGTGCCGGTGGGTGTGGTCGGCGAAATGTACGTCGGCGGTGCCGGTGTGGCTCGCGGTTACCTGAACCGCCCTGAACTCAATACCGAACGCTTTATCCCCGACATTTTCAGCGGCCGTGCCGATGCGCGGTTGTATCGCACGGGCGACCTCGGTCGCTGGCTGGCGGACGGCACGGTGGAGTACCTGGGCCGTAACGACGATCAAGTGAAGATCCGTGGTTTCCGCATCGAACTGGGTGAAATCGAAGCCAAACTCGCGGCTTGTGAGCATGTGCGTGAAGCCGTGGTCATCGCCCGTGAAGACGAACCGGGTGACAAACGTCTAGTCGCCTACGTGATTGCCGATCAGGACGTGCAGTTGTCAGCGTCCGACTTGCGCACGCAACTTCTGGAATCTCTGGCTGAATACATGGTGCCCAGCGCCTTCGTGATGCTGTCGGCATTCCCGCTGACCACCAACGGCAAACTTGACCGCAAGGCACTGCCAGCCCCCGATTCAATGGCCTACGCCAGTCGCGAATACGTCGCCCCGCAAGGCGAGATTGAAAGCACCATCGCCGGAATCTGGCAGGACCTGCTGAAAATCGAGCAGATCGGTCGGCATGACAATTTCTTTGAACTGGGCGGGCATTCGCTGCTGGCCGTGAAACTCATCGAACGCATGCGCCAGGTTGATCTCGCCGCTGACGTTCGTGTCCTGTTCGGCCAACCGACATTGGCCGCGCTGGCCGCTGCCGTGGGCGATCAGACCGAAGTGCTGGTGCCGGCGAATCAGATTGCAATCGATTGCCAACGCATCACCCCGGACATGCTGCCGCTGGCCGACCTCGATCAGCAGGCCATCGACCGCATCGTCGCCACCGTTCCGGGTGGCGTTGCCAACGTGCAGGATATCTATGCGCTGGCACCGTTGCAGGAAGGGATCTTGTATCACCACCTCGCGGCCACCCAGGGTGACCCTTACGTCTTGCAAGTGCTGTTCGGTTTTGACGGCCGTGACCGCGTGGATGCGTTTGCCGAGGCCTTGCAGAGCGTGGTGTCGCGTAACGACATCCTGCGCACCAGCATGGTCTGGCAAGGGTTGGCTGCACCGGTGCAAGTGGTCTGGCGCCGGGCGCAGATGGTGGTCGAGGAAGTCGCGACCGATCCGGCAGCGGGGGATGTGGTGCAGCAACTGCACGAGCGTTTCGACCCGCGTCACTATCGACTGGATATCTCCCAGGCTCCGCTGATGCGGCTGGCCTATGCGCAAGACCCGGCGAATAACCGTTGGGTCGGCATGCTGCTGTTCCATCACATGGCGCTGGACCACACCGCACTTGAAGTGGTGGTGCATGAAATGCAGGCCCATCTGCTGGGCCAGTCTGGGCAACTCGGCGCGGCGGTGCCGTACCGCAATCATGTAGCGCAGGCCCGATTGGGTGTGAGCCGCGAGCAACACGAAGCGTTCTTCCGCGACATGCTCGGCGATATCGACGAGCCGACGTTGCCGTTCGGTTTGCAGGATGTGCAGGGCGATGGCAGCGGGATTGAAGAGCAACATCAGATGGTCGATATGGCGCTGGCCCTGCGTTTGCGGGTGCAGGCGCGGCAACTTGGCGTGAGTGCGGCGAGCCTGGTGCATCTGGCCTGGGCGCAGGTCGTCGGTCGGGTGTCGGGGCGCGAGGAGGTGGTGTTCGGCACCGTGCTGATGGGCCGGATGCAGGGCGGCGAGGGCGCTGATCGCGCGCTCGGCATGTTCATCAACACCTTGCCGCTGCGTGTGAGCGTGGGGGCACAAGGTGCACGCGCCGGGGTCAAGGCGACCCATGCGCAACTCTCGGCCTTGCTCGGTCACGAGCATGCCTCGTTGTCCCTGGCCCAGCGTTGCTGCGGCGTACCGAGTTCATTGCCGTTGTTCAGCACCTTGCTGAACTACCGGCACAGCGCGGGTGAAGCGGTGTCGGATCAGGCGGTTTCGGCCTGGCACGGGATTCAAACCCTGAGCATGGAAGAACGCACCAACTACCCGTTGTGCCTGAACGTGGATGATCTGGGCGAGGGCTTTATGCTGACCGCGCAAGCGGTGGTCGAGGTCGGGGCGCAGCGGGTTTGCGACTTTATGCATTCGGCGCTGGGTGCGTTGGTTGAGGCGCTGGAGAACGCGCCGGAGTCGCCGTTGCGTGGGTTGTCGATCATGCCGGTGGCGGAGCGTTTGAAACTGTTGGTTGAGTTCAATGCGACTGAGGCTGCGTATCCGCTGGATCAGACGGTTCATGGGTTGTTTGAGGCGCAGGTTGAGCGCACGCCGGATGCGGTGGCTGTGGTTCATGGCTTGGAACAGTTGAGCTATCGCGAGTTGAATAATCGCGCTAACCAATTGGCGCATTATCTGCGCGGGCTAGGTGTGAAGCCGGATTCGCGAGTGGCGATTTGTGTTGAGCGCTCGGCGGATATGGTTGTTGGGTTGTTGGCGATTCTGAAGGCGGGCGGGGGTTATGTGCCGCTCGATCCGGCGTATCCGCTGGACCGGATTGCCTACATGCTGGAAGACAGCGCGCCGGCTGTGGTGTTGGCGCAGGCCTCCACACTTGGATTGTTGGCCGAAGCTTCGATGCCAGTGATCGATCTCGATAGTGGCATTTGGCAGGACGAATCCGTCTCCAATCCTGTGATTGATGGGCTGACATCGGCGCATCTGGCGTATGTGATTTACACCTCGGGTTCGACCGGTCTGCCGAAAGGCGTGATGATCGAACACCGCAACACGGTGAACTTCCTGACCTGGGCGCATCGTTCATTCGATGAGGCCACGTTGGCGAAGACGCTGTTCTCGACTTCGCTCAACTTCGACTTGGCGGTCTACGAATGCTTTGCGCCGCTGACCTCGGGCGGCCGCATTACGGTCGTGAAGAATGTGCTGGAACCGCAACACGACATCACGCTGATCAACACCGTGCCTTCAGCGCTTAAAGCCTTGCTGGAGTCCGGTGGACTGAGCGCCAATGTGCACACGGTCAACGTCGCCGGTGAAGCGCTCAAACGCAGCCTGGTTGAAAACCTGTTTGAACAAACCAGCGTGCAGCGTCTGTGCAACCTCTACGGCCCTTCGGAAACCACCACCTATTCAAGTTGGGTGTCGATGGATCGCGAGGATGGATTCGCCGCACATATCGGCAAACCCGTCGCCAACACCCTGTTCTACTTGCTGGATGAACACGGTCAGCCTGTGCCACTTGGCGTTGCGGGTGAAATCTACATCGGCGGCGCCGGCGTGGCGCGCGGTTACCTTAACCGCGACGACCTGACTGCAGAACGCTTCCTCACCGATCCATTCAGCACTAACGGCCGGATGTATAGAACGGGCGATTTGGGCCGCTACCTGCCCGACGGCAACATCGAATACCTGGGCCGCAACGACGATCAAGTCAAAATCCGTGGTTTCCGCATCGAGCTCGGCGAGATTGAAGCCAAACTCGCGCAACACGTCGACATCCACGAAGCCGTGGTCCTGGCCCGCGAAGACGTGCCGGGCGACAAACGCCTGGTCGCGTACTACACCGCGCCGCAAACCCTCGATATCGACCAGTTACGCCGTCACCTGCAAACCCAACTCCCGGACTATATGGTCCCGGCAGCCTACGTCCATCTGGACAAACTGCCACTGACCCCGAACGGCAAACTCGACCGCAAGGCGTTGCCAGCCCCGGACGCTGCCGCTGTCATCACCCACACCTACGAAGCCCCGGTCGGCGAAGTCGAAATCGCCCTGGCGCACATCTGGCAGGACCTGCTTGGCCTGCCGCAAGTCGGGCGTCAGGATCAGTTCTTTGAGTTGGGCGGCCATTCGCTGCTGGCGATCCAGTTGATTTCTCAAGTGCGTCTGCGACTCGGTGTGGAACTCGGTCTGGCGGACCTCTTCGTCCAACCCGAACTCGCCGCACTGGCGCAAGCCGTGGCCCAGGCCAGTCGCAGCACCTTACCGGAGATCGTCACGGTTTCCCGCGAAGAAGACCTGCCGCTGTCCTTCGCCCAGCAACGTTTGTGGTTCCTGGCGCAGATGGAAGGTGGCAGCGCGGCGTATCACATGCCGGCGGGCCTGCGTCTGCGCGGCACGCTGGACACCGATGCCCTGCAACGGGCGCTGGACCGCATCGTGTTCCGTCACGAAGCGCTGCGCACGACCTTCGTCCAGACAAAGGGCGAAGAAGCGCTGCAACGTTTCGCTGCGGCAGATTGCGGTTTCACCCTGCGCCAGCAGGATTTGCGCGGACAGGCCGATGCCGAAGCGCAATTGCAGGTTCTGGCGGCTGAAGAAGCGGTAGAACTGTTCGACCTGGAACACGGCCCGTTGATTCGTGGCCGACTGATCCGGCTCGATGCGCAGGACCATGTGCTGCTGGTGACCATGCACCACATCGTTTCCGATGGCTGGTCGATTGGCGTGCTGACCACGGAACTGGCGGCGCTGTATGAAGCGTTCCGCCACGGTCTGGAAGATCCGTTGCCAGCGCTGACCGTGCAATACGCCGATTACGCCGTGTGGCAACGTCGCTGGTTGAGCGGCGAAGTGCTGCAAACCCAGAACCTTTACTGGCAACAAACCCTGGCCGATGCGCCAGCGCTGCTGATGCTGCCGACCGATCGACCTCGTCCGCCGCAACAGGATTACTCGGGTGCCGCAATTCCGCTGGTCTTCGATGAAGGCTTGACCGCAGCCCTGAAAAACCTCAGCCAACGCCACGGCACCACGTTGTACACGACACTGATGACCGGTTGGGCGTTGCTGCTCAGCCGCCTCTCGGGGCAGGATGAAGTGGTGATCGGTTCGCCGGTGGCCAACCGCACCCGCGCCGAAGTCGAAGGCTTGATCGGCTTCTTCGTCAACACCCTGGCGGTGCGTGTCGATGTCTCCGGCGCGCCGAATGTTGAAACCTTGCTCGCTCGGGTCAAGGCGCAAACCCTTGGCGCCCAGGCCCATCAGGACCTGCCGTTCGAGCAAGTGGTGGAAGTGCTGAATCCGGTGCGCAGTCTGGCTCACAGTCCATTGTTCCAGGCGATGTTGTCCTGGCAAACGGCGGGCGGCGCCGATCTGGTGCTCGGTGACCTGAAACTTGAAGGGCTGGGCGTGGCCAACCATGTGGCCAAGTTCGACCTGTCGCTGGAACTCGGTGAGATTCAGGGGCAACTGTTCGGCAGCCTTGAATACGCCACGGCGTTGTTCGACGAAGCCACCGTGCAGCGTTATCTCGGTTATTTCGAACGGGTGCTGCGCTGGATGGTGGCGGATGATCAGGTGCTGGTTGACCGCATCGAATTGATCGATGCCGGCGAGCGTCAGCGTTTGCTGGTTGACCTCAACGCCACCCACGTCCCGTACCCACGCGACAAAACCATTCACCAATTGTTTGAAGCCCAGGTCGAAGCGCAACCGGATGCCATCGCGGTGGTCTTCGACGGCGAGCAATTGAGCTACGCCGAATTGAACCGCCAGGCCAACCAACTGGCGCATCACCTGATCGGTTTGGGCATTCGCCCGGATGATCGGGTGGCGATTTGCGTCGAACGTGGCGCGGAAATGCTGGTCGGCTTGCTGGCGATCCTCAAATCCGGTGCCGGTTATGTGCCGTTGGATCCGGCTTATCCGGCTGAACGTCTGGCCTATATGCTCAGCGACAGCACCCCTTCGTTGTTGCTGACCCAACGTGCATTACAAGCGAATTTGCCAACGCTGGACATTCCGGTGGTCCTGCTCGATAAAGTCGAACGCATCGTCGACGGCTACGACGACAATCCGGTGATCCTGTCCCTCGGCGTGCGGCATTTGGCCTACGTGATCTACACCTCCGGTTCGACCGGCACCCCGAAAGGCGTGATGATCGAACACCGCGGGCTGGTCAACTACACCCTCGACGCGATTCGGTTATTCGGCCTGACAAATGCCGACACCGTGCTGCAACAAAACACCCTGAACTTCGACTTGTCGGTGGAAGAAATCTTCCCTGCGCTGATCGCTGGTGCGACCCTCGCGCCAAGCCGCAACATCTTCGGCACCTCCCAGGACGATGTCCGCCCAACCTTCCTGCACCTGACCGCCGCCCACTGGCACACCCTGGCCGCCGAGTGGCACTACAACCCGGCGTTGGCCCAGGAACAACTGCGCGACGTTCGCTTGATCAACGTCACCGGCGACGCGCTCTCCACGCAAAAACTGCAAATGTGGGAACAGATTCGCCCGGCGCACACCAGACTGGTCAACACCTACGGTCCGACCGAAGCCACCGTTTCCTGCACCGCGAGCTACGTAACCTTCGAAGCGCTGAACAGCAATGCGAGCATCGGCACACCGATGGCCAACACCCGCATCTACCTGCTCGATGCGCACCTGAAACCGGTGCCCTTCGGCGTCACCGGCGAAATCTACATCGGCGGCGACGGCGTGGCGCGTGGTTACCTGAACCTCGACAAGATCACCGCAGAACGCTTCCTCGCCGATCCGTTCAGCGACGTACACAACGCCAGGATGTACAAAACCGGTGACCTTGCACGCTACCGCCCAGATGGCGGTCTCGAATACCAGGGCCGCAACGACTTCCAGGTCAAGGTTCGCGGGTTCCGTATCGAACTCGGCGAGATCGAAGCCAAACTCGGCGATTGCACCGGCGTAAAAGAAGCCGCCGTCATCGTCCGTGAAGACGCTCCGGGCGAAAAACGCCTGGTCGCTTATGTGGTCCCGCAAGCCAATACAATCCTGACGGCCGCCAACCTGCGCGCCCAACTGGCACCGCAACTGGCCGAATACATGCTGCCGAGCGCCTTCGTCAGCCTCGACGCGCTGCCGCTGACGCCGAACCGCAAACTCGACCGCCAGGCCCTGCCAATTCCCGACGCCGAGGCCTACGCCAGCCGCAACCACGAAGCACCGCAAGGCGCGACGGAAATCGCCCTCGCGCAGATATGGCAAGACCTGCTCAAGGTCGAAGCCGTAGGCCGCCACGATCATTTCTTCGAACTCGGCGGCCACTCGCTATTGGTCATGCGCCTGATCTCGCAAGTTCGCCAGCAGCTCGGCGTGGAGATGAGCCTGACCGACGTCTTCGCCCACCCGAGCCTGATCGCCCTGGCGCAAGTCCTGTCGCAAGCCGCACACAGCACTCAGCCGGATATCGTCCCGGTATCCCGCGACCAGGCCTTGCCACTGTCCTTCGCGCAGCAACGCCTGTGGTTCCTCGCGCAACTGGAAGGCGCGAGTGCGGCGTATCACATTCCCACCGGCCTGCGCTTGCGCGGCGAACTGGACAACATCGCGCTGACCCGCGCCCTGAACCGGATCGTCGCCCGTCACGAAGCGCTGCGCACGACGTTCGTGCAGGAACACGGTCGGGACGCGGAGCAACGCATTGCCGACGCCGATTGCGGTTTCGCTTTGCAATTGCATTCGCTGGCCAAGCACCCGGAGGCCGAAGCCGAGCTGTTGATCATGGCCGCCGAGGAGGCTCGCGAGGCCTTTGATCTGGAGCGTGGTCCGCTGATTCGCGGGCGTCTGGTGCGCATGGCCGAAGACGACCATGTGTTGCTGGTGACCATGCACCACATCGTCTCGGACGGCTGGTCCGCCGACGTACTGACCCGTGAACTGGGCGTGCTGTATGAAGCGTTCCGCGCCGGTCGCGCCGATCCGCTGCCGGAATTGGCGGTGCAATACGCCGACTACGCGATCTGGCAACGCCTGTGGCTGACCGGCGAAGTGTTGAGTCAGCAGGAAGTCTACTGGCAGCAGGCATTGAGCGGCGCGCCGGCCTTGTTGACCTTGCCGACTGACCGCCCACGTCCGGCGCAGCAGGATTATTCCGGCAGCGCCGTCGGCCTCGCGCTTGACGAAACCCTGACCAGCGAGCTCAAGGCGTTGAGTCAACGCCAGGGCACCACGCTGTTCATGACGATCATGGCCGCGTGGGCCACGGTGCTCAGTCGCCTGTCTGGGCAGAGTGATGTGGTGATCGGCACGCCGGCGGCGAATCGCCTGCGCGCCGAGGTGGAAGACCTGATCGGCTTCTTCGTCAACACCCTGGCGCTGCGCGTCGAGGTGTCGGCTGAGCTGACGGTCGAAGCCTTGCTGCAACAAGTGAAGGCGCAGACCCTCGGTGCCCAGGCGCATCAGGACTTGCCGTTCGAACAAGTGGTGGAAGTGGTCCGGCCGGTGCGCAGCCTGTCCCACAGTCCGGTGTTCCAGGCCATGTTGTCGTGGCAGAACGATCAAGGCGCCGGCCTCGAACTGGGCGACATGACGCTGCAAGGGCTGGGTGTGACCAGTCGTACCGCGAAGTTCGATGTGCTGCTGGATATGGCGGAAATCGGCGGGCGCCTGTTCGGTTCGCTGGAATACGCGACTGCGCTGTTTGACCAGACGACGATGGAGCGTTACCTCGGCTACCTCGAATGCGTGCTGCGCGGCATGGTTGCCGACGAACACGCGTTACTGGCGCAGATCCCGCTGTTGGGTGACGACGAACGTCAACATCTGCTGGAAACCTTCAACAGCACCGCCGTCGAATATCCGCAGGGTCTGACCTTGCACGGGATGTTTGAGGCGCAAGTGGCTTCGCGTCCGGATGCGATCGCGGTGAGCTTTGAACACAGTCACTGGACGTATGCCGAACTGAATCGCCATGCCAACCAGGTTGCCCATCGCCTGATTGAACTGGGTATTCGCCCGGATGACCGCGTGGCGATTTGTGTGGATCGTAGTCTGGAAATGGTCGCGGGGTTGCTGGGCATCCTGAAATCCGGTGCGGCGTATGTGCCGCTGGATCCGGATTACCCGGCGGATCGTTTGGCCTACATGCTGGAGAACAGTGCTCCAGCCGTAGTCCTGACCCAACGTTCATTGCAGGGCAGTTTGCCGGCAACAGACGCGGACATTTTGCTGCTGGACGGTGACGGCTTCTCGAATCAACCGACCGTAGATCCCGTCGTAGAAAGCTTGAGTGCGGACAATCTGGCCTATGTGATCTACACCTCAGGCTCCACAGGCATGCCCAAAGGCGTGATGAACGAACATGCCGGAGTGGTTAACCGCCTGCTGTGGATGCAGGACGAATATCAACTGACAGCAGCGGACACCGTGCTGCAAAAGACCCCATTCAGCTTCGACGTTTCGGTGTGGGAATTCTTCTGGCCACTGTTCACCGGCGCACGCCTGGTCATGGCGCGTCCCGGTGGCCACCGCGAGCCTGCCTACCTGCGCGAAGTCATCCAAACCGAACGCATCACCACGCTGCACTTTGTGCCGTCGATGCTGGATGTGTTCCTCGCCGCAGGCGATGTCAGCGAGTGCAAAGGTCTGGTGCGGGTGATGTGCAGCGGCGAGGCACTACCGGGTCAACTCGTACGCCGCTTCAAGCTGCAACTGCCGGGCACCGAGTTGCACAACCTCTACGGCCCGACCGAAGCGGCCGTCGATGTCACCGCGTGGAACTGCGCCGGTCCTGATACGCCGGACAGCACGCCCATCGGCAAGCCAGTCGCCAACACGCAAATCTACCTGCTCGATGCCCATCAACAACCCGTGCCCATGGGCGTGGCGGGGGAGATCTACATCGCTGGCGTTCAAGTCGCCCGTGGTTATCTGCACCGTCCTGAGCTGACAGGCGAACGCTTCCTGACCGACCCGTTCAGCACCACGCAAAATGCACGGATGTACCGCACCGGCGACCTCGGCCGCTACCTGGCAGACGGCAATATCATCTACCTGGGCCGCAACGACGATCAGGTCAAGATCCGCGGCTTCCGCATCGAACTCGGCGAAATCGAAGCCCGTCTCACCGCGCACCCAGCCGTGCTGGAAGCCGTGGTGATGGCCCGCGAGGGCGAGCCCGGCGACAAACGTCTGGTGGCCTATTACACCTTGCAGCTGCAAGAGCAACCGGTGGACATCCAGGCCCTGCGTGCGCACTTGCACCTTCAGTTGCCGGAATACATGGTGCCGGCCGCCTACGTGCGCCTCGATGCCTGGCCACTGACCCCGAACGGCAAACTCGACCGCAAGGCCTTGCCGGCGCCGGACCTGGATTCGCTGGCGACCCACGGTTACGAGGCACCGCAAGGCTCTGTCGAAACCACCCTGGCGCGACTCTGGGCCGAATTGCTCAAAGTCGAGCAGGTCGGTCGTCACGATCACTTCTTTGAACTGGGCGGTCATTCGCTGCTGGCGGTCACGTTGATCGAACGCATGCGCCAGGCCGGTTTGAGCGCGGATGTGCGCGTGCTGTTCGGCCAGCCGACGCTTGCCGCGTTGGCGGCGGCAGTCGGTGGCGGTATGGAAATCGTGGTGCCGGTCAACGGCATTACCCCGGATTGCCAGCGCATCACCCCGGACATGCTGCCGCTGACCACGCTGTCCCAAGAAGAAATCGAGCAGGTCGTCGCGCGAATCCCCGGCGGCGTGGCGAATGTGCAGGACATCTATGCCCTGGCGCCGTTGCAGGAAGGGATTTTGTATCACCACCTGGCAGCACAGCAGGGCGATCTCTATCTGCAACAAGCGCTGTTCAACCTTGCGGATCGAGCGCGGCTGGAAGCCTTCATCGATGCGCTGCAAGGCGTGATCGGTCGCCACGACATCCTGCGCACCGCTGTGCTTTGGGAAGGACTGCGCGAGCCGGTACAAGTGGTCTTGCGCGAAGCTCGATTGATCGTGGATGAGTGCGTAGTCGAGCACGGCGATGTCTCGGCACAGCTTCGCGAACGTTTCGACCCAAGCCACTACCGACTCGATGTGCGCGAAGCTCCGTTGATGCGTCTGGCCTTCGCCTATGACGAAGCCCGTCAGCACTGGGTCGCGTTGCTGCTGTTCCATCACATCGCCCTCGACCACACCGCGCTGGAAGTGATCCAGCACGAAATGCAGGCGTATTTGCTGGGCCAGCAAGCGCAACTGGGCGAGGCGGTGCCGTACCGCAACTATGTAGCGCAGGCTCGCCTCGGCATGAGCGAAGGTGCGCACGAAGCGTTCTTCAGCGACATGCTCAGCGACATCAAGGAACCGACCTTGCCGTTCGGCCTGCACGATGTGGAGGGCGACGCCACCGGCGTCGAGCAAGCGCAGTTGGTGGTCGAAGAAGGCTTGAGCCGACGTCTGCGAGCGCAGGCCCGGCAACTGGGCGTCAGCGCCGCGAGCCTGCATCACTTGGCGTGGGCACAAGTGGTGGCGGGCGTGTCCGGTCGGGAAGACGTGGTGTTCGGCACCGTGCTGATGGGCCGGATGCAGGGCGGCGAGGGTGCCGATCGTGCGTTGGGCCTGTTCATCAACACCTTGCCGTTGCGGGTGGATGTCGCAACCCTGGGCGCGAAAGCCGGGGTCAAGGCCACTCACACGCGTCTCGCTGCATTGCTCGGTCACGAACACGCATCGTTGGCCCTGGCGCAACGTTGCAGTGGCGTGGCGGCACCAGCGCCGCTGTTCAGCGCACTGCTGAACTACCGACACAGCGCCACCCAAGTCACCAGTGAGGCGCAGTCAGCCTGGAGCGGGATTGAAGGCTTGGGCGGCGAAGAATGGAGCAACTATCCGCTGTCGCTGAACGTCGACGACCTCGGCGAACCGTTCGTGCTCACGGCGTTAGTGGTTTCGCAGATCGGTGCGAAACGGGTCTGCGGCTATATGCATGCGGCACTGGAAAGCCTGGTCGATGCGCTTGAACGCACGCCGGAAGCGCCGCTGCGCAGCCTGTCGATCCTGCCGTTGAGCGAACGTCAGCAACTGCTGATCGAGTTCAACGCCACCGACGCGATCTACCCGCAAGAGCAGACGGTGCACAGCCTGTTTGAAGCCCAGGCTGCGGCGCGTCCCGACGCAATTGCCGTCGAACATGCCGGGCTGCAAATGACTTACGGCGAGCTGGAGTCGCGGGCCAATCGCCTGGCACATTACCTGCGCGACCAAGGCGTCACGCCGCAAGCGCGCGTGGCGATTCTGTTGAATCGTTCGTTCGACCTGATCATCAGCGAACTGGCGATCCTCAAGTGCGCCGCCGTGTATGTGCCGTTGGATCATCATGCACCGCAGGACCGCCAGCGCTTCATGCTGGAGGACAGCGCGGCAACGTTGATCCTGACCAGCAGCGACCGCGTTGTGCCCGAAGGCACGTTGCGGGTAGATCTGGACACGCTGCTGCTGCCGGATGAGTCGCCTGCCGCCGAACCGATCCAGGCCAGCGATACCCCGGCGTACATCATGTACACCTCGGGTTCCACCGGCCAACCGAAAGGAGTGATCGTGCCGCACCTGGCGATTGGCAGACTGGTGATCAACAACGTTTACGCAGACTTTTCCGAACAGGATCGCGTGGCCTTCGCCTCGAACCCGGCCTTCGACGCCAGCACCATGGAAGTCTGGGGCGCGCTGCTGAATGGCGGGCGGATTGTGGTGATTGATCACGAAGCGTTGCTCAACCCGACGTCATTCGCCGAAGTGCTGACGGACTCGGGCGCCACGGCGTTGTTCCTCACCACGGCGATGTTCAACCATTACGTGATGCTGATCCCGGACGCCCTGGCACGCCTGCGCATTCTGATGTGTGGTGGCGAGCGCGCGGACCCGATGTCGTTCCGACGCCTGTTGGCCCACGCGCCGGCGTTGCAGTTGTTGAATTGCTACGGCCCCACCGAGACCACGACTTTCGCCACCACACAAAGGGTGACTTCGGTGCCGGATGGTGCCGTGAACATCCCCATCGGCCGACCGATTTCCAACACCCGCATCTACATCCTCAACGCGGCCGGGCAACCGGTGCCGGTCGGGGTGGCGGGGGAGATTCATATCGGCGGCGCCGGTGTGGCCCTGGGTTACTTGAATCGTCCTGACTTGACCAAGGAGAGCTTTATCATCGACCCATTCAGCGACACCACAGGGGCACGCCTGTACCGCACCGGCGACCTCGGCCGCTGGTTGCCCGACGGCAGCGTCGAGTACCTCGATCGCAATGACGGCCAGGTGAAAATTCGCGGTTTCCGTATCGAAGTCGGCGAAATCGAAGCCCGTCTGCACTTGTGCGACGGCGTGCGCGAAGCCTGGGTCATGGCGCGTGAAGACAGCCCGGGCGACAAGCGTCTGGTGGCTTACTTCACCGTGCAGGCCCGGGGTGAACACCTCGACGCCGAGACCTTGCGCCTGCAACTGCAATCCCTGCTGCCGGAATACATGATCCCGGCAGCCTTTGTGAAACTCGATGCGTTGCCGCTGACGCTCAACGGCAAAGTCGATGTCCGCGCATTGCCAGCACCGGAAGCCGACGCCTATACCAGCCGCGATTACGAAGCTCCATCGGGCGAGCTGGAAACTACGCTGGCCGCGCTGTGGGCCGAAGTACTGAAGCTGGATCGCATCGGCCGCCATGACAACTTCTTTGAAATGGGCGGTCATTCGCTGCTGGCGATCCGCTTGATCGGGCTGCTGGCCCAGGCTGACCTGAGCGTTTCCCTCGCCGAGTTGTTCCAGCACGAAAGCATCGCGTCGATGGCATCGATGCTTGAGGCGCGCAGCAGCGATGTTTCTTCACCGACCGGGATCCTGCCGGTGCGCGAGGCGGGCACGCAGAATCCGCTGTTCCTGGTGCATGAATTCAGTGGCCTCGACGTGTACTTCCCGGCACTCGGCAAACACATTGATCCGGATACGCCGGTCTACGGCTTGCCGGGCATTCCGTGGGGCGAGCAACAGTTGCAGACCATGGAATGCCTGGCGACTCGCCTGCTGGGTATCATCCGTTCGGTGCAACCGCAAGGGCCGTACCGCCTGGCCGGCTGGTCGTTCGGTGGGGTGCTGGCCTACGAGATCGCCATTCAACTGATTGGCCTGGACGAGAAGGTCGAATTCCTCGGCCTGATCGACACCTACCTGCCACGACTGGTGGATCAGGGCCGGGCACGCTGGTCGCCGGTCGATGCGCACAAAGTGCATCTGCTGGACCGTTGCGAGGTGTTCTGGAAAGCCCAGGACTCGGACGTCTCCGCTGTCCTGGCGAAACTGACCCGTTTGCAGGTGAACACTTTCGACTTTGAAGCGCTGGTGCAGCATTGCGCCGCCGAAGGTCTGCTGCCGGCGGAACTCGCCGATTACAGCGCCGCGCAACTGTGGCACTACCTGGACCGCGAAGTGGCACACGGTCACGCATTGGCCCACTACACGGTGTATCCGGTCAGCGCGCCAGTGCACCTGTTCATTGCCGAGCAGCGCAAGGACGACGCACCCGCGCATTCCGGTTATCTGGGCTGGGACGCCGTGCTGCCGAAGGCGCAGATCCAATGTGTCACGGTGCCCGGCGATCACCAGACGATGATGCAGGCACCGCATATCCAAACCCTGGCGCGGTTCATCGACGAGGCACTACACACCGCCGCAACACGTCCGCCAGCCGTCGCATCGAAGACCGACTACCAACCGCTGCTGACCATTCAGGGCGGACGTTCCGGTCAGGCGCCGATCTTCTGTGTGCCGGGGGCGGGTGACAGCGTGACCGGGTTTATCGGCCTGACCGATGCCTTCGGCCCGGACTGGCCGATTCATGGGCTGCAACCTCGCGGACTGGACGGCACCACCGTGCCTTACAGCCTGGTGGAAACCGCCGCCGAAGCGTATCTGCAAGCGGTTGATAGGGTGCAACCCGAAGGGCCGGTGCATTTGCTCGGGCATTCCTTCGGCGGCTGGATCGTGTTCGAGATGGCCGCACGCTTGCGCGCCAATGGACGTGACGTGGCGTCGTTGACGTTGATCGACAGCGAGTCACCGGGCGGCAACGGTGTGGTCGGCAAACCTTACACCGCAACCGGCGTGTTGAAGCGCTTGATCGAAGCGATGCAACTGGCGTCCGGCAAGTCGCTGGGGATCGATGCCACAGCCTTCAGTCAGCAAGACGACGCCGGACAGATGCGCATGCTGCACGCCGGCATGGTCCGCGCCGGTATGTTGCCCCAGCGTTCGGCGGCGAACTCCATGAACGGACCGGCACGCGCCTTTGGCACGGCGCTGCGTACGGTCTATCAACCTGAACATCAATACACCGGGCCGGTGCGCCTGGTGCTGGCCGACGATCCGACTCTGGACACGGCTGGTAACAAACGCGAGCAAGAAGAAATGATCGAAGGCTGGCGCAAGCATGTACCCAATCTGAGTATCTGGTACGGTCCGGGCAACCATTTCACCATCCTCAAGGCACCTCACGTACACAACCTGGCAGCCTGGTGGCAGGACAGCCTTCCGATCCTCGATGAGGAGGCCGCCAATGACTACGTCTAGGCGTCGTCTCCTCGTGCAGAACAGTCGTCACTCAGCAGTGCCGGCGAACCCCTGAACCGGGCTTCGCCAACCATGAGCGGCGACGGTTCCAGGCAACACGACGCTCTTATCAATGGCTCCCGGCCGCAGTCTGGCCGGGCCTGACATCAACGCATTCGTGGTCATTTATGGAAAAGTCGAAGTTTCGCAAGATTGCTATCGTGAGCGTACTGGTCGTGGTGGCTGGTCTGATTTTCTACAGCGCTCAATCCCCCGGAAAACCACCGGAGTACCTGACTGCCACGGTTGAACGCGGCGACATCGAGAACGCCGTGCTGGCCGCTGGGATCCTGCAGGGCATCAAGCAGGTAGACGTCGGTGCGCAAGTTTCCGGCCAGCTCAAATCCCTCAAGGTCAAACTGGGCGACAAGGTCACCAAGGGCCAGTGGCTGGCGGAGATCGATCCGGTGGTGCTGCAAAACGCCCTGCGCCAGTCCCAGGTTAATGAAGAAAACCTGGTGGCGAAGAAACGCGCGACCGCCGCGCAACTGAAGGACGCCAAGGCGACTTACGACCGCTACAAAAAACTGCAACCGGACGATGCCATTTCCAAGCAGGAGTACGAAACCGCCGAGTCCAACTACCAGGTACAGAATGCCAATCTGGTGTCCCTCGACGCACAGATCAAGGACGCGCGAATCCAGATCGAAACCGCACGGGTCAATCTGGCCTACACCCACATCGTCGCGCCCATCGACGGCTATGTGGTCGGGGTCGTGACCCAGGAAGGCCAGACCGTGATCGCCCAGCAACTGGCGCCGGTGCTGCTCAAACTGGCTGACCTCGACACCATGACCGTCAAGGCCCAGGTCTCCGAGGCCGACGTGATTCACATCACGCCGGGCCAGGAAGTGTATTTCACCATCCTCGGCGAGTCGGAAAAACGCTACTACGCCAAGCTGCGCGGCACCGAACCTGCGCCGCAAAACTTCCTGGAAACCCAGGCTTCCGGCACCACCAAGCAAAACACCGCGGTGTTCTACAACGGCTTGTTCGACGTGCCGAACCCCGACCATCGCTTGCGCATTTCGATGACCGCGCAAGTGCGCATCGTGCTGGACAAGGCCAAGGATGTGCTGACGGTTCCGGTCGCGGCGCTGGGCTCCAAGAACAGCGACGGCAGCGTTTCGGTGCGGGTGCTGGACGCTCAGGGCGTGGCACAGATGCGCAATGTGAAGACCGGCATCAATAACAACGTCAAGGCCGAGATCAAGGAAGGCCTGGCCGAAGGCGACAAGGTCGTGATCGGTGAGCCGACGCCGGCCGTGGCAGGGGCCTGACCATGAGCCGACCATTACTGGAACTCAAGGGCGTCAGCCGCAGCTTTATGGCGGGCGAGAAGGATTTCAAGGCGCTTAAAGACATCAACCTGACCATTAATGCGGGCGAGATCGTTGCGATCACCGGGGCCTCGGGTTCGGGTAAATCAACGCTGATGAACGTGCTCGGCTGCCTCGACCACGCCAGCTCCGGCAGCTACAAGGTCGACGGGCGAGAAACCAGTGCCATGGACGACCGGGAACTGGCGGTGCTGCGGCGCGATCACTTCGGTTTCATCTTCCAGCGCTACCACTTGCTACCGCATTTGAGCGCTTTGCATAACGTGGAGATGCCGGCGATCTATGCGGGTGTCGCCGAAACGCAACGGCACAACCGAGCCGGGGAATTGCTGGCGCGGTTGGGGCTGGACGGGCACTTGTTGAACCGGCCGAGCCAGTTGTCCGGTGGTCAGCAGCAGCGGGTGAGTATCGCGCGAGCGTTGATGAACGGCGGCGAAGTGATCCTCGCCGATGAACCGACCGGCGCCCTCGACACCACCAGCGGCAAGGAGGTGATGAAGATCCTGCTGGAGCTGAATGCGGCGGGGCATACGGTGATCATCGTGACCCACGATGAAAAAGTCGCGGCCAATGCCAAGCGCATTATCGAGATTCAGGACGGCGAGATCGTCAGCGACCGCGTCAACCTCGACCGTCCGGTGGAGGACCTGCCGGTGCAGGACGAACGCCCGCCCAAGGTCAAGCAGGCCAACCGCCTGGTCGCTGGCCTGGGGCTATTCAGTGAAGCGTTCAACATGGCTTGGGTAGCGCTGATCTCGCACCGGATGCGCACCTTGCTGACCATGCTCGGGATCATCATCGGCATCACCTCGGTGGTGTCGATCGTGGCCATCGGCGAAGGCGCCAAGCGCTACGTCCTCAAGGACATCGCCGCGATCGGCAGCAGCACCATCGAGATTTTCCCCGGCACCGACTGGGGCGACAGCCGTGCGTCCGCCATCGAAACCCTGGTGCTGTCCGATGTCACCGCGTTGAGCGATCAGTACTACATCGACAGCGCCACCCCCAACGTCGGGCGCAACCTGTTGCTGCGCTACGAAAACATTGATGTGACCGCCACGGTCAACGGCGTGAGCGAGAGTTACTTCCAGGTGCGCGGGATCAAGCTGGGCGAGGGCGTCGTGTTCGGCAAGGACGATGCCCGGCGCCAGTCCCAGGTGGTGGTGATCGACCACAACACCCGCGTGCGCATGTTCGGCCCGAACGTCGACCCGCTGGGCAAGGTGATCCTGGTCGACAACCTGCCGTGCACGGTTATCGGCGTGACCGAGGACAAGAAAAGCGTGTTCAACACCAGCAAGGCCCTGAACGTGTGGATGCCCTACGAAACTGCGGCCGGTCGGCTGCTGGGCCAACGCTACCTCGACAGCATCACCGTGCGCATGAAGGACGGCCAGCCGAGCAAAGTGGTCGAGGACAACATCATCAAGCTCATGGAACAACGTCATGGCGTGAAGGACTTCTTCACCTACAACCTCGACAGCATCATGCAAACCGTGCAGAAAACCAGTCAGTCGATGGCGTTGCTGCTGTCGCTGATCGCGGTGATCTCGCTGGTGGTCGGGGGGATCGGGGTGATGAACATCATGCTGGTCTCGGTGACCGAGCGCACCCGTGAAATCGGGATTCGCATGGCGGTTGGCGCACGCCAGTCGGACATTCGCCAGCAGTTTTTGGTCGAGGCAGTGATGGTGTGCCTGGTGGGCGGCACGATCGGGATCGCCCTGTCATTCGGCATCGGCTTCATCTTCTCCTTGCTGGTCAAGGAATGGCAGATGGTGTTCTCGATGGGCTCGATCATCATGGCGTTCGTCTGCTCGACACTGATCGGCATCGTGTTCGGCTTCGTACCGGCGCGCAATGCAGCGCGGCTTGATCCGATCGAAGCACTGGCGCGGGACTGATAGGAAAAGACCATCCCCCAGTGGAAGACCATCCCCTGTGGGAGCGGGCTTGCTCGCGAAAGCGGTATATCAGTCGACATCAATGTTGAAGCTGAAGCCGCCTTCGCGAGCAAGCCCGCTCCCACAATGGGATTTGCTGTGAACTCATGATTTGTGAGTGCCCGAGATCGAATGTGGGAGCGAGCCTGCTCGCGAAAGCGGTGGGTCAGTCAACAGAGATGTTGAACATGCCACCGTCTTCGCGAGCAGGCTCGCTCCCACAGGTTGAATGTCAAGCTTTAGGCTTTTTCACCGGCATAGAGCTGGCGGGCTTCTCCGGATTTTTTTACCGCTTGTTCGAAGCGATCCAGCACCATGCCAACCTCGGATTCGGTGATGGTCAGTGGCGGCAGGAACCGCAGCACAGCCCCATGCCGTCCACCGGTCTCCATGATCAGTCCGTTCTCGAAGCAGTTGAGTTTGATCGCCCGTGCCCGGGCACCGTCGCCAGGGCCAGCGCGTCCGTGGGTTCCGGGCTTGGTGATTTCCACCCCGAGCATCAGCCCGCGACCGCGGACGTCGCCCATGAATGAATAACGCTGCGCGATCTGTTGCAAACCGCTTTCCAGCAGCGTGCCCATTTTCGCCGCGTGGGCAACCACGTTAGCTTCCTTGATATGCCGCATGGTGGCCGCACCGGCGACCATCGCGATCTGATTGCCACGGAAGGTGCCGGCGTGCATGCCCGGGCTCCAGGTGTCCAGGTGCTCGGCAAACACAATCACCGACAACGGATAGCCGCCACCGATGGCTTTCGACAGCACCAGAATGTCAGGAACGATCCCCGCGTGCTCAATGGCGAAGGTGCTGCCAGTGCGGCCGAGTCCGGTCTGGACTTCGTCGACAATCAGCAAGATCCCCTGTTCCTGGGTGATGTCCCGCAACGCCCGCAGCCAATTCGCCGAGGCCGGAATGCAGCCGCCTTCACCTTGCACGACTTCGACAATGACCGCCGCCGGTTTGGTCACGCCACCCTCCGGGTCGGACAGCACGGTGCGAATGTAATCGATGGACAGCTGATCCGTGGCTTCGCCATCGGTGCCGAACGGGCAACGAAAACGATAGGGGAAGGGCAGGAAGTGCGTGCCCTGGGCGATCAGGCCGTTATCGGCTTTCGGATGCAGGTTGCCCATTGCCGACAGTGCACCGGCGGTCATGCCGTGATAGCCGCCATGGAAGGCCATGAGGGTCGAGCGTTTGGTGTAATGGCGTGCCAGTTTGATCGCGGCTTCGACCGCATCCGAACCGCTGGGACCGCAGAACAGGATTTTGCTGGTGTTGCGCATTTTCGGCGGCAACATCGAAAACAATTCCTGCACGAAGGCGTGCTTGGCCGGCGTGGCCAGGTCTAGGGCCTGCTGCAGGTGATCGCCGCCGAGGAAATGCAACACCGCGTCCCGGACCTCGGACGGATTATGTCCCAGGGCCAACGTGCCGGCATTCGCCAGGCAATCGAGGAACTCATGGCCGCTGGCGTCCTTGACGCGCATGCCCTTGCCACTGACAAACAGGCGCTGGAACGTTCGCGCGTAAGTGCGCGCATTCGATTCGACTTTGCTGAGATAGCTTAACTCTTCCATATTCGATCACTCATTGGCCGTAGGAAAGATCATCTGACCGGCGTTGAAGTCCGGGATAGGCGATGTCGCAGTGTTCGCCCGCGCGATGGGTTTCGATCAGGCGTAGTTAGCCAATTGGCTCAACAGCCGATTGGCTGGCCCGATCAAGTTTGCCTGTCATGAGAAACAGATAACGACGTTATCTTTTATTGTTCAATCGTTTGTATTTAAAGGAATTAACTGTTCAGGGTGGCGAACTTTCGACTCGATGAAACCCGAAGTTTTATCTAGTGCGAAAGACGTTTTTTGAACCGGATTTGATTCTGCTGGAGCCCTGCGTTAATCGCCAATTTATCTGCCGGGACATGTCCCTGTTTCCCATGCCAGACATAAAAACAGGCATAGGTTTAAATCAATCACATACCCGCCTCATTCATTCATGTCGAGGCCAGCAACTTTGAAGCACAACTATTACGTCGTCTTCGTTGACTGATCATCTTGCATGTATCGCCTTCCTGAGCCGTGCCTGTGCCTGCGTCAGGCGCCAAGGGACTTTTATGTATGCCTTCAAGCCTTCAGGCCGAAAATTGTGGATGGCACTGTGCGCCATGGCTCTGAGCGGCTGCACGCTTGGACCTGACTATAAGGAGCCGGCGGTGCCGATCCCCGCGAAATGGCAAGCGCCGCTGCCGCATGGCGCCTCCGTGGCCGCCTTGACCAACTGGTGGCAGCAGTTCAACGACCCGGCACTGGCCGAGTTGTTGCGCCTGTCCGAAGCGGACAGCCCGTCGCTGGATCAGGCATTTGCAAAGATCGCTTTGGCCCGGGCGACCCTGGACAGTAATTCAGCGGATGCGTTGCCGAATGTCCAAGGCACTTTGTCCGGGGGGCGCGGGGGGCAGTTGACCAGCGTCGACCGCATCAGCGGGTCCGGCTCTTCCGCCGAGTTCGATGCGGCGTGGGAGCTGGACCTGTTCGGCAAACTGCGCCGTAACAAGGAAGCTGCGCGGACCCGCATCGAAGCGCGGGTGGATGACTGGCATGATGCCCGCGTCTCGCTGGCGGCCCAAGTCGGCGACAGTTACGTGCAATACCGTGGTTGTCAGAAGCTGGCGCTGGCCTACAGCGATCAGGCGCAGTCCCAACAACAGACGGCACGTTCGACGCGCCAGTCGCTGCTGGCCGGATTCACTTCGTCTGCCGATGCCGCCCTGGCAGACGCCACTGCTGCGAGCAACGAATCAACCCTGATCAGCCAGCAGAGCGAGTGCCAGGTGTTGCTTAAGAGCTTGGTCGCGCTGACCGGCAGCGATGAAGGCAAACTGATCGAAGTGCTCAGCCGTACACCGGCGCAATTGCCTCAGCCTGCGCAACTCAACGTCCAGCAAATCCCCGCCGACCTGCTGCGTCAGCGCCCGGACCTGGCGTCCAGCGAGCGCGAACTGGCGGCGGCCAATGCGGACATCGGCGTCGCCCAAGCTGACCGCTTTCCCAGTCTGAGCCTGTCCGGCAACTTTTCCGTGAGCAGCATCCTCGGTGATCTGAACCGTTCCTGGACATTCGGCCCGGCCTTGTCGATTCCAATATTCGACGGCGGCAAGCGCCGTTCGGTGGTGGACAGCGCCAAGGCGAACTACGACTCAGCGCTGGCGCTGTATCGCCAGACCTTGCGCACCAGCGTGATGGAAGTCGAACAATCCCTGGTGCGCCTCGATGCAGCGCGGCGCCGGGAGGTTGAAGTCGAGCGTTCCACCGCCGGCTACCGAGAGTCCTACGCGGCCATCGACCGCAACTGGCAGGCCGGCAGTGTCAGCCTGCTTGACCGTGAAACCGCACGCCGTTTGGCCCTTACGTCAGAGATTGAATTGATCACTTTGCAGCAGGACCAAGTGCGTTACTGGATCGCCCTGTACAAGGCCTTGGGTGGTGGCTGGCAAGCTGGCCAGGCGCAAACGGCATCCCGGGGGGACGGAGCGTGAGGCCGGCCCTGCGCAATGGGTTGATCGCTGCGGGCGTAATCGTGGCGGTGGTGATTTTTGTCTCCCTGCGCCGAGACCCGGAGCCGGTGGCGCAAGCGGCGGCCCCGAGTGTCAGCAGCTTGAGCGTTGAAGTCGTCCAGGCACGTCGGCAACAGTGGCCGCAGTTGCTGTCGGCCAGCGGTGCGTTGGCGCCGTGGCAGGAAGCGGTGATCAGTGCCGAGACCAGCAGCCTGCGCATCGCCAGCCTCGAAGCGGATGTCGGCAGTAGGGTGAAAAAAGGCCAGTTGCTGGCGACCTTGGCTCCGGAAACCGTGCTGGCCGAAGAGAGCAAGCAGCAGGCACTGGTCGCCCAGGCTGTCGCCAGTTTGCAGCAAGCCAATTCCAATGATCGCCGTGCCGGTATCGTCGGGCAGGGCGGCGCCTTGTCGGAACAACAGCGCGAGGATTACCGGATCAAGGTTGCCACCGCGAAGGCCGATCTGGCCGGCGCCAAAGCCGAACTGCAAACCGCGCAGATCCGCCTCAAGCAGACACGCATCGTCGCGGTTGACGACGGCATTATCTCCTCGCGTACGGCGCTGCTCGGCCAGGTGCCGACGGCGGGTGACGAGCTGTTTCGCCTGGTGCGCGACGGGCGCATCGAATGGCAGGCGGAACTGGATGCGCGTCAGCTCTCCCGCGTCGAGGCAGGCCAGGTCGCGCGCCTGACACTGCCGGGCGGACAAAGCCTGGAAGGGCAGGTGCGGCTGGTGTCGCCGACGCTCAGTACCAAAACCAGTCGCGCTGTGGTGTATGTCGCGCTGCCGAAAGACAGCCCGGCCCAGGCTGGCATGTACGCCAGTGGCCAGATCGAACTGCCGCCGCGCGAAGCCCTGACCGTGCCGGATACGGCGGTGATCCTGCGGGACGGTCGTTCTTACGTGTTCACCCTGAGTGACGATTCCCACGTCGCCCAGCGTCCGGTCGAAGTCGGCAGGCGCCTGATGAACTCGGTGGAAATCCTCTCTGGCCTGGATGAACCCGCGCGCATCGTGCGTGCTGGCGGCGCCTTTCTCAGCGATGGCGCGAGCGTGACCCTGGTCCCGGCGCAGCCGCAGGTGGCCCAGCCATGAATATTTCGGCGCTGTCGATCCGCCATCCGGTCCCGGCGGTGATGTTGTTTATCCTGCTGACGATCTTCGGCCTGGTGGGGTTTGACCGGCTCGGCATCCAGGATTTTCCGGACATGGACTTGCCGGTGGTGGTGATCAGCGCCTCCCTCGAAGGCGCAGCGCCCGAGCAACTGGAAACCGAGGTGGCGCGCAAGCTTGAGGATCAACTCACCTCCCTGCGCCTGCTCAAGCATGTGACGACCGTGATCACCGACGGTGCGGTCAACATCAGCGTCAGTTTCGCCATCGACAAGGATGGCAACGAGGCGCTCAACGAAGTGCGCAACGCAGTGGACAGTGCCATGCCGCAATTGCCGGCCAGCCTGGATACGCCGTCAGTCTCACGGCTGACCACCAGCGCCAGTTCGCTTCTGACCTACGTGATCGACTCCGACAGCCTCGATGAAGAGGCGTTGTCGTGGTTCGTCGACAATGAATTGAGCAAGAAGCTGCTGTCGGTGCCGGGTGTGGCGCTGATCTCCCGGGTGGGCGGTGTCGATCGGGAGATTCAGGTCAACCTCGATCCTGCGTTGATGGCGGGGCTCGGTATCCGTGTTGCGGATGTGGCCAGCCAGTTGCGGGCGATGCAAAAGGACAACTCCGGCGGCCAGGGCAATCTGGGCAGCGGGCAGCAATCACTGCGGACCCTGGGCGCGATTGACGACCCGGCCGCACTCGGTGCCATCGACATTCCCAGCGGCGACGGCAGGCTGCTGGCGTTGCGGCAACTCGCCGACATTCGCGACACCCACGCCGAACGCAGCACCCGGGCGTTTCGCGATGGCAAGCCAGTGATCGGTTTCCAGGTCGTGCGCTCGCTGGGTTTCTCCGATGTCGGTGTGGCCACGGATGTGCGAGAGGCGATGACTGAGTTTGCCAAGCAACATTCCAACGTGCACATCGTCGAGGCCAGCGACGCGGTGGAGTCGGTCCTCGATAACTATCGCGGTTCGATGAGCCTGCTGTACGAAGGCATGCTGCTGGCGGTGCTGGTGGTCTGGTGGTTTTTGCGCGATTGGCGCGCGACGCTGATTGTCGCGACGGCGCTGCCGCTGTCGATCATTCCCACGTTTGGCGTGATCTACCTGGCCGGGTTTACCCTCAACACCGTGTCTTTGCTGGCCCTGGCCCTGGTGATCGGCGTGCTGGTTGACGATGCCATCGTCGAGATCGAGAACATCGCCCGGCATTTGCGTATGGGCAAGACCCCGCGCGAGGCGGCCATCGAAGCCGCAGACGAAATTGGTCTGGCGGTGCTCGCCACCACGGTGACGCTGGTGGCGGTGTTTCTGCCCACGGCGTTTATGGGCGGGATCGCCGGCAAGATTTTCCGTGAGTTCGGGGTGACAGCCTCGGCGGCGCTGCTGTTTTCGTTGCTGGTGGCGCGGCTGCTGACGCCGATGATGGCGGCGTATTTCCTGCGGGCCCGTCACGAGGCCGAACACGATAGCCGCTTGATGACGCGCTATCTGGGCTGGATTCACGGCACCCTGAATCGGCGCAAAACCACCATGCTCTGTGCCGGACTGTTTTTTATCGGCTCGCTGATGCTGATCCCGCTGTTGCCCACCAGTTTCCTGCCGCCCGCCGACACGGCCCACAGCAAAGTCATTCTGGAACTGCCGCCCGGCACGACCCTGGATCAGACCACCGCAATCACCCAGCAGGCCAGCGAACGACTGAACGCCATGCCCGAAGTCAAACACGTCTTCAGCTCGATCGGCACCGCCAGCAGCTCGGGCTCGGGGCCCAAGGACATTACCGGCAACGGCGACGCGATCCTCACCGTCGACCTGGTGCCTCGCGATGAACGCGATCTCAAGCAAGTCGAGGTCGAAGCGAAGATCCGCCAGGTGCTGCGCTCACTGCCCGGTGTGCGGGTGAATGTCGGCGGCGATGGCAGCGGTGAGAAACTCGACATCGTGCTGGCCAGCGACGACGGCGACTTGCTGGTGCGCACCGCCAGTGCTCTTGAGCCGCAGCTGCGGCAATTGAAGGGCATCGGCAACGTGACCTCCAGTTCTGCCTTGCAGCGCCCGGAAATCCAGATGCACCCCGATTTCGCCCGCGCCGCAGAGCAAGGCATCACCAGCCAGGACATCGCTGACACCTTGCGCATGGCGACCTACGGCGAGTATTCCTCGGCACTCGGCAAGATCAACTTGTCCCAGCGTCAGGTAGATGTTCGGGTGCGCATGGATCCGCTGGTGCGCAACGATCTCGATGCGATCAACCAATTGCGCGTGACCGGTCGCGACGGCCAAGTGGCGCTGGCGTCCCTGGGTGAACTGCGCATGGGCAGCGGGCCGGCGCAAATCATGCGCCTGGATCGATTGCGCAATATCACGCTGTCCATCGAACTCAACGGCCGCACCCTCGGCGAAGTTATGGCCGAGGTTACTCAGTTGCCGGTGATGCTCAACTTGCCCTCCGAAGTGAAACTGGTGGAGGCCGGCGAGTTGCAATTGATGAGTGAACTGTTCGGCAGCTTCGGCCTGGCCATGGCCATCGGTGTGTTCTGTATCTATGCGGTGCTGGTGCTGCTGTTCCACGATTTCCTGCAGCCGGCGACGATTCTGTCGGCATTGCCGCTGTCTTTGGGCGGTGCATTGGTGGCGCTGCTGGTGTGCAACCTGAGCTTTTCCCTGCCGTCGGTGATCGGTTTGCTGATGCTGATGGGGATCGTGACCAAGAACTCCATCCTGTTGGTGGAGTACGCGATCATGGCTCGGCGTGATTTTGGCCTGGGTCGCTATGAGGCATTGATCGATGCCTGTCACAAACGGGCGCGTCCGATCCTGATGACCACCATCGCCATGGGCGCTGGGATGCTGCCGACCGCGATGGGCATAGGCGAAGACCCGAGTTTCCGTCAGCCGATGGCCGTCGTGGTGATCGGTGGTCTGCTGACATCAACGTTGCTGAGTCTGTTGGTGGTGCCGGTGATCTTTACCTATGTGGACGACCTATTGCAGTCGCTCAAGCGTCGGGTTGGAGCAGTGCCAGGCAGGGAGGTGGTGAATGAAGGCTGAAGCGGGTTTCCCCGACACGCGCCTGTTGTGGGCTGCGGTCGGGAAAAGAGTGGAAGTGGGGTTAGACGGCGTTGCGCAGTGCGGGTGTGGCAGGTTGTGCATCCACCGAATGCATCCAGCGAATCAGCGAACGGCGCCCGCCGATCCCCATTTTTATCGCCGCGCGTTTCAGGTAGCTCTCGACGGTATTCACTCGCAGGTCGAATTGCTCGGCCAGTTCCGGCGCCGTATGCCCGGCCAACAGGCCAACGCACACTTCGGTTTCGCGAGATGAGAGGGTCAATCCCGATTCCAGCAGGCGATCGGCAAAGCGCTGGCGCAACGTTTCCATGCCGCCGTGCTCGGGTTCATCCAGCGCAATGTGCGCGTCTGGTCGAGACGGTGCCGAGGGGAGCAGGGCAGCAACGTGCTCTTCAACCATGGGCAGCAGCAGGCAGGAAAAATCTTTCAGGAAGGCACATTCCTGTGGCGAAAAGCCTTGGGAAAGATGGGAGCGGTAGACCGACAGGACGTAGCGGCGACCGTTTTTCCGGGAGGTCAGATGCAACTGGGCGCCTGCCTTGGGCGGCACTTTGTCTGACTGGTCCTGGGCGAGCAAGCAGCAGGAAAAATCTGGCAGCTTCTGATATTTCGCGTCTTCGAAAAAAATATCATCAGCCAGCAGGTACGGCTTTTTTACCGTGTGGGTGTCCATAATGGCATCGATACAGGTGTTGTTCAGTCCGACGCAGCCAATACTTGATGTGCTCAGTTCAGAAATATCCCTGTCGTCTATCCACTGCTCCGTAATATGGGTGGCGTCTACAGGTACTTCCGTCACTATCAGATCATGCAACATTCGGGGGAAGTGGCGGCTACCTGTACTGGCAATGACTTTGCCAACGTGCGGGAACAATCTTTGTAAGTTCATCGGCTCTCCATGTCATGATTTCGATTGGGGTTGTTTTTGTTCAATTTCGACATGCCATCAGTGTATATACAGCGCGTTTCTGATTTGTTTCAGTTTGTGGTTTAAAGTTCATTCGGGCGGGATGGCTCTATGATGTTAGCAGGCCATCAATGAGTCGCTTAGAACTTCGTCGTATAACGTTGTGCGGGCTGGAGTGTTCTTGTTGAATACCTCTTCGAAGACTGAGGTTGTGCAGGGGAGAGTGCCGTATATGACCTTTTCGCCCTTTGTTCCCTGGGCGATGTTGCGCCTGTTGACTGTCCATCCGGAGCGTTTGAGGATCTTCTCCATCATGGCATCTACAACAACTTCATAGGTATGTACGTTTTGTTTGAAGGCGAACTTTATCATTGACAGAAAAATTGCCGCCGTGCGAAAATCGATGTTCGATTTATTAAGTTCTCCCATGCAGTTATCGTTGGCTGCCAGTGCAAATCGGGTGGCCTCCCAACAATGTTTTGTGTTGGGTCTGGTCTTATCCGTGGTCAGCATGAAACTTAATGCGCCAGATATAAGGGTTGGCTTGCTGGAAGGTCGAAGTCTGACGCATCCGGTGACGCGATCTCTTTGGTGGGAGTAGATATAGATGGCGTCGGTGTCGTCGTATTCGTCGGACTCATAATCGCTGCCTTGATAGCTTTCAATGTCCCATTTTTTTCTATCAATGAACGCGACTTTTCGAATTGAGAGTATTTGCTCTAGGATTGTTGGCGGGATTGTCGAGTAACTGCCGACGCTTGTGTATACACCGGAAAACTCGAATTCACTATGAAATTGTTTCATGGTCTGACGTTCTTGGTTGTGCGTGGGGACTTTACTGTTAACGCTAGACTAAAGTATTACAACTGTCCTTAAGTACAGTGTCTGGTTTTCTCCAGTTGTTGTTTAATTGATAGTTTGGTTTTTCAATAGGTGTGGCGCATTAATATTAGTTGTCCTACCTGTGCTGAATACTGACTGTTGAATAAATTATTGGCAGGCCTGTGGCCTCGATCACAAACTCGACGACAGGTAGTTTCGGGCTGTCATTATTCTGGGTAGGCGGGAGGTGTGGAGCCATTGATACAGTTGAGCTTTTTATTCGCATAATAAAATAGCAATAAAGGTGTGGGAACGTGGTTCCCTTGCCCGAGAACTCTGTCCGCTTGAGTCATGGCCGATAATTATTGCAGTTCTGCCCACTGGCTGAGTGCGGTTGTAATCCCGATTCTTCTTTCGGTGTGATGCCATATAACGCTTATCAGTCCTGGCACGTATTGCATAAGGATGGACTGATTCGTCTCCTGAAAATATAAGCCGCCTCGGCTTTTGGTATGGATGACCTTATGTACTACATTGCGATTTCCCTGCTGACCGTGCTGTTGGTTCCGGGCCCCACCAATTCCCTGCTGCTGCAATCGGGCATCAGCCGGGGCCTGAACGCCCACTCGTTCCGGCTGATTGCCGCAGAATGGCTGGCGTATATGATCCAGATTACGCTCTGGGGTGTGTTCATTGACCGCCTGGCCGTGGATTATTCATGGGTGGTGACTGGCACCAAGATCTTTGCTGTGTGTTTCTTGTTCTACATATCGCTGAAGTTATGGTTTTCGACCAGGGGCAATGCGTCTTCCGTTGTCGCGGCGATTACGGTTCCTGAACTGTTTCTGGCGACACTGACAAATCCCAAGGGTTTGTTTTTCGTTTCGTTTGTTGCACCCACCGGCACATTCCTGGCGCTTAATAGTTATGTGCCATTCATGTCGCTGTTTTCGATTGTTATCTTTCCGGTTGGACTTGTCTGGGTGGCAACGGGTGCCTACTGCGGGCGCAAACTGCATTCGTCTATAACCGGGCGGATGGTCAATAGAACGATATCCGTGGTAATCGGACTCTTTGCTTCGGTGATGCTGTTTAACGTCGCATCCAAAGTCGTGTTTGCGTGATTTGGAAAAAATGTGATGACTGTCCCATTTCTGCACTATTGATGTGCGGTCATGGGGCGGTGCGGAACTTGAGGTGACGAGGGGTGTCGCGGGAGATTAACTGACCAGTACAGTAAAGGTTAAATCAGGTTCAGGTAGAGCGCTTTGATCATGGCCTGCTTGACGTTTATACAATCCAGCTTTTCAGTCATTTGCTTGGCGTGGAATTTAACCGTTCGCTCGGTGATGCTCATGATCAGGCCTATTTCCTTGTAGTTTTTCCCAAGCGCGAGCCAGTGCAAGAATTCATGCTCTCTGGGCGTCAATTTCAGTGCACTTTCGGTACTGGTTTCGATGGGACGATACTGATGGGCAATAATGCTGATGGTTTTGATGATGAACATGTTTTCCCGGACAATGCGCACAAAGTCAGGATCGTTGTCTTCCGAGGTTAAATGAATGGAGCCGAATGCCCGACCTGGCTCATGCAGCGGAATACTGAACCCTTGCTGGATGCCATATTCCTGCGACTGCTCGAATATCTCGGTGTTTGATTCGACCGGAATTTCATTCCAGAAAAACGGATTCGAGGTGATGGCGGAGTTCGCCATGACGGGATCTGACTTGTAGAGGGCGTTTTTGCGATAGGTCTCGACCCATTCGGCGGGGTAATTGCTGTGGATCGCAATGTCGGAGCTTTCGAAAGGGCTGGCGTCCATATGCACATAGGCGAATTTACTCACCTCTAACTTGCCGAATATCCACTCCAGTATTTCAACGTACTCTTTTTTATTCAATCCCGGGATGTTGTTCTCAAGCTCTTGGATTAAATCAAAAATGCTTTGGCTTGAGGAAAGCTTGGGCATGGTGGGAGGGCTCGGATAATGGGGCGATTTTTATAAAGCAAGAGCCCTTATTAGACCAATTGCTCTAATATTCGTTGGATGTTAGTTGAAATATGACGGAGTTATAGCATCGGCAGTCAGTGATGACAAGAATGTTTTTTAAGATGAAGAATTGAAAAATTAGCATGGCATATACATGCTTTTTCAGAGAATCTGAGGGGCTGTGTGCTCAGTCAAGGCAGGATAAAAAGTTGGCGCACCTGCACTCGGCGGGTGCGCTCTTTCGCGGATTATTCAATGATAATCAGGCAGCCAGTTGTTGCTGCAATTGCAGGTTCCCGTCAACATCCTTGACCAAACCACTGGCCAAAAACAGCGGTTGCAAGCGCTTGTGCAATTGCGGTTCGGCAAACTCCTTGACGGTCGCCAGCACCAGATTCCCGTACACCTCCAGCTCCGCTTTGGTATACGACAGCCAGGCCTTCTTCAGCACCATCAACACATCGCTACCGGCTGTGGACGCGAAGCGGCGGTGCACCACTTGGCCTTCCAGATTGAAGGTGTGCTGGTACTCATAACCGGTCTCGTCGCCCTGGCTTTCGACACACCGAATGCAGGTGCACTTGCCGTCGCCGAACGCCACGCGCAGATAGCTGTTGAAGTCCACGACGGGCTTGAGCCCCAGACGCTTATCGTCGACTGCGAACAAATCCCCGGTCATTTTTTCTTCAGTACTCAACGTCAAATTCCCCTCAGTCATACGGCATATTTTCACAGCGCTGCACAATACCAGCCGGATCGTCCTTGCGGTGACTTTCCAGGCCGGCGGACACGCAAACGCCACTCTGTGAGTGGCGTTTTTTTGTCCCGGATTCAGGGGTCAACTCAACCAGTTACCGCCATCCACGTTGTACGTCTGGGCCACGATGTAGTCACTTTCGGCCGATGCGAGGAAGATCGCCATCCCCACCAGGTCTTGTGCGGTCGCCATGCGTCCGAACGGCACTTCTTCGCCCACCAGTTTTTTCTTTTCCCCGAGCGGCCGGTTTTCGTACTTGGCGAACAACGCATCAACGCCGTCCCAGTGCTCACCGTCCACCACACCCGGAGCGATGGCGTTCACATTGATGCCGTGCTTGATGAGGTTCAGACCCGCCGATTGTGTGAGGCTGATCACCGCAGCCTTGGTTGCGCAATACACCGCCACCAACGCTTCGCCCCGGCGCCCGGCCTGGCTGGCCATGTTGATGATCTTGCCGCCATGGCCCTGGCTGATCATCTGCCGGGCGGCGGCCTGCAAGGTGAACAGCGTGCCGGCCACGTTGATCGAGAACAGTCGGTCGTAGCTCTCTCGGGAAATCTCCGTGATTGGCGCGAGGTCGAACAACGCTGCGTTGTTGATCAGGATATCGAGCTTGCCGGTTTTCGCGACAACGGCTGCGAGTGCGCCGTCGATGGACGATTGGTTAGTCACGTCCATCTCCACCGCATAGGCATTCGGCCCCAACTCGGCCGCCGTGGCTTGTGCCTGTTGCAGGTTGATGTCGGCGATTGCGACAGTCGCGCCTTCGTTGATATAGGCGTGGGCGAATACCCGGCCGATACCTCGGGCGGCGCCGGTGATGAGGGTGCTTTTTCCTTCCAGGCGTTTCATGTTCTTCTCCGTTTGTTGGAGTGATAGGCAAGTACATCAATCCAGTGTGGGAGCGGGCTTGCTCGCGAAGGCGGTGTGTCAGTCAGCACATTTGTTTAATGACACACCGCCTTCGCGAGCAAGCCCGCTCCCACAGGGGGTAGGACCGTGGTTATTTGGGATAGCCCGCGCGTTTCATTTCGCGTTCGGTGGACTGCTGCGCACTGGCCAGGGCCTGTTCGACCGACATCTGCCCGGTGAGGGCGGCGGACAACTGTTTGCCGACCGACGTGCCGATGGCCTGGAACTCGGGAATGGTCACGTACTGGATGCCGACGTAGGGCACCTGCTGCATGGACGGGTGCGCCGGATCGGCGTTCTGCATCATCTGCAAGGTGACCTTGGCAAACGGCGCGGCCTGCAAGTAGGCGTCGCTGTAAGTGGACATCCGCGTACCTGGCGGCACGTTGGTGATGCCGTCTTTCTGCGCGACGAGCTGGATGTATTCCTTGGACGTGGCCCAAGTGACAAAGGCCTTGGCCGCGTCTTTGTGCTGGGAGCTGGTCGGAATCGCCAGCGACCAGGCGTAGAGCCACGACGAGCCTTTGTCCGTGACCTGCGTCGGTGCCGCCACGAAGCCGACCTTGTCGGCGACATTGCTCTGGGTCTTGTCGGTGATGAAGGAACCGGCGACGCTGGCATCGACCCAGATCGCGCACTTGCCACTGTTGAACAGGGCCAGGGTTTCGTTGAAACCGTTGCTCGACACGCCGGGCGGGCCGTAGCGCTTCAGCGTATCGACGTAGAAGTTGGCGGCGGCGGTCCATTCCGGGCCAGTCAGTTGCGGCTGCCATTTCTCGTCGAACCAGCGCGCGCCAAACGCGTTGGCCATGGTCGACAGCAGCGCGATATTTTCACCCCAACCGGCCTTGCCCCGCAGGCACATACCGTATTGCTCTTTGTCCGGGTGGTGCAGCTTGCCGGCGAACTCGCCGAGCTGGGTCCAGGTCGGGTGCTCGGGCATGCTCAGCCCGGCGTCCTTGAACAGGTCGGTACGGTAATAAGTGACGGTGCTTTCGCCGTAGAACGGCAGGGCGTAGAGCGTGTCGTTGATGGAAAGGCCCTGGCGAACCGAGGGGAAGATGTCCGCGACGTCATAGTCGGCGGGCAAATCCTTCATCGGTTCCAGCCAGCGTTTGGCCGCCCACAACGGCGTTTCGTAGGTACCGATGGTCAGCACGTCGAACTGGCCACCTTGCGTGGCGATGTCGGTGGTCAGGCGCTGGCGCAGGACATTCTCTTCCAGCACCACCCAATTGAGCTTGATGTCCGGGTGCGCGGCTTCGAATGTTTTCGAGAGCTTTTGCATGCGGATCATGTCGCTGTTGTTCACCGTGGCGATGGTTACGGTGTCGGCGGCGTGGCCGAGCAGGGCGAAGGAAATACCGGCGGACAGAAAAAGTGCGTTGGGCAATAGCTTCATCGTGTTCTCCGCTCTGCGGCCTGGGCAGCAGAAACTTTTATTGTTGTAATCCGGGATGGCGAATCGATTACAACAGCTGCCCAAGGGCCTCACAAATGAATGGCATACGCTGCACTGATACTTTTTTAACCGGCCCTGCGCCCGGCAAAAAAGTATCAGTCGTCGTCCGGCATTGCGCTAGGCAACCCCTACGCCTTAGTGTGAATCTTGCTTGGTCTACAAAAATAATAAGGACTCGACAGTGATGAGCCATTACGCCACCGCGGAAAAACAGCCCGCGCTCGAAGTCATCCTCAACGAGCCCCAACACAGTTTTCGTTGGTATCAGCATGACTATCCCTTCGATCTGGCGCGCTGGAATCATCATCCCGAATTCGAAATCCACCTGATCCGCGAGGGCAGCGGTCGGCTATTGGCGGGGGATTACATCGGCCTGTTCGAGGCTGGCCACGTGGCGCTGATCGGCCCCGGCCTGCCGCACGACTGGATCAGCGACTTGGGCAAAGGCGAGGTGATCGCCGGCCGTGACGTGGTGTTGCAGTTCGACGGCCAAGCATTGATGCAACTGCGCAACCTGGTGCCTGAGCTCAACGAACTGCAAAGCCTGTTTCGGCAAGCGGCCCAAGGCATCGAGTTCAGCGGTGCGACGCGCAAGAAAGCCGCCGAGTTGCTGGAACAGATCGGCCAGAGTCAGGGTTTTGCGCGGTTGTGCCTGTTCCTGTCGCTGCTGCAACTGCTGGCCTCGGCGCCGGAAAGCCAAAGAAAAACCCTCGCCAGCCTGCAATACGCACCGATGCTCGACGCCTTGACGGCCCAGCGCATGAGCATCGTCTTCGACTACATCCTCAACGACCTCGCCGAGGAACTGCGCCTGTCCGTGATCGCCCAGCGCCTGGAGATGAGCGAGCCGGCGTTCTCCAAGTTCTTCAAGCGCGCCACCGGCCACACATTCGTCGACCTGACGCGCAAACTGCGGGTGCAGCGGGCCTGCCGTTTATTGGCGCAAAGCAGCCTGAGCGTGGCGAATATCTGCTTCGAAGTCGGCTATGCCAACCTGTCGAATTTCAATCGACACTTCCGCCATGAAATGCACGAGACCCCGAGCGAGTATCGGCAGCGCTTGCAGGCTGGCTGAACAATCACATCGCGCTGTTCCACAGATCCGTCACCAACATACAGCCCGGCGCATGGGTGATGCACAGCGGTGGACGCGAGGCTTGCACCACCGATTGCGGCGTCACACCGCAGGCCCAGAACACCGGGATTTCATCGGCTGCGATCGGCACCGCGTCGCCGTAATCCGGCGCGTCCAGCGAGCGGATGCCTATCAGCGACGGATCGCCAATATGCACCGGAGCGCCGTGAACGTTGGGCATGCGCGCGGTGATCTGGATCGCCTGGATCGCGGCGGCGGCTTTCATCGGCCGCATGCTGACCACCAGTTTGCCGCCCAGGCGCGCGGTGGGTCGGGTGTCGATATTGGTCTGGTACATGGCGACATTGCGCCCCAGATCGATGTGCTTGAGGGCGATGCCGGCGTCCAGCAGCGGTTGTTCGAAGGAGAACGAGCAGCCGATGGCGAAGGCCACGAGGTCGTCCTGCCACAAGGACTCGATGTCCAGCGGTTCCTCGCACAACTCGCCATGGCGATAGACCCGGTAGCGCGGCACGTCGTGGCGAATGTCGATCGCGGTGCCGAGATTGCGGAAGAACGGATCCCCCGGTTCGGTCACGTCCAGCAGCGGGCAAGCCTGGCGATTCAGGGTGCAGTAGCGCAGGAATTCATTCGCCCAGTCGCTGGGCAGAATCACGATATTGGCTTGCACCCGGCCTTGGCCGAGGCCGCTGGTGTGGCCCTGATACTGTCCGGCGGCGATGCTTTGGCGCAGGGCCAGCGGGGCGCGCTGTTGTAATTGTTCGAAGGACAGGGCGGGTTGATTCATCACGGTAGCTCCACAGGTTCGTGGGTACTTTTTAGAAAACCGTGGCGATGCCGTCCAACAAGGAATGTTGTTGCCCCCAGACAACTAAAAGTTATTCGAGGGGTTGCCGACTGTTCAGACCCGGTGCCGCGACCATGCGTTGCGGGCCGACATCGATGGCGTATTGGCCGACGACCTGGCGGCTCATGTCGACAATGCTTTCTATCAGCTCCAGACCGACCCCGGCGCGCCACGAAGCCACGACATCCAGTTGCGGCAGGCCGGTGCCGGGCTCCAGCTGAATCAATTCGCCGCTGGCCAGGGGCTTGGCCACCAACGCCGCCGGCAACGCACCAATTCCGAAGCCGTCGCGAATCAGCCGGGTCATGGCTGACACCGAATTTACGCAACTGACCCGTGGCGCGCTGATGCCATGGGCGTGCAGGAGGTTGAGCACGTCCTGATGCGGCCGCGAGTGTTTGACGAACGTGATGATGCGCTCGCTGGCCATGTCGATCAGCGACGCGTAGGGCCGGGCATAAATCGAGTTGCTGGCAGCGATCCAGTGCATGGGGTAATGCGCCAATTCGAGGTTTCGCACGCTTTCGTGGCGGATCAGGTCGGTCTGGAACACGATGTCCAGATAACCCTTTTGCAGTTGTTCGCAGAGATTGCGCGCGGCGTCGGCGGTGATTTCGATTTCCACGGCGGGAAACGTCTGCATCAGGGTCGACATCAACGGGCTGAGCCAGGTGTGGATCACTGTGTCCATCACGCCGATGCGCACCAGGCCCTGTTGCGGGCTGGTGTTGTCCAGCGAATGCTTCAACGCGCGCTGAACCTCAAGCATCTGCTCGGCATAGTCGAGCACCTTCAAGCCTTCGGGCGTCAGCGACACCCCGCGCGAGTCCCGCACGAACAGGCGCAAGCCCAACTCGTCTTCCAGCGCAGCGATGCGGCTGGAGATCGCAGCCTGGGTGCTGAACATTTTCTCGGCGGTCAGGCTGAAACTTTGCAGGCGAGCGACCCAGACGAAGGTTTCGAGGAATTTGAGGTTCATGGCGGTTCTCTTGGTGTTTGTGGTTCTTATGCAGAGACTGGTTGCAATTGTTACTCCAGAGTCGGCCTTCGGGCGCATCAAATTTTCTTATGCCTGACCTCGCTTTTTTCCCGTTTGACGCCGCTGCGTCCTGACGCAAAGAATCCGCTCCCGACGCCGCTCATTGCGTCAGCTCCCCCATGACCACTTTATAAAAACAATATCGGACGCGACCGCCACGCCCCCGAGAGGGTCCGCTCGTGTCTGCAAAAGGAGCACGGCATGCGCCATTTCAATTCCACCCAGCGGCTGTACACCCCAGTCGGCACCTTGCTCGGCTTGAGCTTGATCGGACTGCCCAGCGCCCAGGCGGATTTTATCGCTGACAGCAAAGGCAGCCTCGAAGCCCGCAACTTCTACTTCAACCGCGATTTTCGCCAGGACGGTTCCCGGGACAAAGCCGAGGAGTGGGCCCAGGGTTTTCTGTTGCGGATGGAGTCCGGCTACACCGCCGGCACCTTTGGTTTTGGCCTGGACGCCTTGGGCATGGCCGGTTTCAAACTGGATTCCGGTGGCGGCACGGCAGGCACCAATCTGTTGCCGCCGGATCTGTCCGGTGGGTCCCAGGATCAATATGGCGAACTGGGCCTGACCGCCAAAGTGCGTTTATCCAACAGCACGCTGAAACTGGGAACGTTGCAGATCAAGGACCCGGTGGTCAGTTCCAACGACACGCGTCTGTTGCCGGGCACGTTCAAGGGAGGATTGCTCAGCGTGCAGGAAATCGACCGTTTGAAACTCACAGCCGGGCAAATTACCCAGATCAACTTTGTCGATTCCACCGACTATCAGGACATGACCGCCAACCGCATCGGCGGCAACAGCGACAAATTCCAGTTCGCCGGTGCGGACTACCAGTTCCTGCCCAACCTCACTGCGCAATACCGCTACGGCAAACTGGAAAACATCTACCAGCAGAACTACCTCGGATTTGTACACGTGCTGGATCTGGGCGCCGGCCAGTCGTTGAAAAGCGACGTGCGTTATGCCCGCAGTGCTGAAGACGGCAACTTTCGCAAGATTGATAACCAGGCCTTTGGAGCGCTATTCACCTACAGCCTCGGCGGCCATGCGTTGGGCTTCGGCTACCAGCGCATGAGCGGCGACGATCCGTTTCCGTACATCGGTCGCAGCGATCCGTACCTGGTCAACTTCGTGCAGATCGGCGACTTCGCCAATATCGACGAACACTCCTGGCAAGCCCGCTACGACTACAACTTTGCCGCACTCGGCGTGCCGGGATTGACCTTCATGACACGCTACATCTCCGGCGACAACGTGCAACGCAGTGCACCGGGAGAGGGCAAGGAATGGGAGCGCAACACCGACATCGCCTATGTGGTGCAGGACGGCACGTTGAAAGGGCTGGGGTTTAAATGGCGTAACGCTTCCGTGCGCTCTAATTTTGGCAATGATCTGGATGAGAATCGGCTGATCGTCAGTTATACCGTTGGGCTTTGGTAACTCCGTTACTCAAGAAAATCTTGAGGCAACGAAGATACCTGTGGCCCAGCCCTCTCTCTGTAGCAGCTGGCGCAGCCTGCGTTCGGCTGCGCAGCAGTCGTAAAACCCGACGCTGCGGTCTGTCAGGCAAACCGCGTGTGCAGGATTCACGACTGCTGCGCAGCCGAACGCAGGCTGCGCCAGCTGCTACGGGATCGCCAACCACTCACCCACAACTTTCTGATAATTGCCGGTGACCTTGCTCAGGTGCAGCCACTGATCGACATACTGCTTCCAGGTCACGTCATCACGCGGCAGCAAATACGCCTTCTCGCCATACTGGAAATACTGACTCGGGTTCACTGCGCACAACCCCGGCTTGAGTTTCTGCTGGTACAGCGCCTCGGACGCATCGGTGATCATCACGTCAGCTTTCTTGTCGAGCAGCGCCTGGAACAGCGTGACATTGTCGTGCAGCATCAACTGCGCCTTGGGCAGGAACGCATGCACAAAGGCTTCATTGGTGCCGCCGGCCGGTTCAATCAGCCGCACCGATGGCTGGTTGATTTGCTCGATGGTCTGGTAGCGCGACTGATCTTCGCAGCGCACCAGCGGCACCTTGCCATCGACGTCGAGGGTGCTGCTGAAGAAGGCTTTTTTCTGCCGCTCCAGCGTCACCGAAATTCCGCCCATGCCGATGTCGCATTTGCCGGCGAGCAGGTCGGGCATCAGGGTTTTCCAGGTGGTCTGCTCCCATTTCACCTTGACGCCCAGGCTGTCGGCGAGTGAGCGGGCCATCGCGATGTCGATGCCTTCGTACTCGCCGTTTTCATTTTTGTAGGTGTAGGGCTTGTAGTCACCGGTGGTACAGACCGTCAGCACACCTTGCTGGATGACGCTGTCCAGGTGTGAAGGCGTTTCCTGTGCGTGCGCGCCCAAGGGCAGGGCGAGTAATCCGCAGAGGAGCAGGGCGTGTTTTTTATCGTTCATATGCTCGACGCTCACTTCAAATCCTATGAAAGGTGCGCCGAGTATTGCCGAAAAATCGCTGCGATTCGACTACTTGACCGCATACACCTTGCGCACATACCGCGTGCTTTTCCACGCGCACGGCGCACCTTGTGGCACGAATACGCTGTCGCCGGTGTTGACCGTCACGCTTGATCCATCGGGTGCGAGCAAGGTCACGCTGCCTTCGATCAAGTGCATCAGCTCATTGAGTTTGTGCGCTCGGCCATGGCGCTCGTAAGGCGTCGAGTCCCAGACGCCGACGCGCAGATCGGTTACCGCGTCTTCGAAGGCGTTGCGCGAACGGCACTGTGGCGTCGGGCCGATCAGTATTTGCGGTTCCGGTGCTGCGGAGGGCGAGAGCATCGCCAGCGGGTCAAGCAAGGTCAGGCCGGGTGTCGGCGCTTCGGTGGCCATGGCACAGAATGCCCACTGCGTGCCGGGATGCGCGTCGATCCGCAGCGCCGTGCCGCGACCGATCACGGCGCTGCTGCCGACACCCAGTTCCAGCGTCTGCTCCGGGGTTTTCAGAGCTACGTGACCAGCGTGCACCACCAGTACTTCAGTGTGCGGGAAGTCCTCGATATCAAACACATCGCCGGTTTCGACGATGCCGGCCGACACGCCATCAACGCCGGACCAGGCCACCTGGCGAGTGTCCATAAATGGGTCGGCCGCATTTAATGCCAGCGTTTTGAAAGGCGTGACAACGCGGCTGCCGTCGGCGCGCGCCAACAGCAGAACAGTAGGTAGGGACATGCGGGTGATGCTCCAGACAAATAAAGGTGTGGGTTCGGCCATCAGCCGATGGCTTGGGTAACCAGGGCAAACTGGGTGATGCCGTTGGCGGCGTGCGGTGGTGTGCCACGAGCCATTTGCGCCACGGTGTCGATGTTTTTGAGACCGACCGTTTCCAGCCAGTCGCTCAAGCCGCAGTCCGCCGGAATGTCGATACGTACGAAGGTTTCTGGCACTTGCGCAAGCAGCACCGCGATCAGGTGTTGGGCTTGTTCAAGGTTTTCGGCGACCACCGGGCCAACGCCGCGACCACGGCCATAGGGGCGCAACATCGCAAAGGCACGCAACTGGCCGTCGCGCTCGATACCGACCGCAGACTCGATGACATCGAACAGATCGGTGATCACCGTTCGCCGGTCCAGCCCGGTCCCGGCGTTGGCCAGTTCCAGCACTCGCGCCTGGTCAGCGCTACGCAGCGCACGACAGGTTTCACCGTTGGCCAGCGGCTTGAGATCCGGAGCTTGTACCAGGCCCTGATGTTGCTGGATCCGCCCGAACTCGACAAAACCCTGGCTGACATACAGCGGTGCGCCGGCGAGGGTCGCGTTCAGGATCGGCGTGCGTGACTGACACGCCTCAAGCGCCAGTTCCATCAACTTGCGACCGATGCCCTTGCCTTGATAGTCGTCGCTGACGATCACCAGCCCGATGGTGGCGAAATCCCCCTGAGGGCAGGCGAACGCCGTACCGATCAGACGCTCGCCATCGAGCACCACAAAACCGTCGCTGAGGCGCAGCACCATCGCCCAATCATCCAGCCGATGCGGCCACTTCAATTGCACGGACAAGGCATGGGCCGAGGGCAGGTCGGCATCGGTCATCGGGCGATAAACATACGGGGCGGACATGGCGAGTCTCCGTTGAACAAGGTACGCGTGCGGCCGGTTGTCCGGCGTGATGGTGCCTGTATCCCATCTGTGTGCAGGCCTGACAAGGGGCCTGCGAACATTCGGCAGATTCCGCGAGGCAGAGGCCACAAGACCACACTTACTACTAAATTGCACCGCAAGGTCGGCAGCAAATGCCAGGGCTTTTTTTCTACGATGGAAGCCTGAGTCAATGACTCGCCGACCCTATTTGGAGTGCTCCATGGATAGCTTCGATCCTCGTCTCATCGCTGTGCGCAGCGCTCACTTTATCGGCGGCCAATACCGCGATGCTCAACCGGGTCTTGAGGTGGTGCGGCCCTCGGATGGCCAGGTGTATGCAGAGTTGCCGATTGCCGATGCTGACCTGGTGGACGAAGCCGTCAACAATGCCTGGCAGGCCTTCAACCGCAGCGATTGGGCCAGTCGTCCGCCCCGGGAGCGTGCGCGAGTAATGCGGCGTTGGGCTGACCTGATCGAAGCGGACGCCGAGATCCTCGCACCGCTGGAAGCCGTCGGTTCGACGCGCCCGCATAAAGATGTGATCGCGTGGGACATTCCTTATGTCGCCGAAGGCATTCGCTTCTTTGCCGAACTGGCGGACAAGCACGGTGGCCAGGTGGCGGCGACCCAGACTGATCGACTCGGCATGCAGATCGCCGAACCCTACGGCGTGATCGCGGCCATCGCGCCGTGGAATTTCCCGTTGAGCATGGCGTCCTGGAAAGTCGCCCCAGCCCTCGCAGCCGGCAATGCCGTGGTGCTCAAGCCTTCGGAACTGACGCCGTTCTCCAGCCTGCGATTTGCCGAACTGGCCTTACAGGCAGGGATTCCGGCGGGGATTTTCAACGTGGTGCAGGGCGATGGCCGCACAACCGGCGATGCCTTGTGCCGTCATCCACGCGTTGGCAAGGTGACCTTTACCGGCTCTACCGCGACCGGGTCGAGCATCATGTCCACTTGTGCGCTGGCAGGGCCGAAACCGGTGACTCTGGAGCTGGGCGGCAAGAGTCCGCAACTGGTGTTCGCCGATATCCCGGACATCGCCAAAACCGCGCGCACCGTGGCGCTGGCGATTACCGGTAACGCCGGGCAAGTCTGTGTGTCCGGTTCGCGGTTGTTGATTCAGCGCTCGATCATGGAACCGTTTGTTGCGCACTTGCAGGCGTATTTCGAAGAATTGCGCCCCGGTCCGACGTGGTCATCAGAGAGCACGCTCTCGCCGATCATTTCCCGGCTCCAGGCCAGCCGCATCGACGGCATCGTCCAGCGCTCGCGCCAGGCCGGGGCCGAAGTGTTGACCGGTGGTGGATTGTTTGAAGGGCTGGGCGGCGCCTATTACCAACCGACATTGCTGGCGGGCCTCGACAACCAGAACCCGGCGGTCTGCGAAGAAATCTTCGGCCCGGTGCTGACGGTGCAGGCGTTCGATGACGAAGAACAGGCGCTGAGTCTCGCGGCCCACGCCACTTATGGCTTGGCGGCCGGGGTGCACACCGCTGATATCAACCGCGCGTTGCGACTGGTGCGCAAGCTGGAAGCGGGAACGGTTTGGGTCAATCGTTACGGGCGCAGTAACGACTACATCCTGCCGACGGGTGGCTATAAGCGTTCCGGGATCGGCAAAGATCTGGGGCGCGAAGCATTCGAAGCCAATTTGCGCTTCAAAAGCGTCCTGATCGACATCCTCCAGTAACCCCTGTAGCAACTGCCGAGCCCTCATTCACAGGTGTAGCAGGTGTAGCAGGTGTACCTGATGTAGCTGATGTAGCTGATGTAGCTGATGTAGCTGGTGTAGCAGCTGTCGAGCCTGCGAGGCTGCGTTCGGCTGCGAAGCAGTCGCAAGATCTGACACCGCGGTGTTTCAGTCAGACCGGGATTACGGTTCTACGACTGCTCCGCAGCCGAACGCAGCCTCGCAAGCTCGACAGCTGCTACGGATGTTTGTGGGCAGGCTTGAAAATCTCGGCCAAACGGGCGCTTCCTCAGGGAAGCGCCCGTTTTCGTTCAGCCCGGCGCAGTTTCTGCGGCCAATCGCGGCACAGCAGGGCCGTACAGGGTTATAAAGGTCCATAAGAGCGCATAAATACGGGGTTTGCCCAAGGCTGGAGCGAGCCGCAAAGTCTGCTGAGGGGGGTGGCTAAAACGGTGGTTTGTATCGGGCAGAGGCTGCTTTTAACGCCATCTGCTGATTTCACGGTGTTGTAATGACGGTGTGCTGCAGCGTTGCATCAGCGCTTCGCAAATGAAGCAAATGCTCGTCGCGCCATGACCTCAACGAACTTCAGGACCGCACTCAATGAGCTTTCTTCGCCCCAAATTCATTACGTTCGACTGCTACGGTACGCTGACCAATTTCCACATGGGCACGATGACCCGCGAGCTTTTCGCCGATCGCGTCAAACCCGAGCAGATGGATCAGTTCGTCAAGGATTTCTCGGCCTATCGCCTGGACCAGGTCATGGGTGACTGGATGCCCTACGACGAAATCCTCAAGACTGCTCTGGCTCGTACCTGCAAGCGTTGGGGCGTCGAGTACCGCGACGAAGGCCAGCTGTATTACGACGCCGTGCCGACCTGGGGCCCGCACCCGGACGTACCGGCCGGCCTGTCGAAAATCGCCGACACGATCCCGCTGGTGATTTTCTCCAATGCCAGCAACAGCCAGATCATGTCCAACGTCGACAAGCTCGGCGCGCCGTTCCACAAGGTCTTCACGGCGGAACAGGCCCAGGCCTACAAGCCGCGTCTGGCGGCGTTCGAGTACATGCTCGACAACCTCAACTGCGGCCCGGAAGACATCTTGCATGTGTCCTCCAGCTTCCGTTACGACCTGATGCCGGCCCACGACATGAAGATCAAGAACAAGGCCTTCGTCGCCCGTGGTCATGAAGTCCCGGGCAATGCCTTCTACGGCTATCAGCAGATCACCGACATCGGTGGGCTCGCGGCACTGGTTGGTCTCTGAGTCATTAGCGCATAAGGGGTTGGACATGGGCAGTGAATCCTACTGGCTCGACACCGCACCGGCCTTCACCGGTGCCCAGCTCGGCGCGTTGCCGGGACAGGTCGATGTGGCCATCGTCGGTGGCGGTTTCACCGGTCTGGCGGCGGCCCGGGCATTGGCCCTGAAGGGCGCCAGTGTGGTGGTGCTCGAAGCCGGGCGGGTGATCGGCGAAGCCTCGGGGCGCAACGGTGGCCAATGCAACACCGGCGTGGCCCAGGATTATGCCGGGCTCAGTGCCAGCCTCGGCGCCGACAAGGCCCGGGCGTATTACCAGGCTTATGAAAGCGCCGTGCAAAGCGTGGTGTCGCTGGTGGAACAGGAGCAGATTGCTTGCGACCTGATCCGCAACGGCAAGCTCAAGTTGGCCGCCAAGCCGATGCACTACGAAGGCCTGGCACGGACCTGCGAATTGATTCGCAAGGAAGTCGATGCCGAGGTCGAGCTGCTGTCCGCCGAACAGACCCGCGCCGAAGTCAATTCGGCACAGTTCCACGGCGGTTTGCTACAGCGTAACGGCGTGCAGATGCACGTCGGGCGTTTCGGCGTCGGTTTGGCCGAAGCGGCAGCTCGCCACGGCGCGCTGATCCATCAAGGCACCTCGGTGCTGGACTGGAAAGCCCGGGCCGGCGGTTATCAGGTCAACACCAGCAAGGGTTCGCTGCACGCCGGGCAAGTGTTGCTGGCTACCGGCGCCTGTCAGCATGGTGGCTTGGGCTGGTATCGGCGGCGGATTGTGCCGGTGGGCAGTTTCGTGATCGCCACTGAAGTGCTTTCAAAAGAGCTGATCGAGCAACTGCTGCCGGGACGTCGCGCCTATGTCACCAGCCGCATGATCGGCAACTACTTCCGCCTGACCCCGGACAACCGCCTGCTGTTCGGCGGTCGCGCTCGGTTTGCGATGTCCGACAGCGTCAACGACGCCAAGAGCGGCAAGGTGCTGCAAGCGGCGATGGTGCAGATGTTCCCGCAATTGGCCAACGTGAAAATCGATTACTGCTGGGGCGGATTGGTCGACATGACCTCCGACCGTTTGCCCCGGGCCGGCCAGCACGGCGGGGTTTATCACTCCATGGGCTACAGCGGCCACGGGGTGCAGATGTCGGTGCACATGGGTCAGGTCATGGCCGAAGTGATGGCTGGCAAAGTCGAGGCCAACCCCTGGCGCGAACTCGACTGGCCGGCGATTCCCGGGCATTTCGGCAAGCCGTGGTTCCTGCCGTTCGTGGGCGCCTATTACCGCTTCCAGGATTATTTGCATTGAGTTGATGTTGTGGCGTCACCGTCGTTTGCGTTTCAACGCTCCGGACAACCCGAGCCTTCTCATTATCGACAGGTACAACTGATATGACTGACAAAAAGATCGACTCCCAACTGATCTCCGGCCAAGAAAGCCTGCGAGTATTTGAAGGCCTCAATCGCGGCATGTCGCGCCGCAACGCCCTGCAAATGCTCGGTGTGGCGGGTGTCGCCGCAGCGGGCGCCGGCAGCCTGTTTGGCGCCGCCGGCAAATTGTTCGCCGAAGAAGCCGCCACCCCCGGCAAAGGCAAGCCAGGCGGGCGGATTCGTGTCGCCGGCATGTCCAGCTCCACCGCCGACACCCTCGACCCGGCCAAAGGCGCGCTGTCCACCGACTACGTGCGCCACTTCATGTTCTACAACGGCCTGACCCGCTTCGACACGCACCTGGTGCCGCAACTGGAACTGGCCGAGCGCATCGACAACACCGACGCCACACTGTGGACCATCACCCTGCGCAAGGACGTGACCTTTCACAACGGCAAGACCCTGAGCGCCGCCGACGTGGTGTTCTCGCTGTCGCGGCACAAGGATCCACTGACCGGTTCCAAGGTCATGCCGCTGATGGAGCAATTCACCGAAATCAAGGCCACCGGCACCAATGAAGTGCAGATCCGCCTCAGCGCACCGAACGCCGAATTGCCGTCGATCCTCGCCGTGTCGCACTTGCTGATCGTTCCCGAAGGCACCACCGACTTCAACCAGGGCATTGGCACCGGGCCGTTCAAGGTCAAGGAATTCAAACCGGGCGTACGTTCGATTGCCGCGCGCAACACCGGCTACTGGAAACCCGGCCTGCCGTACCTCGACGAGATCGAGTTCATCGCGATTGCCGACGAACCTTCCCGGGTCAACGCGCTGCTGTCCGGCGACGTGCACATGATCAACGAGGTCAACCCGCGTTCCACCACACGGATCAAGGCCAGCGCCAAGCACCGGGTCGTCGATGCGCCGTCGGGCAACTACACTGACTTGATCATCCGTCAGGATCAGATGCCGGGCAAAAGCGCCGAATTCACTCAGGCCATGAAATACCTGCTGGACCGCGAACAGGTGAAATCCGCCGTATTCCGTGGTTTTGCCGTGGTCGGCAACGACCATCCGATTGCGCCCGGTTCGCGCTACTACAACGCCGACCTGCCGCAAACCGTCTACGACCCGGAAAAAGCCAAGTTTCTGCTGAAGAAGGCCGGCATGGAAAACATCAGCATGCCGCTGGTCGCATCGCCAGCCGCCACCGGTTCGGTAGACATCGCGGTGCTGTTGCAGCAATCGGCGAAACAGGCCGGGCTCAAGCTCGACGTCAACCGCTTGCCGAGCGACGGCTACTGGTCCAACCACTGGATGAAGCACCCGCTGAGCTTCGGCAACATCAACCCACGGCCGAACGCCGACGTGATGTTCTCGCAGTTCTTCCAGTCGAAGGCGCCGTGGAACGAATCCGGTTGGCAGAACGACCAGTTCGACCAGTTGCTGATGCTCGCGCGTGGTGAAACCGACGACGCCAAGCGCAGCAAGATGTACGCGGACATGCAGACCCTGGTGCATGACCACAGCGGTATCGGCGTGCCGGTGTTCATCAGCAACATCGACGGCGTCGACCAGCGCATCAAAGGCTACGGCAGCAATCCGCTGGGTGGCTTCATGGGCTACATGTTCGCCGAGCAGGTCTGGCTGGACGCTTGATGGGTAGTTGGGTTGTACGTCAGGGACAGTGCAGGAGGGTAGGCGATGAATAGCAACACACTGTGGTTGATCGGCCGGCGTCTGGGCGCCGCGATCGTGACTTTGTTGATCGTGTCCATGGTCGTGTTTGCGATCACGGCGGTACTGCCGGGGGACGCGGCGCAACAATCCCTCGGGCAGTTCGCCACGCCGGAACAGGTGGCGGCACTGCGCCTGAAACTGGGGCTCGACCAGCCCGGTGTGCTGCGTTACCTGCACTGGTTGATGAACCTGCTCAGCGGCGACATGGGCCTGTCGGTGTCCAACGCGATGCCGGTCGGCGAGTTGATGGCCGGCCGCGTGCCCACACCCTGATGCTGGCGGCCGCCACGGCGCTGGTCTCGGTGCCGGTGGCGTTGATCCTCGGCATCGGTTCTGCGATGGGCCGTGGCGGGCGCATCGACAGCTTCTTGAGCTTTTTCACCCTGGCCATGGTCGCCGTTCCGGAATTCCTTGTAGCGACCCTGGCGGTGCTGATTTTTGCGGTGAACCTGGGCTGGTTGTCGGCGCTGTCCTATGCCAGCGACATCACCTCACCGTGGCAATTCATGCGCACTTACGCCTTGCCGGTGATGACCCTGTGCTGCGTGATCGTCGCGCAAATGGCCCGTATGACCCGCGCTGCGGTGATCGATCAACTCGACAGCCCTTACGTGGAAATGGCCCGGCTCAAAGGCGTGAGTCCGATGCGCATTGTGCTGCGCCACGCCTTGCCCAACGCGATCGGGCCGATTGCCAACGCCATCGCCCTGAGCCTTTCGTATCTGCTGGGCGGGGTGGTGATTGTCGAGACGATCTTCAACTATCCCGGCATTGCCAGCCTGATGGTCGATGCCGTGACCAACCGTGACATGGCGCTGGTCCAGGCATGCACCATGCTGTTTTGTACCGCGTACCTGGGGTTGGTGCTGATTGCCGACCTGTGCGCGATTCTGTCCAATCCGAGGCTGAGAAACCAATGAACAATCTCATTGTGAAATCGACGCCTGCAACCCCCGACCTGTCGGTTGGCAAGGTGTCCCATGGCCCGGCGTGGCTGGGTCTGATCGGCGCTGCAATGTGCGTAATCTGGTTGCTGGTGGCGTTCTTCGGCCCATGGCTGGCGCCGCACCCGGTGGGTGAAGTGGTCTCCGATAATGTCTTCGACAGCATCAGTGCGCTGTACCCGTTCGGCACCGATTATCTGGGCCGCGACATGCTCAGCCGCGTGCTGGTCGGTGCGCGGTTTACCGTAGGCCTGGCGTTGATCGCGGCGGTGTTGGCCAGCGGCCTGGGCACCAGTTGCGCGTTGTTGTCGGTGGTTTCGCCGAAGTGGCTGGACGAGGTGATCAGCCGTTTGATGGATGCGTTTATCTCGATCCCGAGCAAGATGCTGGCGCTGATCATGGTCTCGGCTTTCGGTTCGTCGGTGACTTTGCTGATCTGCACCGCCGTCCTGAGTTTCACCCCCGGCGCATTCCGCATTGCCCGCAGCATGGCGGTGAACATCGAAGCCCTGGAATACGTGCAAGTCGCCCGTACCCGTGGCGAGCGCCGCTTGTATATCGCTTGCGTGGAAATCCTGCCGAACATGCTTAACCCGGTGCTGACTGACCTGGGCCTGCGCTTCGGCTTTATTGTATTGCTGCTCAGCGGCATGAGCTTCCTCGGCCTCGGCGTGCAACCGCCGGATGCCGACCTCGGTTCGCTGGTGCGGGAAAACATTGGCGGCCTCAACCAAGGCGCGCCGGCCATCGTGATTCCAGCGCTGGCCATCGGCACCCTGACCATCGGTGTGAATCTGTTTATCGACAGACTGTCGTCCCGACGTAGTCGCCGCACGGGAGGGCATTGATATGAGCGAATTGATTCGAGTCGAAGACCTGCGCGTGGTCGCCTGTGGCGAGCGCGGTGAAACGGAAATCGTCAAAGGCGTGAGCTTCGCCCTGGAAAAAGGTGAAGTACTGGCGCTGATCGGTGAATCCGGCTCCGGCAAGACCACCATCGCGTTGGCACTGCTGGGCTATGCACGACGCGGCTGCCGGTTGTCCGGCGGCGTGGTACAGGTCGGCGAGCACAACATGCTCGCCCTCAGCGAAAAGGAATTGCAGGGCCTGCGCGGCAACCGCGTGTCGTACATCGCGCAAAGCGCGGCGGCGGCGTTCAACCCGGCGAAAAAACTGATCGACCAAGTGGTTGAGGGCGCATTGATTCATGGCCTCGGCACCCGCGCAGTGCTTGAAGCCAAAGCCATCCAGTTGTTCCGCGACCTGGCGCTGCCGGACCCGGACCACATTGGCCAGCGCTACCCGCACCAGGTGTCCGGCGGGCAACTGCAACGGGTAATGGCGGCGATGGCGCTGATCAGTGATCCATTGCTGGTGGTGCTCGATGAACCGACCACCGCCCTCGACGTCACCACGCAGATCGACGTGTTGCGCGCCTTCAAACGCGTGGTCCGTGAGCGCGGGGCCACGGCGGTCTACGTGTCTCACGATTTGGCCGTGGTCGCGCAAATGGCCGATCAGATCGTCGTGCTCAACGGCGGCCAGATCTTCGAACAGAGCGCCACCGCGCCGCTGCTCAAAGCCCCGTCCCACGAATACACCCGCAGCCTGTTGGCGGCGGCGCGCCCCGACACCACGATTCGTCCACCCTGCGGTGTGGCGGAAGACACGCCGTTGCTGACGATTCAGGGCCTGACCGCCGGTTACGGCAACAAAAACATGCACGGCATGCCATCGATTCGCGTGCTGGAAGACATCGACCTGACTGTGCGCCGGGGCCAAGCTATCGGCGTGATCGGTGAGTCCGGTTCCGGTAAATCGACCTTGGCACGAGTGGTCGCGGGCTTGCTGACCCCGGCGCTCGGCGGCTTGACCTTCGACGGCCAACCCTTGGGCGGTTGCTTGTCCGAACGCACCGACGAACAGTTCCGTCGCATTCAGATGGTGTTCCAGAACGCCGACACCGCGCTCAACCCGATGCACAGCGTCAGCACCATTCTGAGCCGGCCGTTGAAGATGTATTTCGGCCTCAAGGGCGCCGCGTTGCGCGAGCGCATTGGCGAACTGCTGGACTTGGTGCGTCTGCCTCGGACCTTGGCTGAGCGGCGGCCGAATGAGCTGTCCGGCGGGCAAAAGCAGCGGGTCAACCTGGCCCGGGCGCTGGCGGCGAAACCGGATCTGATCCTCTGCGATGAAGTCACCTCGGCACTGGACACGGTGGTCGGCGCAGCGATTCTCGAACTGCTGCGCGACCTGCGTCAGGAGCTGGGGGTTTCCTATCTGTTTATCAGCCACGACATCTCCACCGTGCGCGCGCTGTGCGACGACATTGTGGTGATGTACAGCGGCCACAAGATCCAGGCCGGCACCCGTCAGTCGTTCGCCCAGGCACCGTTCCATCCTTACACCGACCTGTTGATTCATTCGGTGCCGGAACTGCGTCAGGGCTGGCTGGAAAACTGCGGCACCACCTGCGCCGAGCTGCCGCCGATTGGCGCCAGGGCCAACGTGCCGGAGCTGTGCACGTTCCTCAGTCGTTGCCCGGTGCGCGTCGATGGCCTGTGCAATCGCACCGCGCCGAACCGCCGGATCATCGATGGCGGCAGTGAAATCCTCTGCCACCACGACAGCGCCGAGTTGCTGAAAACCCAGCAGGATGTGATCACCATGAGCCACGGAGCCTACGCATGAAGGGACGTTTTGTGAGGCTGGCCGAGCAGGGCCGGCCGACCGTCAAACTGCAAGTGGACGGCGCAGCCATCGAGGCCTTGCAGGGCGATACCCTGATGGTCGCGTTGCTGACCCAGGGCAATGCGTTGCGCCAGTCGGAGTTCGACTCCGGCCGGCGCGCCGGTTTCTGCCTGATGGGCGCATGCCAGGATTGCTGGGTCTGGACCCGCAGCGGTGAGCGTCTGCGCGCCTGTTCGAATGAAGTCCGCGAAGGGCTGGACATCGTCACCACACAACCGGAGGCGACATGGCCACTGCACGGATAGTCATAGTCGGCGCCGGGCCGGCGGGTATTCGCTGCGCCGAAACCCTGGTGGCGGCGGGGTTCAAACCGATCCTGATCGATGAAAATCGTCGGGATGGCGGGCAGATCTATCGTCGCCAGCCTGAAGGGTTTACCCGTAATTACGCGACGCTGTACGGCACCGAAGCGCGCAAGGCCCGGGACCTGCACGACAGTTTTGATCGTCTGCGCGGCGTTATCGATTACCGCCCCGATACCTTGGTGTGGAACCTGACGGCGGGGCAATTGTGCTGTGTCAGCCAGGGTAAACACTCGACGGTGGATTACGACGCACTGATCCTCTGTACCGGCGCCACTGACCGTTTGATGCCGATCGAAGGCTGGCAACTGGCGGGCACCTACAGCCTCGGCGGGGCGCAGATTGCGCTCAAGTCCCAGGCGGTTTCCATTGGCCACAGCGTGGTGTTTATGGGCAGCGGGCCGTTGTTGTATCTGGTTGCCAGCCAATACGTGAAGGCGGGCGCGAAGGTGGCGGCGGTGCTCGACACCTCGCCGTTCAGCAAGCGCATTGGTGCCTTGCCCAAATTGCTGGCGCGGCCCGGATTGCTGTTCACCGGGATGAAATTGTTGGCGCAGCTGTATCAGGCGAAGATCCCGGTGCACCTGGGGATCAAACCTTTGCAAGTACGGGGCGATGCGGCCAGCGGTGTCAGTGGTGTCCGAATACTGACGGCGCGTGGCGAGGACTTGAGCATCGAGTGCGATGCCGTGGCGCTGGGTTATCACTTACGCCCGGAAACTCAACTGGCTGACCTGGCCGGTTGCCGTATGCGCTTTGACGAGGCGTCCGGTCAATGGTGGCTGGCAGTGGATGATGAAGGCCGGACCTCGGTCAGCGGCGTGTACGCGGCTGGCGATGGTTCGAAGATTCGCGGCGCGGATGCCGCCGAACACGCTGGACGGCTGGTCGCCATGGCGTTGCTGGAAGATCAGCAGCAACCGGTAAACGCCGGATTACGCGACGAACAACGCCAGGCACTGGCCGTAATGGACCAGTTTCGCCTCGGTCTGGCCCAGGCGTTTCCCTGGCCTGCCGAGCAAGCCAAAGCCTTGCCTGACAGCGCCATCGTGTGCCGCTGCGAGATGATCAGCGCCGGTGAACTGCGCCGTACCGTCAGCGAGAAGGGCGCTTGCGAAGTCAATCGGGCCAAGGCTTTCAGCCGGGTTGGGATGGGCCGTTGCCAGGGCCGTTATTGTTCGCAGGCGGGCGCCGAAGTGATCGCCGCAGCGGCGGTGTCAGCGTGCAACAGGTCGGCCGCCAACGCGGTCAGGCACCGGTCAAACCGCTTTCGATGCTCACCGAGGAGGTGTCGCCATGACCGTACAGAAAGCCGATGTGTTGATTGTCGGGGGCGGCCTGATGGGCTCGGCGACGGCATTTTTTCTGCGCAAGCGCGGCCAGTCGGTGATCTTGCTGGAGCGCGACCAGATCGGTCAGTACGCCAGCGGCGTGAACTTCGGCAACGTGCGGCGCCAGGGACGTTACCTCGGGCAACTGGAACTGGCCAACCGCTCCTGGGCATTGTGGAAACGCTTGCCGGAACTGATCGACGATGACCTGGAGTTCATCGCCAGTGGGCACATGCGCGTGTGTTATCGCGAAGATGAAATCGCCGAGCTGGAGGCGTATGCCGCCGCGCCTGAAGCTGCGCAACTGGATCTGAAAATCTATCGCGGTGCCGAGTTGCATCAGCGCTTTCCATTTCTCGGGAAAGACGTGAAGGGCGGCTCCTACGCGCCTCACGATGGTCACGCCAACCCGCGTCTCGCGGCCCCGGCGTTTGCCCGCGCCGCACGCCGACTCGGCGCGCAGATAGAGGAACAGACCGAAGTCGCCGAGGTGCAGAAAGTCGGCGGCGAATTCAGCGTCACCACCACCGACGGTCGTCAGTTCAGCGCCGCGCAACTGCTGATCACGGCCGGGGCGTGGGGGCAAAAGCTTTCGGGTCAGTTCGGCGAACCAGTGCCACTGGACACCCACGGCCCGCAAATGGCCGTGACCGAACCGGTGCCCTACGCCTTGCCGACGGTGATCGGCGTCTACACCAAGATTCCAGAAGAAGTGATTTACTTCCGGCAGATTCCGCGCGGCAACATCGTCATCGGCGGCGGTTATCGCAGCAAACCGGACATGCTCAATCGCCGGGCCTACGTCGAGCCGCGCAGCATTCTCAACCAGATGGATCAAATGCGTCGCCTGCTGCCGGGTGTCGGCAATCTCAACATCATCCGCGTCTGGAGCGGCATCGAAGGTTATCTGCCAGACTCCTTGCCGATCATGGGCCCGAGTGGCACCACCGACGGTTTGTTCTACGCGTTCGGCTTCTGCGGTCACGGCTTCCAGCTCGGCCCCGGCGTCGGCGACGTGATGGCCGAACTGATCAGCACCGGCAGCACCAGCACTTCGATTGAGCCGTTCTCCATTCGCCGGTTCGCCCCTTTAGCCGAGCAACGGAGCAAGGCCTCATGAAACCCCGTGTACTGGATATTCTCAAACGCCTGATGGCCTTCGACACCGTGTCTTCGGAGTCGAACATGGCCCTGATCGAGTACGTGCGTGACCTGCTGCTGAGCAAGGGCATCGAGTCGCTGATCGTCAAGGATGAAACCGGCAAGAAGGCCAACCTGTTCGCCAGCACTGGGCCGAAAAACCTGCCGGGAATTCTGTTGTCCGGCCACACCGACGTGGTGCCGGCGGCGGGGCAGGCCTGGACCGTGCCGCCGTTCCAGGCGACGGTGCAGGACGGCAAGATCTACGGGCGCGGCAGTTGCGACATGAAGGGTTTTATTGCCCTGGCCATCGACGCCATGCTCGACGCCGCCGACCATTCGCTGAGCCGGCCGCTGCAACTGGCGCTGTCTCATGACGAAGAAACCGGTTGTGTCGGCGTGCGGCGTTTGCTCGACGTGCTGCACCTGACCCCGGTGCGCCCGTTTTTGTGCCTGATCGGCGAGCCGACCAACATGCAATTCGTGCTCGGGCACAAGGGCAAGGGTTCGTATCGCACCTATTGCCGGGGACTGGAGGCGCATTCGTCGTTGGCGCCGCGCTCGGTCAATGCGATTCACGTGGCCTGCGATTTCATCGCCGCGCTGCGCCAGAGTCAGCAGCAATTGCAAGAGCAGGGCGCCCAGGACGCTGATTACGACGTGCCTTACAGCACCGTGCATGTCGGGCAGATCGGCGGCGGTCGGGCGCTGAATATCGTGCCGAACCTGTGCACCCTGGATTTCGAAGTGCGCAACTTGCCGGCGGATAATCTGGATCAGTTTCTGGAGCAAATGCAGGAACGCGCTGAACTGATCGTGCGCGAAGCGCGGTTGTTGTCGAGCGTGGCAGCGATCGAGATCGAAACCCTTAACGTCTATCCCGGTCTCGATACGCATCCGAGCGTCGAAGCGGTGCGCTTCCTGAAAAACTTCGCCGCGCCGGATACCGGCACGGCCAAGGTTTCGTTCGGCACCGAGGGCGGGTTGTTCAAGCAGCGGCTGGATGTGCCAGTGGTGGTCTGCGGACCGGGCTCGATTGAACAGGCGCACAAGCCGGACGAGTTTATCGAGATCAGCCAGATGGAGGCCGGGGAGCGGTTTCTTGAAGGATTGTTGGGGTCCCTGAAGCTGTAATCAGATCCCATGGCAAACAAAGATCAAATGTGGGAGATCAAATGTGGGAGCGAGCTTGCTCGCGATGGTGTCCTCTCAGTCGATATTTATGTCGCCTGACACACCGCTATCGCGAGCAAGCTCGCTCCCACAGCGTTCGGTGTTTATCCTGAAAGACCCTATACCCCCTCAGTAGAGCCTGCCGTCCCACCCCGAATTTCAGCATCCGACACTGTCCTCAAATCGCTTTCAGCATCCTCCTCCGCCACACCTCCCTAGACTGGAGCATGTCTCGGATCAGGACTCGACCATGCTCAAGAATCGTTTGAAAGACCCCAGCCTTCTGGCAGAACTCGCGTATGTGGACGGGCAGTGGATCGGCGCCGATAACGCCGCGACACTCGACGTCATCGACCCGGCCAGCGGCCAGTTACTCGCCCGTGTCCCGGCCATGCAAGGTGCGGAAACCCGGCGTGCCATCGAGGCCGCCGACAAAGCCTGGCCGGCCTGGCGCGCACGTCCGGCCGCCGAGCGTGCGGCGCTGCTGGAGCGCTGGTTTCAGGCCATGATCGACAACCTCGACGACCTGGCGCTGATCATGACCTGCGAGCAGGGCAAGCCACTGAACGAAGCCAAAGGCGAAATCCGCTACGGCGCCGGTTTCGTCAAATGGTTCGCCGAAGAGGCCCGACGAGTCTACGGCGAAACCATGCCGGCCCCCAGCGGCGACCGTCGATTGCTCACGCTCAAACAACCGGTGGGCGTCTGCGCCGCAATCACGCCGTGGAATTTTCCCAACGCAATGATCACCCGCAAATGCGCACCGGCATTGGCGGCGGGCTGCCCGATCATCGTCAAACCCTCGGACCTGACACCGCTGTCGGCCTTGGCTTTAGCGGTATTGGCCGAACGCGTCGGCATTCCGGCCGGGGTGTTCAACGTGTTGACCGGCATGCCTGCCGGCATCGGCGAAGAGCTGACCAGTAACCCGACGGTGCGCAAGATTTCCTTCACCGGATCGACTGCCGTGGGCCGCTTGCTGATGCGCCAGAGCGCGGAACACATCAAGCGTTTGAGTCTGGAACTGGGCGGCAATGCGCCGTTCATTGTGTTCGACGACGCGGACCTGGAGCAGGCCGTGGCCGGGATCATGCTCAGCAAGTTTCGCAACGCCGGCCAGACCTGCGTCTGCGCCAACCGGATTCTGGTGCAAAACGGCATCTACGAACGTTTCGCCCAGCGCCTGGTGGAAGAGGTGGGCAAGCTCAAGGTTGGCAACGGTCTCGACGCCGACGTCACCATCGGCCCGCTGATCAACCCGGCGGCGGTGAGCAAAGTTGCCCGGCACATTGACGATGCCTTGAGCCAAGGCGCGACATTACTCTGTGGCGGCATTCCCGAGGGCGACAACCAGTTCGTGCAACCCACGGTGCTCGGCGATACCCACGCCGGCATGTTGCTGGCCAACGAAGAAACCTTCGGCCCGGTCGCGCCCTTGATGCGGTTTACCTCTGAGGCCGAAGCCCTCGCGCTGGCCAACGCCACGCCTTACGGTCTGGGCGCCTACTATTTCACTCAGGATCTGCGTCGTTCATGGCGTTTCGGCGAGGCGCTGGAGTTCGGCATGGTCGGCCTCAACACCGGGATCATTTCCATGGAAGTCGCGCCGTTCGGTGGCATCAAGCAATCAGGCCTGGGCCGCGAGGGCAGCAAGTACGGCCTGGACGAATACCTTGAAGTCAAAGCCTTCCACATCGGCGGGCTGTAATTCACAGACACTGGGGGAGGCACGTTGATGAGCAAGACATTCAGAATCGCCGCGATCGCGGGCGATGGTATCGGCAAGGAAGTGCTGCCGGAAGGGTTGCGCGTGCTGGAGCAGGCCGCGAAGAAATGGCAGCTCGATCTGAGCATCGAAGTGCTGGATTGGGCGCACTGCGATTACTACCTGGAACACGGGCAGATGATGCCCGATGACTGGTTCGAACAGCTCAAGGGTTTCGACGCGATCTACTTTGGCGCCGTGGGCTGGCCGGAAAAAGTACCGGACCACATTTCCCTGTGGGGTTCGCTGTTGAAGTTTCGCCGCGACTTCGACCAGTATGTGAACATCCGTCCGGTGCGGTTGTTTCCCGGCGTGCCGTGCCCGTTGGCTGGGCGCAAGCCGGGTGACATCGATTTTGTGGTGATCCGTGAGAACACCGAGGGCGAGTACTCCTCGGTCGGCGGCAAGATGTTCGAAGGCACCGAGCATGAATTCGTGCTGCAGGAATCGGTGTTCACCCGGCGTGGCGTGGACCGGATTCTAAAATTCGCCTTCGACCTTGCCCAGACCCGACCACGCAAACGCCTGACGGCGGCGACCAAGTCCAACGGGATTTCCATCAGCATGCCGTACTGGGACGAACGCACAGCCTTGATGGCGGCGAAGTACCCGGAGATCACCTGGGATAAGCAGCACATCGACATTCTGTGCGCGCGGTTTGTGCTGCAACCGGATCGGTTTGATGTGGTGGTGGCGTCGAATCTGTTTGGCGACATTCTTTCCGATTTGGGTCCGGCGTGTGCGGGGACCATCGGGATTGCGCCGTCGGCGAATCTTGATCCGGAGCGGCGGTTTCCGTCGTTGTTCGAACCGGTGCACGGATCGGCGCCGGATATCTATGGGCAGAACATCGCGAATCCGATTGCGATGATCTGGTCCGGGGCGTTGATGCTGGATTTCCTCGGCAATGGCGATGAACGCTATCGCGCGGCGCATGACGGGATTTTGCAGGCGATTGAACGGGTGATTGCTGACGGCCCGATAACCCCGGACCTGGGCGGGAAGGGCTCGACGCAGGACGTCGGCAAAGCCATCGCCGACATTCTCTAACCTCTCGCCCCCCTGTAGGAGCGAGGCTTGCCCGCGAAGGCGTCATGCCAGTCAATATTAATGTCGACTGACACACCGCTTTCGCGAGCAAGCTCAGCTCCTACAAGGGATTTGCGCCGCGAAGTAGATTTTTGCCATCACCCATACCCTGTAGGAGCGAGGCTTGCCCGCGAAGGCGTCGTACCAGTCAACATCGATGGCGACTGACACACCGCTTTCGCGAGCAAGCTCAGCTCCTACAAGGGATTTGCGCCTCGAAGTAGATTTTTGCCATCACCCATACCCTGTAGGAGCGAGGCTTGCCCGCGAAGGCGTCGTACCAGTCAATATTGTTGGCGACTGACACAATGTCTTCGCGGGCAAGCCTCGCTCCTACAGGTGTTCGGGGTGTGGTCAGTAACCTTGGCTGCGGTCGATCTGGCCCAGCATCGGCTGGCCTTTTTGATGTCGCCGGATATTCTCCAACAATACCCCAAACGCACTCTCCGGCTGAGTCATCGCGGCAATATGCGGTGTCAGCAGAATTTGCGGATGCGCCCAGAACGGGTGATCCGCCGGCGCCGGTTCCTGCTGCAGCACATCCAGTACCGCGCCGCTGAGTTGCCCACTGTCCAGCGCCTCCAGCAGATCACCTTCCACCAAATGCCCACCACGGCCCATGTTGATCAACGCCGCGCCATGGGGCAGTTGCCGGAACAAATCACGATCCAGAATCCCCTGGGTCTGTTCCGTCAGCGGCAACACACACAACAGAATGTCGCATTGGCTGAGAAACGCCGGCAGTTGCTCGCGACCGGCATAACACTCCACGCCCGCCACCTTATGCGCACTGCGCGCCCAACCTTTCAACGCAAACCCCAATGGTTGCAACGTCGCCAGGATCTGCTGCGCCTGCGCCCCCAGACCCATCACCCCGACCCGACGTTTGCTCGCCGGTTGCAGCATGTGCGCCTGCCAACACCGCGCCATCTGCTGCTGCCGATAACGCAGCATGTCCCGATGCAGGCTCAGCACGGCAAAACTCGCGTACTCGCACATGCCACGGGTAATGCCCGGATCGAGCAACCGCACCACCGGCAAGCTCTCCGGAATACGGCTGAGGTCCAGTTGATCGACCCCGGCAGACAGCGCGAACAGCACTTTCAGCTTCGGTAGCAACGCTTCCAAATCGTCCGGCGCCTGCCACGCCGCCAGGTATTCAATTTGTGACGGATCGCCAATGTCCGGCCAAGCGCGCCATTCGATATCCGGGGCGTGTTCGGCGAACAGCGCTTGCCACTGTTCGCCGCGCACCGGGTCAGCTTTATAAAGCAGGGCCATGGGCAATTCCTGAATGGATGAAGGTGTTCTCATCATCGCGCAATGCCAGCGCAGGATCTGTCGAAAGCGCCGGGTTAAACGGCTCCGGCCACGGTGTATCGCCAAGGCTGCGGCAGATTCGGCGGGCTGAAGGAATCTGCCGTTTGGCAGGGTGAAAACAGTCGATCCGAATTTCTCAGGGGGCAAGTTCGGCGTAGTTCGTTTCGCTCAAGCCTTAATCTGAACAGCATCGCAACCACCTCCCGGTTGCCGGACTCACGATGGGAAATGCCATGAATAGCAAAGTCGACGAAACCCCTCATTTGCTCCGTCAGCGCGATCAATTCGTGCCGCGTGGCCTGGTCACCGCTCACCCGTTGGTGATCGATCGCGCCCAAGGTGCCGAGTTGTGGGATGTGGATGGCAAGCGCTACCTGGATTTTGTCGGCGGCATCGGTGTGCTGAACATCGGCCACAACCACCCGAAAGTCGTCGCGGCGGTGCAGGCGCAACTGCAAAAAGTCTCCCACGCCTGTTTCCAGGTGGTCGCCTACAAGCCTTATCTGGACCTGGCCCAGCGCCTGTGCGAAATGATCGGCGGTAAAGAAGCCTATAAAGCGGCGTTCTTCACCTCCGGCGCCGAGGCCGTGGAAAACGCGGTGAAGATCGCACGCGCGCATACCAATCGCTCGGCGGTGATCGCGTTTCGCGGCGGTTTTCACGGACGCACCTTGCTCGGCACCACGCTGACCGGCATGAGCCAGCCGTACAAACAGAACTTCGGGCCGTTCGCGCCGGAAGTGTTCCATACGCCGTATCCGAATGCCTATCGCGGCGTCACCAGCGACATGGCGCTCAAGGCACTGGATGAGTTGCTCGCGACTCAAGTGGCACCAGAGCGGGTCGCCGCGATCATCATTGAACCGGTGCAGGGCGACGGTGGTTTCCTCTCGGCGCCGGTGGAGTTCCTCAAAGGCCTGCGTGCGCTGACCGAGAAGCACGGCATCGTGCTGATCCTCGATGAAATCCAGACTGGTTTCGGCCGCACCGGTAAATGGTTCGGCTTCCAGCACGCCGGCATCCAGCCGGACCTGGTGACCGTCGCCAAGAGCCTGGCCGGTGGCTTGCCGCTGTCGGGTGTGGTCGGCAAAGCCGCGATCATGGACGCGCCGCTGCCCGGTGGCCTCGGTGGCACCTACGGCGGCAACGCGTTGTCGTGCGCGGCGGCACTGGCGGTGATTGATGCCTTCGAGGAAGAACAGCTGCTGGCGCGCGGTGAAGCGTTGGGCGAGCGTCTGCGTCAGGGGCTGCTGCACTTGCAGAGCCGTCACCCGCAAATCGGTGACGTGCGCGGCGCCGGGTTCATGCTGGCCATTGAGCTGATCAAACCAGACGACGCCCGCACGCCGGACGCCGACCTCAATCAGCGGCTGATCGATGAAGCGCGCAAGGGCGGTTTGCTGGTGATCAAATGCGGCGTGTACCGCAACGTCCTGCGGTTCCTCGCGCCACTGGTGGCGACCGAAGCCCAGGTCGACGAAGCGCTGCAAATTCTCGAAGGCGCTTTGGCACGCGTCTTGAACTGAGCTCCTGAAGGCGTGGGGCGCGGCTGCAAGGTCGCGCCCGTGAGCGTTTATGGAGCATGGATTGATGGAATGCATCATCGGAGGCTTGGCACACCATGGGGCTGACTGAATATCGCGCGCTGCTCATCGATTGCGATGAAGTCCTGGTCGATCGCGACTCGGGGGTCTGGGCGGCGTTGCAACCGCTGCTCGACAGCCGGGGCGGGCACCCGGACAAGGAACAGGTGCTGGCCGAATACAGCGAGGTGGTGCGCGCACTGTATCCGCGCTTCAGTGAGCTAGGCTTCAGTGGACTGCTGTGTTTCGCCCATCGCCAGTTGGCCGAGCGCTGGGGCCTGAAAGCCAGTTGGGAGGAGGGCATGAGCTTCGCCCGTTCGGTGGCCGGCTGGTCGCTGTTCGAGGACGCGCCGGGGGCGATGCTGTACCTGCGCAAGTTCTACCGCCTGCTGGTGCAGGGTGATCGGGATGCCGAGGATCGCGGGCTGCTCTGTGAGCGGTTGGGGATCATGCCCGATGACTTTATCTCGCTGGCCAGCGACCCGTTGCAGGACGCGGATTGGCTGGAGGCCAATGCGTTCAAGCCCGGCGAGATCCTGCAAGTGACTCGGCCTTCCGCCGGTCGGCAGGCGATCAGCGACGTGTGCCTGATCTGTCGCGGCCGGGTCAAACACCCGACACCGTGTGCGGCGGATTACTGCATCAACAGCATGGCGGATCTGGTGGCGCAGCATCAGCTGTCTTTACGGCGCTGATTTTGCTAGAAGATTGTCTTACAAACGGCAGTCAAGAGGTACGCAATGGAAGGTTTAGTAAAACTGGACCGAATCGACATCAGCATCCTGGTCGAGCTGCAAAAGGATGGGCGCATGACCAACGTCAGCCTCGCCGATGCCGTGGGTTTATCGGCCAGCCCCTGCCTGCAACGGGTCAAGCGGCTGGAATCGGCCGGGTATATTTCCAGCTACAAGGCGCACCTGAACCTGGCGAAAATCACCGAATCGGTGACGGTCTTCACCGAAATCACCCTCAGTGACCACAAGCGCGAAGACTTCGCCAAGTTCGAATCCAACATTCGCCTGGTGGACGAAGTGCTCGAATGCCATTTGATCAGCGGTGGCTACGATTACCTGGTGCGCTTCATGACCCGCAGTATTCAGCACTATCAGGAAGTGATCGAAAGCCTGCTGGACAAGAACATCGGCATCTCCAAGTACTTCAGCTACATCGTCATCAAGTCGCCTGTGCTCAAGGACGGCGTGCCGTTGCGTAAGTTGTTGCGGCACTGACTGGCAGCATTCCCAACCCCAACACCAATTCCCCTGTGGGAGCGGGCTTGCTCGCGAAGGGGTCGTGTCAGTTGATAGAAATGTTGACTGACACGGCCCCTTCGCGAGCAAGCCCGCTCCCACATTGTTTTTTAGTGCTGCATGCACCGCGTTTGGACATGAGTCCGCTAGAACCACCCATCCCGCCTCATCCTGGCGCAAGCCGCATAAACCACCGTTTCCCCCCGCCAAAACAGTCTCCGATGACTCCACACGCACTGATTACAGAACACCGCGCAAAAGTCTTCGCGCTGTAATGCGTACAGAGAGAGGGGCGCGGTTTGTGATGTCGCTGATTTCGGGAGGATGAAGCGTCGGCACGAATCGCTGAATAACACCAATCGGAGCCAAAAAAAATGCGAATGAGCAACGCAAAAGCACTGTTGGGTTACGGCGTCTTGCTGCTGGCTGGCAGCAGCGAGGCGCATCAGATCTGGTACGAACAGCCACCCGGGCAACCGTTGGCGCTGTACTACGGGGAATACGACAAGAACATGCTGGAGGTGACGCCGGGCGGGATGGACCGGTTCCAGCAACTCAAGGGATGGTCGATCAGCAACAATTCGAAACCATTGAATCTGACCTTGCAGCGTCAGGCATTTGCGGTGGCGCATCAGGCCAAGCGCGATGACTCACTTCTGGCCCAAGATCCGCATTATCCGATCTTCGACCTGCACGAAGCCGACAAGACGCTGAAAACCCACTGGACGCCGGCAACCCGCTGGGTCGGCGATTTACGTGCGCGAACCCCGGAATTGACCCTGGACATCGTGCCCACCGGAATCGTTGACGCAAACAAGGCGCAGTTCCAAGTGTACTATTCGCAAAAACCGCTGGCGGATCAGGACGTTATATTGGAAACCGGCTCCGGCGAGGTCTTCACCCAGCGCACCGATGCGACGGGCAAGGTCAGCTTCGAGTTGCCCTGGCAGGGCACGTATGTGGTGGCCGTCGAATACAAGGACCGCACGCCCGGTGAACGCGTCAGCCCCCAAGGCAAGACCGAGCCGTACGACCTGAAGAGCTTCAGCTCCACGCTGTCGTTCTACCGGACCGAGGGCAAGCCGTCGTTGCCACGGGCACCGTCGCAGCTGCCGGCCTCTGAAGTCGCCCGCTTGAAGAAACAGGCCTGATCCATCGCCCCCAAAGGAGTCACCACTATGTCCCAATCTTCAGGATTGGCCGGGCAGGCGGGAAGTATTTCCCCGGCGCTGGCCACCTCCGCTGTAAAAGCCAACACCCGGATGCTGGCGATCGATGCCCTGCGCGGCTTCGTCATGTTGTTGATGCTGATCGACCACGTGCGCGAAACCTTCCTGCTGCACCGTCAGGTCACCGACCCGATCGACGCCTTGAGCGTCACGCCGGACCTGTACTTCACCCGCATGCTCAGCGAAATCTGCGCCCCGGTGTTTATCTTCCTCACGGGCCTGTCAGCCTGGCTCTACAGCCAGAAGCACACGGCCAGCGAAACGTCGGTGTTCCTGCTCAAGCGCGGTTTCTTCCTGGTGTTTCTGGAGATCACCTTCGTCTGTTTCGCCTGGAACGCCGAGTTCCCGCCCAAGACTCTGTGGCTGCAAGTGATCTGGTGCATCGGCATCTGCATGATCGTGCTCGCCGGGTTGTTGCACTTCAAACGCAGCTGGCTGATTGTGCTGGGGCTGGCCATCGTCGCCGGACACAACCTGTTCGATAACGTGGTGGTCGGGCCGGAGTCGCCGTTCTATGTGCCGTGGTCGATCCTGCATCAGAAGGTGTTTATCGACATCACCGAATTCACCCGGGCACGCACTACCTATCCGGTGCTGCCGTGGATTGGCGTGATCCTGTTGGGCTGGGCGATCGGGCCGTGGTTCGGCAAGGACATTGACCCGGCGGAGCGGATTTCCCGCTTGGTCAAACTCGGCGCAGGCCTGCTGGTGGCGTTCGTGTTTATCCGTTACCTGAACGTCTATGGCGAGAAGCCGTGGGTGCAGACCGGTGACTCGTTGCGCACCTTCATGAGCTTCATGAGCGCCAAGAAGTATCCGCCGTCGCTGATGTTCCTGATGCCGACCCTCGGTCTGGGCCTGCTATTGCTGGCGTTGTTCGAGAAGCTGCAGGATCGCTGGTCCACCGCGACGCTGGCGATCTACGGCGGGGCGCCGATGTTCTTCTATTTGCTGCACCTTTACGTACTCAAGGCCATGTACCTGGTGGCTGTCGCGATCTGGGGCGCCAATCAGGGCGCGTACTACGGCTTCGATAACCTGCCGACCGTGTGGCTGTGGAGCGCGATCCTCGGCGTATTGATGTTCTTCCCGACACGCTGGTTCGCCAGCCTCAAGCAGCGCCGTCGCGACATCGCGATCCTCAAATACCTCTGAGTTGGCCAAGGGTGTCCCGCGTCTGGCGGGACACCTTGCAGACCCCGAATTTCGTGGAGTTGCCCTGTGAAAACCCTATCGACACACACCCTGCTATTGGCATTGGGCGGGCAGTCGCTGCTCGCCCTCGCTTCAGAGCAAGACAACGCAAAAGGCTTTGTCGAGGACAGCCAGTGGAGCCTGCTCAACCGTAGCGTCTACGACCGCCGCGACTATGAACACGGTGCACTGAGCAACGGCGCCCGCAATGCCTACAAACCGCGCGCCCAGCGTAGCGACCTCGCCGAAGAATGGGCCTACGGCCTGATGGCCGATTTCACCTCTGGCTATACACGCGGCACCGTAGGTTTTGGTTTCGATGCCCACGCCTATTCCGGCTGGGAACTGGACAGCGGAGGCGGGCGGGCCGGCAAGGCGCGGTTGCTCGGCGTGGACAATGACGGTCATCCCAAGGATGAATACAGCCGCGGTGGCGCCGTAGCGAAAGTGCGTTTCTCTTCAACCGAACTGCGTTTCGGCGAGCAACGGGTAAAAACTCCGGTGTTCGGCTCATCCGATAGCCGCCTGCTACCGGAAACCGCCACCGGCTGGCTGCTGACCAGTCGCGAACTGCCAGCCACCACGCTCTACGGCGGACACTTCAACGAAAGCACCGACCGCAACGCCACCAGTCACGACCAGGGATTTGTGGTCAATTATTCCAACGGCAAACAGGGCGACAGCTTCGATCTGGTGGGTGTGCGCAACACCGCGCTCAAAGGACTGAATGCCAGCCTTTTCAGTGCGGTCTACGCCGACACCTGGCGCCAGCACTACCTGGGCGCGGTCTACACCCAGCCGATAGCGGACGGCCAGGATCTGACTTTCGACCTCAATCTGTATCGCACCCAGGACACCGGCAAGGCCCTATCTGGCCGTATCGACAACACCACTTGGAGTTTTCTCACGACGTATAAGGCCGGTTCCCACAGCTTCGGCCTGGGTTATCAAAAGGTCGATGGCGATACGCCCTATGACTACGTCACCCGCGGCGCGATCTACCTGAGCAACGCCGTGGCCCTGTCCGACTTCAACGCCCCGCAGGAGGCGTCCTGGCAAGCGCGCTACGACCTGAACCTGGCCGGCTACGGCATCCCCGGGCTGACCTTCGGCGCACTCTATGTGCGTGGCAGCGGCATCGACGGCAGCCACATGGACCCGAACGGTGGTTACAAATGGTTGGGATACGGCGAGGGCGGCAAACACTGGGAGCGGGATCTGCAGGCAAAATACGTGGTGCAATCCGGCGCAGCGAAAAACCTCGCGTTTACCCTGCGCCACGCCGTGCATCGCGGCAACGCGGCGCAGGCCGAACTGGATGCCAACCAGATTCGGCTGGCGGTGGAGTATCCGTTGGGTGGAAAATTCTGAGAGAACAAACGGGGCCGGGGGCGAACGCCGTCTGTTCGCCCCGGAAGAAATTTTTTTGAAATCAAGGGGTTGCCAGCCTCGGGAAATCAGTACATAATTCACGCCATCGAAAGCACTGACGGCTTAAAAAGCTCAATGTTTTCAAAGAGTTAGAGAATGATTCAATCAACTCTCGAAGCTCAGCGTTTGTATGCATTTGGTGTCGTGCTACTGACATCAGATGTTTGAGGCCGAGTAGCAAAATGGTTATGCAGTGGATTGCAAATCCACCTACGCCGGTTCGATTCCGACCTCGGCCTCCACTTTAAACGAGCTCCGTAGATCCTTGATCTACGGAGCTTTTTTATTTTCGCTATCCTGCAAGATTTAGTCTTGAAAAGGACATATGCGAACTTGCTTCACGGGGGAGGGATGTATATATTTCCACCTCTGTTGCACAAGCGTCAGAACTGCCAGATGTTTATCCTGCAGCATTCAGACCGCTTAACCGCGCTACCGCCCGAATGGCGAAACTGGTAGACGCATGGGACTTAAAATCCCCCGCTCGTAAGGGCGTGCCGGTTCGATTCCGGCTTCGGGCACCATCTTGCATTCCACTGAGCGCTTTTGAGTTCTGTGGAAACCTTGAAAAACCTGCCTTCTGGCGGGTTTTTTCGTTTTAGCATTCCGTTGGATTTTTGCCCAGTCTTCTGGAATGTTGCGCACAACTGCTCGCTTGCCTACGCTGCCTGCCGTTTAGCCAAGCCAGCAGGCCGTCCCTACAAACCTTTCGACGGCGACGGTCTCTATCTCTTAATCCAATCCATTGGCCGTGGTCGCTGCCCGAGACAGCGAGCCCTTGTGTTTGAGAAGCTGCTTTAAATAAACTTCCGCATAAATATGCCTGACTTTTTGGGTTTTGATTTTCACCAGGGAAGTGAGTCTTTTGTGGTTGAAGTCGCTACTAAGGTCCTATTGATAATAGAGCCTGGCTTAAATTGTTGTAGCAATAATGATTATGTTAGTTGGCTAGGTATTTATTATTTGGCGTGAAGTGTCCACGTCTCGGTAAATATTTTCAGCCATCATAAAGTCGTCTTGATGGCTGTGCTAGCTTCTGTCCTGGTGATTTTGGCGTTTTGAGTGGTCGCACATATTCGGGAAACTTCTATTCGTAAAGTTTTCTATGCGCTAGTATTAAATTCAAGGACGCTTTAAATATAGCAAGGAACCTAAGTACTTTGCAGAGTAGGTGACCTGCTGATCGCATAAAATTCAGCTGTAACTTTCTTAACGCCTGGTGGAGGCGGTGAGCTTGTTTGTGTCTACTCTTGACGAATCTTATTCATACTATCGTGGCGATGCCAATTAAGGCGCTTCGCCTACCCGCCATGCCGGCCATACATCCACTGTCGAAGGCTCCGATCTGCTTTACCCGCTGTCCGCTTCATCCCTGCAGGATCGCCAACCCAAGGAAGTACGCACCATGGAAAGTTGGAAAGTCAGAACTCATCTGTTTTTGCTTGCCGGATTTTTAATGCTTGGGTTGCTGTGTGTTGGTGGACTCGGGCTGTATGGCATGCGCTCCACGTTACATGGTCTGGAAACCGTTTATCTGGATCGAGTGGTTCCACTAAGGGACCTGAAAAAAATCGCCGATCTGTATGCGGTGAACATTGTCGACGCCACTCACAAGGCGCACAACGGCAGTTACACCAAGGCTCATGCGTTGGCCCAGATCGAGCAAGCTCAAGTTGAGATAGCCAACACTTGGTCGACCTACAAATCGACTGAACTAATCGCTGAAGAAACACGTTTGATCGGACAAATCACGCCGCTGATGGACGCCACTCAAGGACCGTTGACGGAGCTTCAAGGCATGCTGAGTCAAGGTGATGAGGCAGGTTTGGCGGAGTTCGCGGCAAAGCGGCTATACCCACTGATTGATCCGTTATCGGAGAAGTTTTCCGAATTGATCGAGGTGCAACTGAGCGAAGCCATGCATCGCTTCGAAGAAGGCCAGGATGCCTATCGTGCCTACGTGAAGCTCAGTTTGCTGATCCTGTCGCTAGCTCTGGTTCTGGGCTGCGTTTATGCGTTCTTTTTCTCAAGGCGCTTGAGCCTTCAACTGGGAGCGGAACCAGGCGAGTTGGCAGCAATGAGTTTAAGCATCGCTGAGGGGCATCTGGCCAGCTCTGTGCTCGATCAAGGTAAACACCCGACCGGCGTGTTGCACTCGGTGCAAGGCATGCGCCAGAGCCTGCGGGCTATGATCGGCAACATCAACCAGGCTTCGGTGCAAATCGAGAGCGCTACCCGGCAGTTGGCTCTCTCGTCTGAACAAGGGCTGAGCAGTGCTTCCTTGCAAAGCGATACAGCATCGTCCATGGCGGCTACGGTCGAGCAGCTTTCGGTGAGCATCAATCACATCGCCGATAACGCTCGTCAGGCCCAGAGTACGGCGCAGAGGGCGGGGCAGATCACCGATGAAGGCATGGGGGTGATGCGCAAATCAATCCATGAAATGAGTCAGATTGCCGAGTTGGTGACGCAAAGTTCGTCCGATATTGATCAGTTGGCAATTCAGTCCAACGATATCAGCCAGATTGTCGGTGTGATTCGCGGCATCGCCGAGCAGACCAACCTGCTGGCCCTCAACGCCGCCATTGAAGCGGCGCGGGCGGGTGAACAAGGTCGTGGCTTTGCCGTCGTGGCCGATGAAGTACGCAACTTGGCAAGTCGCACGGCACAGTCGACGAAGGAGATCGTTACCCTGGTCGATGCCATACAGAACGGTATGCTCAAGGCTAAAGGAAGCATGGCCGCCGGTTGCGAGCGAGTGACCAATGGGCTTCAACTTGTGGAAAGTGCCGGCGCTTCGATGGTCACTATAAAAAAGGCACTGGATGAATCTATGGAGGCTGTCAGTTTCATTTCCCTGTCACTGCAGGAGCAGCGTGCCGCCAGTGATCAGGTGGCCTATAACGTGGAGCAAGTAGCACAGATCGTTGAACAGAATTCCGCTGCTCAGGGGGGGATTGTGCAAGCGACTCAGGCACTCAAGGCAATGTCCGCCGGGTTGGAGGTCAGCTTGAGCCGCTTTAGTTTGTAGTGAACCCTTTTTCGTTTCATGCCATTAAAGATGTGCGGTCGCATCAAACTTCACCCCGGTAGACGGGGCAGTCACCGGGTCGTGCAGCAGCGAGTAGCCGCGGTCCAGCAGCGTGTGGCCGATAAAGCGTGATCCCACCTCATTCAAGTGCGAGTCATCCAGGTACAGCAGTTGGCCGTTGATAATCGGGCTGCACACGCCTTCCGGGCATATCACTTGGTTGGGATCGATGAAGTGCACCTGCGGGAATTCCACACGTATATCAGCCCAATAAGGCGCTAATGCACTTTGGGCAACCGAGCAATCGTGATCGGTACCGAACATCAGGTGACGAATCGGGCAACTGGCGGCTTTGTCAATGTGTTGATTCCTCAGGATGACGATGACTTCGCCGCTATTCTCGACTGCGCGCTTTATACTCGCTTCGACCATGTCATGGGCAATCGCATCCCTGGGCCAGATCGCTGCCAGCACTACATAGCGGTAATGGTTGCGCTCGATCAGGCTGAACACCCGTTCGTTGCGTTTTGCACAATGGGCGGCGTAGACCGCAGACATGTCGATGGTGTAGCCGACAATCGGCGGGCACGAGTCCATGGTGTAGTCCATGATCGACAGGTTGTTCGGCTTGGCCAGCAGATCGACCATGCCGGTGAAGTGATTGGCAAACGAGTCACCGATCATGATGCCGTCCAGCTCGGGTTTTTTGACCCCCAAACGGCATGCGTCATTGGGCTCCGTGCTGTACAGGGCATTGGAGACGTGGCAGCCCTTGCGAATCTCACTCGGCTTTTGCAGGGTCATCGCTTCAAGGACTGAAACTTCGGGGCTGAAGCGTTGTGGAAACCCGTTGAAATGCAGGCTCAACACCGCCAACGCCGCCAGGCTCAATGCCGGAAAGGCAAATCGACGCGTGAAGACTCGGGAAAAGTGCCACGTCGCCCCATCGCGCCGAAACGGCACCTCGACATAACGCCAGGATAGCCACGCGAGGATGATCGAGCTCGCGATCAGCATCACCCCGACCGGCAAATCGATGGGGATTTCCAGGTAACTCAGGTATGCAATCAGCGGCCAGTGCCACAAATAGAGCGAGTAGGAAATCAAGCCGATGAACACCATGGGCCGACTGGTGAGCAAGCGCGAGCGCATCTCGCCACTGCCGGCCAGGATCAACAGCGCAGCTCCCAGGCAAGGGATCAGGGCGTTGATCCCGGGGAAGGTCGAGTCCGCGTCCAGGCCGAACAGCGAAAAACCGATCAACAGGAAGCCCGCCACAGCGACGCCGTGGGCCGTCAGCTTGCCGATGTTGCGTGGTTTATTGAGGTAGACCGCCAGCAACCCACCCAACATCAATTCGAAAAAGCGCGTAGGAAGCAGGTAATAGGCGGCCGTCGCGAAGACGCCTGTTGCGTATTGTGAAACGCCTACTGCGGCCACCACGCCAATGCCTAATATTGGCAATACATAGCGCGGCGCGAAGCGATAGAGCAACACAATGAACAGCGGCCAGACCAGGTAGAACTGTTCTTCAATGCCCAGCGACCAAGTATGTAGCAGCGGGGCTTCATGGGCGTCAGCGGCGAAGTAGTTGCCGTACTTCATCCAGATATAGACGTTCGAGACGCCCAGCAAAGAAAGCAGTGCGCTGACGTTAAGGCGGATCAGGTCGACTGGGGAAAGGATGAATATCCCGACGATCACAGTCGCCAGCAATACCGTTACCAATGCAGGAACAATCCGATTGATGCGTCGCTGATAAAAGCCCTTCAGCGAGAAAGCACCTAGCTTGACCTCGGAAAACACCTGTGAGGTGATCAAAAAACCGGAGATCACAAAGAAGATGTCAACGCCTACGAAACCCCCAGGTAACAGGGTGGTGTTGATGTGATGCACAAGCACCGCAATCACCGCCACGGCCCGCAGTCCATCGATGTCGGAGCGGTACTTTCCTTTAGCCATGTGCCTGACCATCCCTATGCTATTGCATCTATTGGGCGTCCGACTCATGGCAGAGACTGTCAAGATTTGGACGTAGTTGACCTCCAATATCATTTGTAGTTGGAAATTTGACGGTAAGCAAAATTGAAAATGGAATAACAGCGTCGATAGAGGACGATTTAAAGGCGTATAGCTTCAGGTCCGTCTTCTGGATCCTTGTAATATCAATCGTTTGAGAGCGATACATGATGTAAATACTTGTTTGTTGTCGGACCACTATTTTTGCGGAATGTACCGGTGATCGGTATTTATGAATCATTCACCAAATTACGCGCTCAACTGATCCGGGAGCATTTGCTGCTAGTCGTGGCAGGCGGGAGGGTTGACCGAATGACATCTGTCGATGATTTCAGGATCAAGTCACATGAACTTCTTATGGATCTGGATGCTGCAACGACGGAGATGATGAAGTTGATTTCATCCCGAACGGTGTCGGGACCTCTATGGGAGGAGGCCGTCAAACGCCAGCACGACGCCTATGTGCACTGGAACGCATTCATCAATAGTCGCGATGGTAGCGATCCGCCCGATGTGACGTCCGTGGTCTGAATAGACCAGAATGGACACCGTTGCGGATCGCTGGTTTGAATACAGCGGGTCAGCTAAACGAAAGGCTGGCCTCTGAATCCGCGTGGCAGACGTTGCATTCCGGCCATCGCGGTGAGTCGCTGAACCCACTCGGCACGCCAGTCATTGGCGGTATGAGTGACCTTGGCCTTGCGCGCCGCGCGCCGTGCCGCATTGCGTTCGTCTTTTCGCGCGTCCTTGAACGCATCGGTGTTGCGGCAGCTTCTGCATTTGACCTGGGCGAGTATTTTGCTCGAAACCAGTTTGCTGCCTGTATGACCGCAGGCCAGATGCCCGCCGACTTTGAAGTGAGTGACCATTGGGACGTCTCCTTTGTGACGTGTGATCGTTTGACCTCCATTCGTCGGCAGCGTTCGTTGATGCAATTATGCGCAAAACCTGGGCAAAAAAAGGCCCGCATGCGGGCGGGCCAAGGGATTCTTCAAAGGAGTGAGTCCACAGTAGGGCGTCGGTTGTGAACAGGATGTGAAAGCCTTGGGGGCAAAAAAAAGCCCAGCGCGTGGCCGGGTTGCGGGTGTGGCAGGAGGCTATCAGGCAGGCAGGGTCTCGGTGACAAGGCAGTCGCCGTTCATGCTTCCTGAATCAGGCCTGTCCTTAATGATTATCTGAACCGGGGCAGCGGTGGTTCGACAGGGCGCAGAGATGACAGCGTGCTGCGAATCAGCGGCGCGTCTTTCTCGATGTCGTTCAGCCGGTCACGAATTTTCAGGGCCGTAGGATGCCCGCCTTGATGATCGACCCAGTCGGCAATCTCCTTGCACGCGGCCGCGAGTCTTGCCTGACGTGAATCAAGCAGGGTAAGCAGGGTGGTGATGGACTCTTTTTCGGACATGACACACCTCCATTTAAAGCAAACCTGGCAGTTGCAGCAAAAAGCCCGCTGATGCGAGCTCTCTGCCGATGGGGTCGCTGGTCCTTCAGCTGATTTCAGTATAGCCCCGGTAGAAAATCCTGGAGTTATTCAGCTTTGTCGGGCTGTCACTTGTGAGCGGGCGTTGAGTTGGTAACATTCGCGGCGGGCGTCTTCTTCATGATCGTAACCGTCACCGATAAAGCCGCGGGTGCGGGTATCGGCGATGCGATACCAGACGGCGGCGTCGGGTGGCGCGTGGTTCACTTCTCCGGCTCGGCGGCCATGAATGATGATTTTGTTGCAACGCTTCACAACGAAAATGTCTTCCATGGCACCACCGTAGCTGATTCGTGTTCAGATCAACTATAGAAGCCCTTTGCGATCGTGCAAAAAATAGACAGGTCAGTTCGTCGGTTGGTTGCCTGTTCAAGCACCGACAGATTGAAGCTGCCAGCCCTGCGGCAGCTCTTACCGGGTCGGCGGTCACGATTTTTCGGCAGCGGCGACCATTTTCTCGAGAAAGATCGCGAGCCCGACCTCTTCGGCCCTGAGTCCTTTGCGCACCCGTGGCCGGGGCAGCTCAGCCAAGGCGCCGAGCAAAAATCCATCCAGAACCGCCGGGTGGATGTAGCACTTGCGGCACACCGCCGGGGTGTTGCCCAGTTGTTTGGCGACGTTCTTGACCATCTCCACCACATGTCGCTTGGCGTCGGATTCCGGCTCCCAATGCAGTTCGCGCAACACCGCCAACGCCAGTGCGCTGCCGGCCCAGGTGCGGTAGTCCTTGGCGGTAAAATCGGCGCCGGTGAGGGTTTGCAGGTAGGCATTCACGTCGGAGGAAGTAACGGTGTGTCGCTCGCCGTTTTCGTCGAGGTACTGAAACAGGTTTTGCCCGGGGATTTCCAGGCAGCGCTTGATGATCCGCGCCAGGCGCCGGTCTTTCACGGTGATCTGGTGTTCGACGCCACTCTTGCCGCGAAACTGGAACAGGATTGCACTGCCATTCACCTCGACGTGCCGGTTGCGCAGGGTGGTCAGGCCATAGGAACGGTTGTCCCGTGCATATTGAGTGTTGCCGACGCGGATCAGCGTTGCGTCGAGCAAGGTGATGACTGTGGCCATGACCTTGTCGCGGCTGAAACCCGGCGCCTCCAGCAGGGCTTCCAGTTGCTTGCGCAGTTTTGGCAGGGCAAGGCCGAAGTCGCGCAGCCGCGAATATTTGTCGGCATCGCGCACTTCGCGCCAGCGTGCGTGATAACGGTATTGCTTGCGGCCCCGGGCATCGCGGCCGGTGGCTTGCAGATGGCCGCGCGGGTCGGCGCTGATCCACACGTCGATGTAGGCCGGTGGCACCGCAAGAGCGTTGATGCGCTTGATTTCGTCGGGATCGGTGATGCGCTGGCCCGCCGGATCGAAATAACAGAACTTGCCGCGCAGTTTCTTGCGGGTAATGCCGGGCTGGGTGTCATCGACGTAATGCAGGTCGGGCGGCAACACATCGATCAGCGCGGAATCGGGCATGGCAGTAGTCCTTGGCAACGAATAGAGGGCTTGTAAAACCATTGACCGCGCCCTATCGCCGTGGTGCCAAGAGATTCAGGCCAGCACCGCTACCGCTTTGATCTGCGCCCAGAGTGACTGGCCAGGATGAATGCCCAGTTGATCCCGGGAATAGCGGGTGATCCGTGCCAGCAGTGGTGTACCGCCAGCGTCGAGTCGGATCAGCACATGGGCGGCGTTGTCGGCGCCGAGCTCACTGATCACCGTCACCGGCAGGCGATTGAGGATGCTGCTTTGCTCGACGCTGTGCAGGCTCAAACTGACGTCTCGCGCCTGCACTTTGCAGCGCAGCGCCTGGCCTTCAGTCATTGGTGAATGGGGCACGCGCAGACTCAGGCCGGAATTCGGGAGTTGCAGGGTCAGCAGTTGATAAGCGCTGTCGTAGGCGCTGACGTGTCCTTCAATCACCACGCCAGCGTCGTCGCCCAGCGCCAGCGGCAGGTCGAGCCGGGCCAGGGTTTCGCCGATCGGGCCGCTGGCCAGAGCCTGGCCGTCGCTGAGCAGCACAATATGGTCGGCCAGTCGCGCCACTTCATCCTGGGAATGGCTGACGTACAGCACTGGAATGTCCAATTCATCGTGCAGCCGTTGCAGATACGGCAGGATCTCGTTTTTGCGCCGGCTATCCAGCGCCGCGAGCGGTTCGTCCATCAACAGCAGTTTCGGGCTGGTGAGCAACGCGCGGGCGATGCCGATGCGCTGGCGCTCGCCGCCGGACAGGTGTTGCGGATGCCGGCCGAGCAAATGGCCGATGCCCAGCAGTTCGGTGGCGTGGGCCATATCGACCCGACGCTGCTGTTTCGGGATGCGTTTGAGGCCGAATTCCAGGTTAGCCAGCACGGATAAATGCGGAAACAAGCTGGCCTCTTGAAACACATAACCGAGGGCACGTTTGTGCGGCGGGACGAAAATCTTCCGGCTGCTGTCCTGCCAGACTTCATCGTTAATCTGGATAAAGCCTTCGTCGGCTTTCTCCAATCCGGCAATACAACGCAGGCAAGTGGTCTTGCCCGAGCCGGAGTGGCCGAACAAAGCAGTCACGCCACGACCGGGCATTTGCAGGTCCACATCCAGGGCGAACCCCGAGTAACTCAGTTTCAGACGGGTTTGAATCATCGATCAGCTCCAGCCCGCTTTGGTTTTACGGCTGGAGTAGAGCGCCAGCAACACCAGGAAAGAGAACACCAACATTGCCCCGGCCAGCCAGTGGGCCTGGGCATATTCCATGGCTTCGACGTGATCGTAGATCTGCACCGACACCACGCGGGTCTTGTCCGGGATGTTGCCACCGATCATCAGCACCACGCCGAACTCGCCGACCGTATGCGCGAAGCCGAGAATCGCGGCGGTGATGAAGCCGGGACGGGCCAGGGGCAGGATCACGCTGAAAAACGTGTCCCAGGGATTGGCGCGCAACGTCGCGGCGACTTCCAATGGGCGAGTCCCGATGGCGGAAAAAGCGTTTTGCAGCGGCTGCACCACGAACGGCATCGAATAGAGCACCGAGCCGATGACCAACCCCGCAAAACTGAAGGTGAGGGTGCCGAACCCCAGTGATTGGGTGAACTGGCCGACGAAGCCGTGAGGCCCGAGCGCCAGTAATAAATAGAAGCCAATCACCGTGGGCGGCAACACCAGCGGCAGGGCCACAATCGCACCGACCGGGCCGCGCAGCCAGGAGCGGGTGCGCGACAGCCATAACGCAATCGGAGTGCCGATCACCAACAGAATGATGGTCGTCAGGGACGCCAGTTTCAGGGTCAGCCAGATGGCGGAAAAATCGGCACTCGTCAGCGTCATTTAGAGTTGGTAACCGTAGGACTTGATGACTGCAGCGGCTTTCGGACCTTTCAGGTATTCAACCAGCGCCTTGGCGGCCGGGTTGTCTTTGCCTTTATTGAGGATCACCGCGTCTTGTTTGATCGGGTCGTGCAGGCTCGCCGGAACGATCCAGGCCGAACCGCTGGTGACTTTGCCGTCTTTGTAGATCTGCGACAAGGCTACGAAGCCCAATTCAGCGTTGCCAGTGGAAACGAACTGGTAGGCCTGAGTGATGTTCTGGCCTTCAACGATCTTGTCCTTGACCTTGTCGGTCAGGCCTTCTTTAGCCAGTACCTGGGTCGCAGCCAAGCCATACGGTGCGGCTTTCGGGTTGGCGATTGACAGGTGCTGGTATTCGTTTTTCTTCAGTACTTCGCCTTTGGCATCGACATAACCTTCCTTGGCCGACCACAGCGCCAGGGTGCCGATGGCGTAGGTGAAGCGCGAGCCCTTGACGGTGTCGCCTTCGGTTTCGAGTTTTTGCGGGGTGGTGTCGTCCGCCGAGAGGAACACTTCGAACGGCGCGCCATTCTTGATCTGGGTGTAGAACTGACCGGTCGCGCCATAGGCCGCTACCAGTTTATGCCCGGTGTCTTTTTCGAAATCAGCGGCGATCGCCTGGATCGGCGCGGTGAAGTTGGCGGCGACAGCCACCTGGACTTCATCCGCCTGGGCCGAGCCGAAAGCGAAGACAGCGAGCAGGCTCGCCAGGCAAGTAGGGGCAAAATGTGAGGCACGAATGGTCATGGAACGGCTCCGTGGTAGGCAAGTGCAGTGGGCAGTTTTTATAGGGGTGAACTGCGCCGATGCGAGGGGTGAAACGCTATATATCGGAATATATAGCGAAATGCCTGTAAACGGAACTTGTTGGTATTGCGCGGGATTTGATTGGCGCTGATAACCCTGTGGGAGCGGGCTTGCTCGCGAAGGCGGTGGGTCAGGCGACATTAATGTTGAATGCGCCGGCCTCTTCGCGAGCAAGCCCGCTCCCACAGGGGTTTATGGTGTTCTCAGGTTAGCGGCGAATCAGTTTGGCCAAAGCCTCTTCGGCCAGGCGCCGGGTCAGTTCCGCCGTGGGCAACTCAACGCCCAACCTGAATGCCTGCCCGGCCCACAGGTTGGCAAAATCCGCCGGATCCTTGGCTCGCAGCGGCATCAATGCACCGCCAGCCAAAGGGAAGGCGGGGGCTTTATCGCTCATTGGCCCTATCTCTCGCATCACCCGATTCAGCAACCCCCGCGCCGGGCGCCCGGTGAAGAGATTAGTGACCGCGGTTTCGCTTTCCTTGGCGGTGCGCAAGGCCTTGTGGTGCGCCGCGCTGATCTTGGCTTCCGGCGTGAACAAATATGCCGTCCCCACTTGCACCGCCGAGGCGCCCAGATGGAACGCGGCGGCAATCCCGCGCGCGTCCGTGATTCCGCCAGCAGCAATCACCGGCACTTTCACGGCATCGACGATTTGCGGCACCAGTGCGAACGTTCCCACTTGGCTGGTCAGATCATTACTGAGAAACATCCCGCGATGACCACCGGCCTCATAACCCATGGCGATGATCGCGTCGCAGCCGCGCTGCTCCAGCCACACCGCCTCATCAACGGTCGTAGCCGACGACAGGATTTTCGCTCCGGTAGCTTTCACTCGATCCAGCAGGGATTTCTCCGGCAGGCCGAAGTGGAAACTCACGACCTCGGGGCGAAATTCTTCAATCAGGGCACAAGCGGTTTCGTCGAACGGCGCGCGATTGGACACCGGCGTCGGTGCGTCGAAATCAGCGCCCAGTTCACGGTAGTAAGGCTCCAGCAGATTCTTCCAGTCCCGGGCTTTTTGCTCGTCGGGTGCTGGCGGTTGATGGCAGAAAAAATTGACGTTGAACGGCCGCTGGCTGTGCTGGCGGATGGTTTTCAGCTCTTCGCGCAACTGCTCGATGCTCAACAGCGCGGCGGGCAATGAGCCCAGGCCGCCGGCGTTACTCGCCGCAATCACCATGGCTGAATCGTGGGCGCCAGCCATTGGCGCCTGGATGATCGGCAGTTCGATCCCGAGCAGATCAAGAATGCGGGTGTCTGGCCATTGGCTCATTTGAAGCTTCTCCGACATCGACGGTATTGCCCGTTTTGTATCAGCTACGAGGAGGGCAGGCCAGTCGGTTTTTCTGAACGGTCCGGGTCGGTTTTTCAGAATGGACCGACGCCGGTGTTTATGCCGTTGGCAGCCAGGGCGCCGCGAGTGCCAGCGCACCATGGCCGCCACGCCGGACGCAGGCCAACACCTGCACCCACGTCAGTTCGGTCAGGCGAACCTGGGAAGCCGGGACCACGCGGACTTCGCCCGACGTACCGCCCGCCGGGCCTGCATCGAGGATAAACACCGAATACCACGCCTGCTGCTGTTCAAGCACCAGGCAAAACAACCAGCCATCGTCTTCATTGATCAGCCCGACCTTCGCGCCTTCGGCATTTTCCAGGCCAGCCAGGTGCGCTGTCGCATCCTTGAGCAGGGCATAGCCAGGCACCTTGCCGAGCACGTTGTCTTCCAGCGCATTGAACAGTGAGGTGCCCAACCGCGTCTTGGCCAGAAGCCCGGCGAAAAAACAGATCAACACCAGCACCACCAATGCCACGAGGGTGAACGCCGTCACCCCGGCGACGCTGTACTCGGCGAACATCGGCAGCAGTTTGTGAATCGGTTCGCGCAGCAGGTGCACGCCTTTTTCCAGCAGCAAAAACACCAGCACCAACGGCAGGATAAACAGCAGCCCACCGGCCACGGTGGTTTTGATAAAACGAAACATGGCAGCCCCTTTAAGCGGTCATTCAAACGGCATTCAACGACGATGGAATCCGCCGCCACCCCCTCCGCCAAACGAGCGATTCATGACCTGGGAGGAGTTGTGATAGTTGTTGAAGCGTTCATTGCCCGAAGAGCGCGCCGCCGATTCGCGGTTGAGATTCTGCAACTGGCGTTGTTCGCCGGGTTGACCCTTGTCGCGTTGCCCTTGACCATCGATTGCCAGCCGTCGTCGGTCTTTTTGTAGACGTTGCCGTCATGCCCGGCGTAGACGTTGTCACCCACTTTCGCGGCGCCACTGTTGCGTCCGCGAATGGCGCCGTACTGGGTGGTTTTGTCGGTGTTGGGGTTGTAGACCGCACCGCGATTGGCGGTGACTTGAGTGCCGTTGCGCACGTTGCCCGCTGTGACTTTGCCACCGGCAATCGCTGCGCCGCCAGGCCCGACGATCTCGCCGCTGCGCCCGGCAGCGTAGTTGCCGGTGTAGACGTTGTGCACCGCGCCGCGCTGCCCGGCCGTGGCGATACCGGTGCGCGAGTTGTAGGAAGAGCCGACCTGACCAGCCCAGCGGTTGCCGGTCCAGGCGTTGTAGCCCGCGCCGTAACGGCTGACCGAAGCACGATCACCCCATTGACGATAGATGTTGCCGGTGCTGCCCGCCCAGCCGCCAGGACCCCAGGCCACCGCACCGCCGTGATAACCGTAGGCCGCGCCACCCCACGGCATCGGTGCCGGGTAAAGGTGCGGGCCCCAGGCGTAACCCCAACCGTAATTGCCCCACCAAGGGTAGGCGCCCCAGCCCCAGCCCATGGCCACGGTGCTGCCGCCCCAACTCCAGCCAAAACCGAAACCGAAGGTCCAGCCGGTCCACGGGGTATAGCGAATCGCGACGCCAAAACCGTAGGTCACTGGCGGGCCGTACCAGACAGTGCCGACCCATGGCGTATACGGGTAACCGGTGCCATAAACCACCACGCCACTGGCCGGGTCCACCGTGGAACCCTGATACCCCGGCGTATACCCCACGACCACCGTATCGCCGTTGGCCTCATAGACTTTCACGTAGGTGATGTAGTGCATCGGCGAGCTCGGCGGAATCGAGTAAATCACCGCCGGCACCGAAGTCGCGACCGACCACGGGCCCTGGACCGATGTGGCGTTGAACCAGATACCGTTCTCCACCGCATACCAACTCTTGGCATCGACCATGATGATGGGTGTCGGAGTGTTCACCACGTATTGCAGCGGCGTACCGCTGATAGCCTTGAGCTGCGGTTGGCCGTCGAACTGCGGCGCGGTCATTTTTACTTGGCTTTTCTTGATGGCCGAGGTCTGCGGGATCGTCGCTGCAATCGCCGCTTCACGAGCCTGTGGCGTCCCGGCCACCGAAGCCTTGACGTTCTCTTTCGCACTGTCATCCGGGATGTTGGCGAAGTCGGCCGGCAATTTGTCCGCCGAGGCGAAGGTCCACGGGCCTTTCATGTCCGTCGCTTTGAACCAGCGCCCGGAGATCAGCACATAGCTGTCCTGGTCGCCAATTTCCTTGAAGATGTGCCCGGTGGTGTTGGTCACGTAGAGCAATTGAGTGCCCTGGATCGGCTGCCATTGCGGCGCGCCATCGGTGACGATCAACTCGGTGGGCGTCGTTGCAACATGGATCTGTGGGATCGGTGGCTTGGCCAGTGTAGGAATTTTGTCCTTCGGATCACTCTGGCCGGTCAGCAAATCAACCTGACGACTCTGGATCGCGGCTTTCTTGGCTTTTTCCAGATCGGCTGACGGCGAGGGCAGCGGTGCATAGGGGCCGTCGAGCTGATCGGCGGCCATCCAGCCGTCGAACACATGCAGGTAATGTTTGCCCTGGGCATCCTTCAGCAGCAACGGCCGGGTGTTGATCACCCGCTGCAGCGCTGTGCCGTCCACCGGCCGGTAAGCCGGCTCGCCATCGATGTACACCAGCAGCGCTGGGACATCGGAGGTGATGATGCTCGGCGGGGTGTTTTCGATCGGGTCGCTGCTGGATTTCTGCTCGGCCGCGAGTACGCCGACGGCGGCTTCGAGCTGGTCCAGGGAAATGGTTTTCTTGCGGTTCGCCGCGTCTTTTTTCAGGGCGGCGACCCAGGCGTCGGACTGCGCGGCACTCGACGGAAAATCTGCTTTGATCAGAGTGTATTGATCGAGCGCCACCCAACGCGTGGCTTTATCCACGAGGGTATGGGCGCTGAACTGGACGATGCCATAAGTGGATTTTCCATCGGCCCCGGTGGCCTCGACCGCCGCCCGGGCCTGAAGGGTATAACCGTCCCAACTGTCGAGTTGCGGCTGATAGATCGTCAGTTTGGTATCACCGGCGGTCAGGACTTGCGGCCAGGTCGGGCTCGCTGCCGCTTGAGCCGCAGGGGCTTTCGATGCTTGGGGCTGTGCAGCCTGGGCGCCACTGAACGCCAGCAAACAGAGCATCAGCAAAACGGTAAACGAGCGAAGGTAAGGCATTGTCAGCTCCATCGACAGGGCGGTTTTTTCAGGTAATTCAAGGCCGCGAAAAAAGCATAGCCTCCGGTTTTGGAAACGCTCGGTGGATTTGGCGATTGGATGAAAGTCGGGTACGGCAATGTGTTGCATTGTGTTATTTCAATGTCACCAACTTCAGCGAACCCATTGGGAGAGAGCAATGTTCAAGGGCATTTTGATCGACAAAGACGACAGCGGTTACCGGGCCACACTGCAAGAGATCAATGACGATCAACTGCCCGAAGGCGATGTGACGGTGCGCGTGGCGTACAGCACGCTGAATTTCAAGGATGGCCTGGCGATCACCGGCAGCAGCCCGGTGGTGCGAAAATTCCCCATGGTGCCGGGGATCGATCTGGCAGGCAGCGTTGAAGTCAGCGGGAATCCGGACTACAAGGTCGGTGACCTTGTCGTACTTAATGGCTGGGGCGTGGGCGAAGGGCATTGGGGCGGACTGGCGCAGAAAGCACGGCTCAATGGCGACTGGCTGATTCCTCTGCCGAAGGCGTTCACCACGGCGCAAGCCATGGCCATCGGCACGGCCGGTTACACGGCGATGCTCTGCATCCTGGCGTTGGAACACAATGGCGTCACGCCGGATCAGGGCGAAGTGCTGGTGACCGGCGCCAACGGCGGGGTCGGCAGCTTTGCCATCACGCTGTTAAGCAAACTCGGCTACCGGGTGGTGGCGTCGACCGGACGCACCTCGGAGCACGACTACCTTAAACAGTTGGGCGCCAGCGATATCATCGACCGCGCCACGCTGTCCGAACCCGGCAAACCGTTGGCCAAGGAACGTTGGGCAGCGGTGATCGATTCGGTCGGCAGTCACACCCTGGCCAACGCCTGCGCCAGCACCAAGGCCAACGGCACGGTTGCAGCGTGTGGCCTGGCGCAAGGCATGGACTTTCCGGCGTCCGTTGCGCCGTTCATTTTGCGCGGCGTGACCCTCGCCGGAATCAATAGCGTGACTCAGCCGAAAGCCAAGCGCGTGCAGGCCTGGAATCGCCTCGCCGAGGATCTCGACTTTGCCTTGCTGCCGCTGATCAGCCACGAAATCGGCTTGAGCGAAGCCATCGAAGCCGCACCGCGCTTGCTCGCGGGTCAGCTACGGGGCAGGGTTGTCGTCGACGTCAATCGCTGAAGGGAGGCGTCGTTGCGGCTCGAAAGGGCCGCGATGGTGGCAACGGCACTCGCTAAGGCTGGTTTTCCCGCTCCAGCAGTTGCCGCTTGCGCTCCACACCCCAACGATAACCCGACAGGTTGCCGTCGCTGCGCACCACCCGGTGGCAGGGAATTGCCACGGCCAGGCTGTTCGCGCCACAGGCCTGGGCCACGGCGCGCACGGCTTTCGGCGAACCGATGCGCTGGGCGATATCGGCGTAACTGGCAGTGGCGCCGGCAGGAATTTCCCGCAGGGCTTGCCAGACGCGCTCCTGAAAAGCGGTGCCGCGCACATCCAGAGGCAAGTCCAGGCCGATGGCGGGCGCCTCGATAAAGCCGACGACTTGGGCGATCAATTGCTCGAACCCGTGATCAGCACCGATCAGATTCGCGCGACGAAACTTGTCCTGCAGATCGCACACCAGTTGGTGTGGATCGTCCCCCAACAGAATCGCGCAGATACCCCGTTCACTTTGTGCTACCAGGATCGCCCCAAGGGAGCATTGGCCGACCGCAAAGCGGATGTCGTTGTTCTGGCCTTCGGCGCGGTAATCACCGGGCTTCATGCCCAATAGCTGATCGGCCGCCTCGTAGAATCGGCTGTTCGAATTGAAACCCGCGCCATACAGCGCGTCGGTCACCGAACCGCCGACGCTCAAGCGCTCGCGAACCTTGCGTGAGCGGTGTGCGCTGGCGTAGCCCTTGGGCGTCAGGCCAGTGACGGCTTTGAACACACGATGGAAGTGAAAGCTGCTGAGGCCCGCCGCCTCGGCCAGTTCACCCAGCGCCGGCAAGTTCTCGGCGGATTCGATCTGACGGCAAGCAGCCGCCACGGTCGCGGCATGCTGGGCGGCCACAGCGCTTTGATCCTTCGCCGCCCGTTTGCTCGGGCGATAACCCGCTGCCTGCGCCTGTTCGGCAGTATCGAAGAATTCGACGTTCTGCGGTTTCGGCAAGCGCGCCAGGCTGCTGGGGCGGCAATAGATGCCGGTGGTTTTCACCGCGTAGACGAACTGCCCGTCAGCCTTGGGATCGCGGGCGACTACTGCGGCCCAGCGTGGGTCGTTCTCGGTCGCGATGTGGGTCGAAGGGGTGGTCATGGCTTCAGGTCCGTTGACGGGTTTCATACAGATTAAGCAGTCGGCGGGAACGCAACACTCCGGGTCTTGCGGTCAAATTCAACCCGCGCTACGAAACGTGAAATTGATCCGCTGTTCGCCCAGTCGCGGGTGCTGGCCGTCCTTGATTGGCAAGACGCCGTGGTAACGCAAGCGATCAACGCCGCCCCAGACCACGATGTCCCCATGAAACAGCGGCACACGCTGGCTCTTGTCGCTGCGTTCGAAGCCGCCAAACAAAAACATCGCCGGCAAACCCAAGGACACCGAAACGATCGGCGCTGCGTAGGAACCTTCGTCTTTGTCCTGATGCAATGACATCTTGGCGCCTGGGATATAGCGGTTGATCAGGCAGGAATCCGGCACGAAGTCGGCAAATCCTGCTTCCCGCGCCGCCGCTTGCGCCAGCTCGAAAAACACCTCGGGCATCGCCGGCCAGGGTTGCCCGGTTTGCGGATCGTTGCGGGTGTAACGATAGCCGCTGCGGTCCGTGGTCCAGCCCAGCGTGCCGCAACTGCTCAGGCCCACCGACATGGTGAAACCGCCGGGCGTGACCATTTGCCGAAACGGCGCGGCCAGTAGAACGGCTTCCAGCGCCGGTAGCAATCGGTCGATCAGGGGCAGGGCAAAGCCCCGGAGCACGTAGGACTGTTCGCCGATCTGTTCGCGCCGGGGCGGCTGTTCGGGCTCGCTGTCGGCGAACAAATCGAGGGTGGTCGGGTTCATGGGTTCATAGCGCATCGTGAAAGATGATTCCAAGGGTATGCCGTTTGCCACTGTGCAGGCGACTGACGCCGTGGCGCATAGTGACTCGGTAATAGCCGCGAACGCCTTTGACCGGTCGCTGGTTGACGGCAAAGATCAGGCCGTCGCCTTTCTTCAGACCGATCACCTGAGGCCTCGATTGCATTCTCGGGCGCTGCTCGGTCAGCACAAATTCTCCACCGGTGAAGTCGTCGTCCGGTTCTGACAGCAGAATCGCCACTTGCAGTGGGAAAACATGCTCGCCGTACAAGTCCTGATGCAGGCAGTTGTAGTCCTGAGGACCATATTGCAGCAACAACGGTGTCGGGCGCTCCTGACCAGCGGCATGGCAGCGTTCGAGAAACGCTGCGTGGTTGTCGGGGAACCGGGTCGGCAGGTTCATCTGCTCGTACCAGCGATTGGCAATGGGCACCAATCGCGGGTAGAGCGCGCCGCGCAACCGGGCCACCGTGTCCGGCAACGGGTACTTGAAGTACTTGTACTCCCCGCGCCCGAACCCGTGGCGGGCCATCATCACTTGTGAGCGGAAGGGCTCGGGCCGGGGGTACAACGCGCTGACTTGGTCACAGGTTTCGTGGCTCACCAACGAACGGATAATGGCGCAACCGTCCTGATCGAGTTGTTGTTCCAGCAAGGTCCAGTCCAGCTTGCTCATTGTTGCGTCTCACGTTCCAGCAACTGCCGTTTGCGCTCCAGGCCCCAACGATAACCGCCGAGGCTGCCGTCGTGGCGCAGCACCCGATGACACGGCACGATCACGGCAATCGGGTTGGCGCCGCAGGCATTGGCCACCGCGCGAAAAGCCTTGGGCTGGTCGAGACGTTGCGCAATGTCGCGATAGCTGGCGGTCTGGCCCACCGGAATTTGTTGCAGGGCATTCCAGACTTGCCGCTGAAAGGCGCTGCCCGCCAGATCCAGCGGCACATCGAATGCCTGGTGTGGATCGTCGAGGTGGCGCACGGTCTGCTGCAACTGAGGCATCAAGCCTTCATCGCGCTGGAGATCGCCGCTAAAGCGTCGCGCCAGATCGCGTTCAAGAGTGGCCATGTCATCGCCAAGCAGCAACGCACAAAGCCCCTTGTCACTGAAGGCCAGCAACAATACGCCCAGCGAGCAAGTGCCGCTGATGTAGCGAATCGAGGAAGTAGACATGTTCTGACTCCTTAACCAAAGGTTGAGGTGGCCAGTCTAGGGAGCGCCGATCGAGCGAACACTCCGGCGCTTGCGGTCGAATTCGAGCGGGGCGGGGAGCCGACGTCCGTGTTATCGCTCCCGGTCGCGTTACAGCGCTTTGCTGACGCTGATGTCGCTGATCACGTCTTCGCCCTGGCCATGAATGGCGTCCAGCGCAGCTTTGGCTTCTTCTTCAGAGCCGTTTACAAGCTGGGCAAATTCGAAGCGGCGCTCGCCGTTGAGTTTGTATTTGATGACGTACTTGGTCGTTTGGGCCACGGTGATGTCTGCCTTTTTGCGTGTGTGGACGTTGATCAGCTCAGTTTGGTGCTGGAACGGCGAACGATCTTGATCGAGTGGGTCAAGGTCGGCTTGCGCGTAACGCTGATGGCTTTGCGGCTGTTGACCATGTCGATGGTGATGTTCCAGAAACCGGTGCTTGGAGCGGTGATGCGCGCAGGGAAAGTGTCGAATGCGCCGCCGTGATAAGTGTGACGACCGCCATTCTTGAAGCTGCGGAAGTTGGCGTCGTTCATCAAGCGGATGTTGCACATTTGGGAGCACTGGATGACGACGATGTCGTCTTCATTGAGGTGCTCGCGCTGGTGGATAAATTTCATGAGGCGCCTCCAGAAGGGCTTTTTCTACAAAATCAAAACGATAGCAGGGCAATTGGCACAGTTTATCAGCCCGAACGGGTTATTATCCGGCTGTCAGCGTCGTGTTTGACAATTAAAAACAGTTATTCGGAATTCTATGAGCGATAAATGCAACGAGCCTCGGAGAAAAACAGTCATTACGCTGTCGGAGGGTCTTTATCGGAGGTTTTGTATGAAATGGGGTGTCCTGGTCTTGCCACTGGCTTTGGCGGTGAGTGGTTGTGCAAACGTCGCAGAAATCAACGAAACACTGCCGACCATGATCGTGATCTCAGGTAAAAAACCCCAGGAATATGCACAGTGCCTGGTCGAGAAACTGGCTCCCAGCCGTGGCGCCTTGCAACTTGAGCCGCACAAGGACGGCATGCGTGTGATCGTTCCAGGGAAGTTTTCCTCGGGGCCGGCCGCCGTATTCGATATCGAAGACCGCTCCGGCGGCAGCGGTATCAAATTGCATGAGCGCATGTCCAACGTGCCGGTACGCCCCAAAGATATTCAGCGTGCCGCTACCGCGTGCATTTCCGGCTGATAGAATCGACAGCCTGCCTGATGCCGCCAAGGCAACACTTTGGCGGCATTGTCATTTCTGGAGCCGCGCATGAAGCGAGAGCAAGTACGTGAACGCCATGCAGAGGGCCATATCTCTGCCACCCACGTTATTCAGAACCCGGCGAACTCGGGGGAATGGATCGTGTTTTTCAAGAAGAGTGCCGGGCGCAGTTATTTCCTGGTGGATGATAACGACGAAGTCGAATCCTTCAGTCGCCTGGACGATCTGATCGAGGCCGTGCGCGGCCTCGGGATCAAATTTGCCGAAATCCACATGTAGGGCAGGGCGCCCTACTTGCAGACCACCACTACGCTGCGGTTCTTGAAGTTGCCCACATCGACACCCAGGGTTTTGTCGCTTTCCTTGGTCGACGGGGTTCCGTCGGTTCCTACGATCCGGTAGCCAGTGCCGGCACACGAGTCATCGGCTTTTTCATAGCAGGTAGCCCAGGAATTGGCCTCCCCGGAGCAGTCGATAGTCAGCCCTTGCTCGCCATTGTTCAGATAGGTCTTTTCGGATGTGGCGCAGCCAGTGAGCGCCAGTACTGCAATCAGTGCTAGAAGTTTGTTCATGTCGTTGTCGTCGTCAGATGATGGGGCTAAGCCTGTGACAGCAGCGGTGTCAAAAGGTTATAGCGATTGGCCACTTTGTTGCGAACAAGCGTAAAAAAGCCCTGCACAGGGGCAGGGCTGCTCGAATCAGATGCGTTTCAGGACTTGTCCTTGCCGCGCCGCTTCGGGCCTGCGGGTTGATCTTGCAACACCGATGCCACCTCGATCGCCAACGCTTCGGTCGGGAAAGGTCCAGCGATATTTTCGCCAGCAACGCTGTCTACCCACCATTGGCCGTCCTTCGCCTGGTTGATCAGGTACCCATTGACGCTTTTTGCTACCGACATCTATCTGCCTCGTTGGCTGGTTCAATCGCGCCATGATAACGCCAAATGCCCTCAACGGGGGCTGATGGGCGTATGGTGATGTGATTGTCGGTCAGTGCAAAGCCGATGGTCTGTGCTATCTATAAAAGCTTACGGGAACTATCCGCCAGAATATTTCTCTATGATGGCATCGGTTAGCCAGCGCGGGGCATTGTAAGGTGCACGCCGCCTGATTAGACTGCGCCGAAACTCGTACACACAGCCCTTTCAAGGACTTATATGATCAAGAAATGCTTGTTCCCAGCAGCCGGTTACGGTACTCGCTTCCTGCCAGCGACTAAAGCCATGCCCAAAGAAATGCTGCCGGTGGTAAACAAGCCACTGATCCAGTACGGCGTCGAAGAAGCACTGGACGCTGGGTTGACTGAAATCTCCATCGTGACCGGTCGCGGTAAACGCGCTCTGGAAGACCACTTCGACATCAGCTACGAGCTGGAAAACCAGATCAAGGGCACCGACAAGGAAAAATACCTGGTCGGCATCCGCAAACTGCTCGACGAGTGCTCGTTCTCCTACACTCGCCAGACCGAAATGAAGGGCCTGGGCCACGCGATCCTGACCGGCCGTCCACTGATCGGCGACGAACCTTTCGCCGTGGTGCTGGCGGACGACTTGTGCGTCAACCTCGACGGTGACGGCGTCCTGACCCAGATGGTCAAGCTGTACAAACAGTACCGCTGCTCGATCATCGCGATCCAGGAAGTCGATCCGCTGGAAACCAACAAGTACGGCGTGATTGCCGGTGACTTGATCGGTGACGATCTGTACCGCGTGCGCAACATGGTTGAAAAACCGGCTCCGGAGGATGCACCGTCGAACCTGGCGATCATCGGCCGTTACATCTTGACCCCGGACATCTTTGACCTGATCAAGCAAACCGAGCCAGGCAAGGGCGGCGAAATCCAGATCACCGACGCCTTGATGAAACAGGCGCAAAACGGTTGCGTGATTGCCTACAAGTTCAAAGGCAAGCGCTTCGACTGCGGTGGCGCTGAAGGCTACATCGAAGCGACCAACTTCTGCTTCGAGAACTTCTACAAGACTGGCAAGGCTTACTGATAGCGCTTGACTGACCTGTACTGAGAAAACCACCTTCGGGTGGTTTTTTCGTTTTCAGGCCCCATATCGTTCGCAGCGCTTGCCCAATAGACGTCTGCGGGTATGCTGATGGCCTGCCGAGGAGATAGAAATGGCCTACGATTTTGACCTTTATGTGATTGGCGCCGGTTCCGGCGGTGTGCGGGCTGCGCGATTCGCGGCCGGTTTCGGCGCGAAAGTGGCGGTGGCCGAAAGCCGCTACCTGGGCGGTACTTGCGTGAACGTCGGCTGCGTGCCGAAAAAACTGTTGGTCTACGGTGCGCACTTCGCTGAAGACTTCGAGCAGTCTTCCGGTTTCGGCTGGAGCCTGGGCGAGGCGAAGTTCGATTGGGCGACGCTGATCGCCAACAAGGATCGCGAGATCAATCGCCTCAACGGCATTTATCGCAACCTGCTGGTCAACAGCGGCGTGACCTTGCACGAAGGCCACGCCAAGATCGTCGACCCGAATACGGTCGAGATCAATGGCGAGCACTACAGCGCCAAGAACATTCTGATTGCTACTGGCGGCTGGCCGCAGATCCCGGAGATTCCGGGGCACGAACACGCGATCAGCTCCAATCAGGCGTTCTTCCTCAAAGAATTGCCGAAGCGCGTTCTGGTGGTCGGCGGTGGTTACATCGCAGTGGAGTTCGCTGGGATCTTCCACGGTCTGGGCGCACAAACCACGCTGCTGTATCGCGGCGACCTGTTCCTGCGCGGCTTTGACGGCGCGGTGCGCAAACACCTGCAGGAAGAGCTGACCAAGCGCGGTATGGACCTGCAGTTCAATGCGGACATCGAGCGTATCGAGAAACTGGCCGACGGCAGCCTGAAAGCGACCCTCAAGGATGGCCGCGAGCTGGAAGCCGACTGCGTGTTCTATGCCACTGGGCGACGTCCGATGCTGGACAACCTTGGGCTGGAGAACACGGACGTCAAACTCGACAAGAAAGGTTTCGTTGAAGTCGATGAGCAATATCAAACCGCCGAGCCTTCGATTCTGGCACTGGGCGATGTGATTGGTCGTGTGCAACTGACCCCGGTGGCGCTGGCAGAAGGCATGGCGGTTGCGCGACGCTTGTTCAAGCCTGAGCAGTATCGTCCGGTGGACTACAAGATGATCCCGACAGCGGTGTTCAGCTTGCCGAACATCGGCACCGTCGGCCTCACCGAAGAAGAAGCCCGGGAAGCCGGGCATGACGTGGTGATCTACGAAAGCCGTTTCCGGCCAATGAAGCTGACCCTGACCGAGTGTCAGGAGCGCACGCTCATGAAACTGGTTGTGGATGCCAAGACTGACAAGGTGTTGGGCTGCCACATGGTCGGTCCCGATGCCGGGGAAATCGTCCAAGGTTTGGCGATTGCCCTGAAGGCCGGCGCCACCAAGCGCGATTTCGACGAAACCATCGGTGTGCACCCGACGGCCGCCGAAGAGTTCGTCACCATGCGGACGCCGGTCGCGGGTTAATCGTCTTTAGCTGCGTCTGGCGCCGTCGCAACGACTGCCGCCAGACGCACGCTTTCATCCAGGCTGGCCTGGGTCTTCGCCAATTCGACTTCCAGTGACTGATTGATCTGCGACTGCTCGTCGACGTTCTGTTTGAGCGCCTGACTTTCCAGCAAGGCGATGCGCAAGCGTTCCTGAAGAAGGGTGCGTTCGCTGTCGACGCGGTTGGCTTGTTCCAGCAGTTGATCCTGGCGAGTATTGGCTTGTTTGAGCTGCTCTTGTAGCAGGCTCAACTCCCGCAGCGTTCCACGGTTCTCGGTTAGCAAGCGCTCGTTGTCGCGATGCAACTGGGTGATCTCATCCTGACGGACGAGGGCGCTTTGCTGGGCCTGGCGCAATTCCATCTGAATCTGTTGCACCTGGCCTTCATGGCGACGCTGATCCTGTTCGCGCTGCTCCTTGACGGCATTGCGATAATGTTCGAGCGCGTCCCGGGCGTGCAGGTGTTTCTCTTCGAGGGAGCGGATCTGCTCGTCCTTGTCTTTCAAGCGCAATTCAAAATCCGCCAGCGCCTGGTTCAGCCCGGCGTTGCGGGTTTGCTCGGTCTGCAGCATCGAGCGGGTTTCCAGCAGCGCGTCGGATTCCTGAGTCAGTGCCAGGCTTTGAATTTCATATTGCTGATGCAGTTCGCTGTTGGCCTCTCGGGCTTCATCGAGCTGTGACTCCAACTCCTTGCGCTGGCGGTTGAACTGCTCGCGGGCCTGATCAATCGGCTCTTGCGCCTGCTCCTTCAGGCGTTGCGCCAGGCGCGACACCAGTCCGGCCAGCTCATCATCGATGGGTTCGGACGTCGCTTCAGTACGCTCCGGGCCGCCATCCAATTCCTTCAAATAGCGATGAATCGTGGTTTTCGAGCCGGTATTGCCCATCTCGATTCGTACCGCATCAATGCTGGGGTTTTCGCCACGGGCGAGGATCGCCAGCCGTGCTGCTTGAACCACTGCTTTATTTACACCGCCACGAGCCATGAGTCTTCCTACGATTTCGTAATGTGGTACGTACCACTGCTGTACACATTGTACCATTGCAAATAAAAAGGTAAATACTCCAGATTACTGGTACGGGATATACTGGTATTACCCCGTGTGATGATCTGTAGATGCGGTTTTAACCCGCCACAGCAGTACGTTTTCGAGAGTTGAGCCCATGACCGATCTGGATCGCTACCTGCAAGCAGCCACCCGCGACAACACCCGTCGCAGCTACCGGGCGGCCATTGAGCACTTCGAAGTCAGTTGGGGTGGGTTCCTGCCGGCGACCAGCGATAGCGTTGCGCGTTATCTGGTCGCGCATGCGGGCGTGCTGTCGGTGAATACGCTGAAGCTGCGCCTGTCGGCATTGGCGCAATGGCACAACAGCCAAGGCTTTGCCGATCCAACCAAGGCGCCAGTGGTGCGCCAGGTGTTCAAAGGGATTCGCGCGCTGCACCCGGCGCAAGAGAAACAAGCCGAACCATTGCAGCTTCAACACCTGGAGCAAGTGGTGGCGTGGCTGGAGCAGGAAGCGCAAACCGCCCGGAACGGAGGTGATCAGCCAGGATTGCTGCGGGCACGGCGCGACATGGCGCTGATCCTTCTGGGCTTCTGGCGCGGCTTTCGCAGCGATGAGCTGTGCCGATTGCAGATCGAGCACGTAAAAGCCGTCGCTCAATCGGGCATCACGCTCTATCTGCCGCGCAGCAAGAGCGACCGCGAAAACCTCGGCAAGACCTATCAGACGCCGGCGTTGCAGCGTTTGTGTCCGGTGCAGGCCTACATCGCCTGGATCACTGAAGCTGCATTGGTTCGCGGTCCGGTGTTTCGTGGCATCGACCGCTGGGGTCACCTGAGTGAGGAGGGCTTGCACGCCAACAGCGTGATTCCGCTGTTGCGCCAGGCACTGGAGCGCGCCGGCATTCCGGCCGAGCACTACACCAGTCACTCCTTGCGTCGCGGTTTTGCAACATGGGCCCATCAGAGTGGTTGGGACCTGAAGTCGTTGATGAGTTACGTGGGCTGGAAGGATATGAAATCCGCCATGCGCTATGTTGAAGCCAGCCCGTTTCTCGGGATGACGCCCCTCGCGGAAAAGGCCATTGGCGCTGCTAAGTAAGTTTTCTTCTATTAATACGTTCTGCTAATAGCGAAAACCAATGAGCAGCATGAGCTTTGCCAATGAGCCATCCGGCTATCGAGTGGGTAGGATTCACTCCATCAACTTCTCAACCCAACTTTTCAACCCTGACGGAGAGTCACCGATGCCTATCATCAACAGCCAAGTAAAACCGTTCAAAGCTACCGCTTACAAAAATGGCGACTTCGTACAAGTGTCGGACGCAGACCTGAAAGGCAAATGGTCTGTCGTGTTCTTCTACCCAGCTGACTTCACTTTCGTTTGCCCAACCGAACTGGAAGACCTGGCTGACAACTACGCCGCGTTCCAGAAACTGGGCGTCGAAATCTACAGCGTTTCCACTGACACTCACTTTGCTCACGCTGCCTGGCACAACACTTCGCCAGCCATCGGCAAAATCGAATACACCATGATCGGCGACCCAACCCACGCCATCTCCCGCAACTTCGACGTACTGATCGAAGAAGTTGGCCTGGCTGACCGTGGCACCTTCGTGATCAACCCGGAAGGCCAGATCAAAATCGTTGAGCTGAACGATGGCGGTGTTGGTCGTGACGCTTCCGAACTGCTGCGCAAAATCAAGGCTGCCCAGTACGTTGCTGCTCACCCGGGCGAAGTTTGCCCAGCCAAGTGGAAAGAAGGCGAGGCCACTCTGGCTCCGTCCCTGGACCTGGTCGGCAAGATCTAAGTCTGTGACGCAAGCATCACCAGGGCGGGTTTCCGCACCTAAGTAAGCTGCAACCGCCCAATAAAAACGCCCGGGCGAGATTCGCTCGGGCGTTTTTTTTCGCCTCAAATAAAGTAAAGGAAATCGCCCGTATGTTGGACGCCAATCTTAAAGCCCAGTTGAAATCGTACCTGGAACGGGTCACCCAACCGATCGAGATCGTTGCCTCCCTCGACGACGGTGCGAAATCCCAGGAAATGCTCGAACTGTTGAAAGACGTTGCCAGTCTTTCCACGCAAATTACTTTGCTCGACAACGGTGATGATGCACGCAAGCCATCGTTCTCGATCAATCGCCCGGGTGCCGACATCAGCCTGCGTTTCGCCGGCATCCCGATGGGTCACGAATTCACTTCGTTGGTGCTGGCCTTGCTGCAAGTCGGCGGTCACCCTTCGAAAGCCAGTGTCGAAGTGATCGAACAGATTCGCTCGCTCAAAGGCGAGTTCAGCTTCGAGACTTACTTCTCGCTGTCCTGCCAGAACTGCCCGGACGTGGTCCAGGCGCTGAACCTGATGGCCGTGCTCAACCCGAACATCCGCCACGTCGCCATCGACGGTGGGCTGTTCCAGGCCGAAGTCGACAAGCGCCAGATCATGGCGGTGCCAAGCGTCTACCTGAACGGTGAAATCTTCGGCCAGGGCCGCATGGGCGTGGAAGAAATCCTCGCCAAGATCGACACCAGCGGTGCCGAACTGCAAGCCGAGAAGATCAGCGCCAAAGAAGCCTTTGACGTCTTGATCGTCGGCGGTGGCCCGGCCGGTGCTGCGGCCGCGATCTACGCCGCCCGTAAAGGCATTCGTACCGGCGTGGCCGCTGAACGTTTTGGTGGGCAGGTGCTCGACACCATGGCCATCGAAAACTTCATCTCCGTGCAGGAAACCGAAGGGCCGAAACTGGCCAGCGCCCTGGAAGAACACGTCAAGCAATACGACGTCGACATCATGAACCTGCAACGTGCCACCGCGCTGATCCCGGCGAAGAACGTCGGCGAACTGCACGAAGTGCGCTTCGAAAGCGGTGCCAGCCTGAAAACCAAGGCACTGATCCTTGCCACCGGCGCCCGCTGGCGCGAAATGGGTGTGCCGGGCGAGCAGCAATATAAAGCCAAGGGCGTGTGTTTCTGCCCGCACTGCGATGGTCCGTTGTTCAAGGGTAAACGCGTAGCGGTGATCGGTGGCGGTAACTCCGGCGTCGAAGCGGCCATTGACCTGGCCGGTATCGTCAGCCACGTCACGCTGCTGGAATTCGACAGCAAGCTGCGCGCCGATGCGGTCCTGCAACGCAAGTTGTACAGCCTGCCGAACGTCAACGTCATCACCAGCGCGCTGACCAGCGAAGTGAAGGGTGACGGGCAGAAAGTGACCGGCCTGGTCTACAAGGATCGCGATTCGGGTGAGTTCACCACGGTCGAGCTGGAAGGGATCTTCGTGCAGATCGGTTTGTTGCCGAACACCGATTGGCTCAAAGGCACCGTCGAGTTGTCGCCGCGTGGCGAGATCATCGTCGATGCGCGTGGCGAGACTTCGCTGCCGGGTGTGTTTGCTGCCGGTGACGTGACTACCGTGCCGTACAAGCAGATTGTGATTGCAGTGGGCGAGGGCGCCAAGGCTTCCCTCAGCGCATTCGACCACCTGATCCGCACCTCGGCCCCGGCGTAAACGCCAGCGCTGAAAACACAAAACCCCATGAGTGATCATGGGGTTTTTTTGTCTCGCGCATTTCCAATGTGGGAGCGAGCTTGCTCGCGAAGGCGTCGTGTCAGTTAACATTGATGCTGGATGACACACCGCTTTCGCGAGCAAGCCCGCTCCCACAGGGGAATATTGCCAGGTTTTACATCGGTGCTGGCTGGATGATTTCGACCCAGTAAGCATCCGGGTCCTTGATAAACGCCAGGCTCTTCATGCGGCCATCGTTCAGGCGCTTCTGGAAATCACAGCCCAAGGCTTCGAAGCGTTCGCACGCCGCGCGGATGTCAGGAACCGAAATGCAGATATGGCCAAAGCCACGCGGGTCGGTGTTGCCGTTATGGTAGGCAAACTCCGGATCGTTTTCGGTGCCGTGGTTGTGGGTCAGTTCCAGAATGCCGGGGATCGACTTCATCCACTCGGTACGTGCTGCTGCATCGGCCGGGATCTGGTTTTTATCGACCAGCGCCAGGAAGTACAGGCTGAACTCGGCTTCCGGGAAGTCACGCTTTTCAACCAGCGAGAAACCGAGGATGCGCGTGTAGAAATCCAGGGACTTGGTGATGTCCTTGACCCGCAACATGGTGTGGTTGAAGACGAACTTCTGGGTTGCGGTGTCCGGTGCGGCGGTGACGCCGGGGAAGGTGTTCAATTCGTGCAGGCTCATGGGCCCTCCGGAAAATAAGTGGGGCTGGCGAATGGTCGCAATGATACGCAAGCGTCCCGACATCGCCAAACCAAAACGCCCGGCTATTGCCTGACGGCCGGGTGAGGCTCAGACTTTGTGGTTCAATCTGTGAGTGCCTCTCGTAATGATCCGACCGTTTGCATCGCTATTCGTTTTCATGGGTTTGTTTGCACTGGCCTCGACGGTGCAGGCAGACACCCCAAGCATCACCTGGCCAAGCGGCTGGGAAGTGGAAGTCGTTGCGCCAAATCAAGCCGAGCCACAAGTGTCACGCCAGCGCGCGGTGAAAAACGATGCCGATGGCAATCAGGTGCTGGTAATGGAGCTGACCATGACCCCAGTGGAAAGCGGCCATCAGGTGAACTTGCAGGGCGTGTTGCTGGAGATGCGCAAGTCGGTGCAGAAAGACTTTTTCCAGGGTGGCTATCAGAGTGTCTGCAACAAGATTCACCCGGCTACATTGAGTCAACTGTCAGCGCTTGAAACCACGTGCACAATCACCCAGAACGGCCGGCACGTGCTTTCTCAAACATTGGTCGCTGCCGTACAGGCAGACACCGCCTATGTTCTTTCCTACGCGGGGCAGGCTGAGGTTTATAAGGCAAGTCAGGATGAAATAGCGGCGGCCCGTAACAGCTTGAAACTTTAGATGAAGAATTTAAGGCGGTGATTTTTCAAGGCCCGGGTTTTTAGATGCCCAAAGGGATTAAGCACAAAGTACACGACAAGTATTGAGTGCGCCCGGTGTCTGGCACCTCCGTACAAGGTATTTCCAACTTGATCGACGACTATCGTTGCATTTGTTAGATAACAGGCATGAAAAAGCCCTGCATTAGCAGGGCTTTTTTTGTTGCTGCGAAGGGTTAACCGCGCAACCAGGAATCGACGGTGGCTGCACCGTACTGTTCCTTCCAGGCTTTCAGGCCACGGTGATTGCCGCCCTTGGTTTCAATCAATTCACCGGTGTGCGGGTTGTGATAGACCTTGACCACGCGGGCGCGGCGGGTTTTAGGCGCGGCGGTCTGTTGCAGGCCCGATTTAGCCGGGTTCGGATCGAGAATGGCGATGATGTCGCGCAGGCTTTTGCCGTAGGTTTTCATCAGCCCCTGGAGCTTTTCTTCGAATTCGATTTCTTTCTTGAGCCCGGCATCGTTCTTCAAGGATTCCAGCTGCTTGAGCTGTTCTTGAAGGGCCTTTTCAGCTGCACGAAATTCAGCGAGTCTGGACAATATCTTTACTCCAATAGTGTGTTTGGCTGATACCAACCGCAAACAAAGCTATAAGCCAAGAGCCTTGAAGCGACTCGGTGATAATGGCTCACCTGCCAATCTTGCACAGGGTAAGAAAAATTGTAGTAGTTAATTGCTCAAGAGTAAATCATGTCTTTTTCTTCATGTAACAACAGCAGTCTTTTGATTCAATTTGGTGCGGGTTTCGTTATCTGCAGCGTCGGTTAATGAAGACTTAATGCATTAATGAAGTCCGCGCCGGGCATCGGCCGGCCGAACAGGTAGCCTTGCAGGAAGTTCACGTGATGGGCGGTCAGGTAATCGCTTTGTGCCTCGGTTTCTACACCTTCGGCAACAATTCCCAAGTCCAGCTTGGCCGAGAGTTCGATGATGCTGTCCAGAATGTGCCGGGAGAGGGCGTCGGCACCGATCATGGCGACAAAACTCTGATCGATTTTCAGGAAGTCCACGTTGAATTGGCGCAAGTAACCCAGGCTTGAATGGCCGGTGCCGAAGTCATCGATGGCGATCATCACGCCCAACTCGTGAAGTTGCTCGAACAATTGGAGAGTAATGGCCGTGGGCTCGATCAGTTCGCGCTCGGTCAGCTCCAGCACCAGGCTGATGCTGCCGGGCGCGAAGGCGCTGAGAAACACGCGGCAATCCTCCACCAGTTCCAAGTCCCGGCAGTGGCTGGCGGTGATGTTGATACCAATATGAAACGGTCCCTCAAACGTGGCCGATACCGGTGCCAGCAACGCGGCAGTCTTTTGCATCAATGAGTGGGTCATCGGTACGATCAGGCCTGAGTGTTCGGCAAACGGGATAAACAGGTCCGGGCGCACCAGACCTTCCTTGGGATGATTCCAGCGCATCAACACCTCGGCGCCGCTCCACTTTTTGGTGTCGCCATGCACCACGGGCTGGAAATACGGAATGAACTCGCCAGCCTCCAGCGCCCGTTGAAGTTCAACACTGGGTGACGAGGCGCGTTTTTGCAGAATGTGGCCGATCGTGCCCGACACCACGCCAAAAAAGATCAGCAGGCTGAACAGCGGCGGATATTCGCGGCTCATGTAGCGCCAGGTTTCGCCCTCGGGAAAACCGGCGGCCACGGTAAACGCGTACTGCTCGGAAACCCGTGTGCTCTGCGCCACCGGCAAGACGGGCAGGGCGCTGTCATGCACCTTGCCGTCGGCGGATAACCAGTTATTGCCGACTTGCAGCAACAATGAAGTCTGACGGCCGATCAGTCGCAGTACGTTGCTCAAGTGATAACCGTCGAGGGTGGTCAGCGCGCCTTTTTGGCCATCGCTGAGACGATAAACCAGCAACGCGGTATTGGGCGTTACCGGATTGCCATTCATCAACCACAACTGGCCTTGCGTGTAGTCGCCGGGGTTGACCTTCTCCTGATAGTCGCCAAACAACGAACTGCAATAGAGGTTGTTGTCCCACACCAGATTGGTCGAGCGCACAAAAGGTCTGCGGGTCACCTGTTCGCGCAGCGCCAGTTTGGCATCCTCGCAACGGTCGCCGGCCAGGGGCAGCAACACTCGCGCCGCTTCGGCAGTGTTGTCGAGCATCAGGTTGAATTGACGCAAGGCTTCCTCGGCGGTTTGCTCGGTGCTTTGTTTCAGTACGCGCCCGGCTTGCATATAAAGGATGGCGACGCCCAACAGAACCGGGAGCACCCCGCTTAATACAGTCACAGCAATTCGGGCGCTGCGCTTACGGCGGGATTTGACGGTCAGAGGCATTTGCGAAACCAGGAAGAATTCAGTTATGGCCATGATAGTCGGCCGTTCGTGCTCGTGTTGCTCAGCGGTAAGTCAGGTTTGAGGCCAGTTCGATAAAGGCCAGCGTCGCCGGGGATGACTGACGCTGATCCAGCACGGCCAACCCGACCTGACGTTTGACCGGCGGCGACAGAGGTCTTTTCACATAACGACGGTCGTTGTCTTGCGGCAGTGAGCTTTCGGCGACGACGGTCAGGGCCGCGCCACGTCCCACGGTGTCGAGGGTGCTGAGCAGTTGCGAGCAACGATAGCGAATGTTCGGTGTCAGTCTGGCGGCGTTGAACAGCCGGGAAACCAACTCCGAAGAACCGGCCTCGGTCAGCACGAACGGGTCATGACACAAGTCCTGCAAACTCAGGCTTTCATGCGCGCCCAGCGGGTGATCGGTGGGCAATAACGCAACCATCTGATCCTCGAACAGTGCAAAGGTGTCGAAGCGCTCCTCGGGCAACACGACAAAACCGACATCGATGCGCCGCTCCTCCAGCCATTGAATCACCTGGCGGTCAGGGCCTTCGTCGATATGCACTTCGATGCCAGGATGGGCCGCGCGAAATGGCTCCAGGATCATCGGCAACAACTTGATCGACGAGGTCGGGCCGAAAGAGCCAATACGCAGCGTGCCGCGTTTCATTCCCCGGGCATCGGCGGCTTCCTGGCGCAAGGTATTGGCCAGTCCGAGCATCGCCCGGGCGCGCAATAGTAACTGCTGACCGATATCGCTGAGTTCAACCTGGGACTGATGACGACGCAACAGTTCGACGCCGAGTTCCTGTTCCAGCGCCTTCAGCGCATGGGAAACCGCCGACTGCGAAATGCCCAGGCGATTGGCCGCAGCCGTGAAACCGCGCAGTTCGGCGACCAGGGAGAAGATCTCCAGTTGGGTCAGAGTCATGAGTTTTTACTCATTTTACGATGATCAGACATTAGCTTGATGATACGTCATCCGTTTCTTCTGGTGACATATGAATAGCTATGAACAAAGCCTGACAAAACCTTCGGACCTACCGGTTTATTTGAAACTGGCAGCGGTGACGATGATCTGGGGCGGGACGTTCGTGGCCGGGCGATTCCTGGCTGACAGCCTGAGCCCGTTGTTTGCCGCGAGCCTGCGGTTTCTGTTCGCCAGCGTGGCACTAATGCTGTTTTTGTTGCTGGCCCGCGTGCCGCTGGTGCAGCCAAGCTTGCGGCAATGGGCGCAATTGGCGCTGCTGGGATTCTTCGGGATTTTCTTCTACAACCTGTGCTTCTTTTATGGACTGCATTACATCAACGCGTCCCGGGCGTCGTTGATTGTGGCGTTGAACCCGGCAGTGATCGGGCTGGCGTCGTGGTTGCTGTTCAAGGAGCGCTTGAGCCGGGCGAAAGTGGCGGGGATCGCGATCTGCATCGCCGGGGCAGGAATGGTGATCGTCAGCCGCAACCCACAATTGCTGGCGGCCAATGCCGATGCGTGGATCGGTGATCTGTTGATTTTCGGCTGTGTGCTGAGCTGGGGTGTTTACTCGCTGTTTTCCAAAGAGCTGAATGTGACGCTGGGGCCGGTGCAAACGGTGACGTACTCGATTCTATTGGGCACAGCGATGCTCTGGATAACCAGCGCATTGCGCGGCGAGTTGAGTGTCGACGCGCTGGTCAGCCTGGGGCCGCAACAATGGCTGAGCCTGATGTACCTCGGCGTGCTCGGCTCGGCGCTGGCCTACATTGGATATTACGACGGCATCCGCAAAATCGGCGCAACCCGTTCCGGCGTGTTCATTGCCCTGAATCCGCTGACCGCCGTGATCCTCGGCGCGCTGCTGTTGGGCGAGCAGCTAACGCTGGCCATGTGCCTGGGTGGCGGGTTGATTCTGGCGGGGATTTACCTGTGCAACAAACCCCTTGCGCCGGCCACGAAAAAGGGGATTTGATACAGAAGGCGGACAAACCGTTTTACGCTGTGTAGAATCGGGTTACGCATACAATAATAAACGACTTCTGACACCAGAAGCCTCGCCCGCAAGAGCCTTGGGTCGACAATGAAGAGTTTTGGGTTTCAATTGATCTACGGTGACTTCCTCGCCCGCAGCGTTCGGGGCATCTCCTGTGCGCCACCCGCCAGTCTCAGCATTGCTAGCAACTAACGATCCGTTAATTTCAAATGCAGATGATGAGGCGCCAACCATGGCAGATTTATACGAAAACCCAATGGGCCTGATGGGCTTTGAATTCATTGAGTTCGCATCGCCGACCCCGAATACCCTGGAGCCGATCTTCGAGATCATGGGCTTCACCAAGGTCGCGACCCACCGCTCCAAAGACGTGCACCTGTATCGCCAGGGCCAGATCAACCTGATCCTCAACAACGAACCCAACAGCGTCGCTTCGTACTTCGCGGCCGAACACGGCCCGTCGGTGTGTGGCATGGCGTTCCGGGTCAAGGATTCGCAAAAAGCCTACAAGCGTGCCCTCGAACTCGGCGCCCAGCCGATCCATATCGAAACCGGTCCGATGGAACTGCACCTCCCGGCGATCAAAGGCATCGGCGGCGCGCCGCTGTACCTGATCGACCGTTTCGGCGAAGGCAGCTCGATCTACGACATCGACTTCGTGTTCATCGAAGGCGTTGACCGCAATCCGGAAGGGGCGGGCCTGAAGATCATCGATCACCTGACCCACAACGTGTATCGCGGGCGCATGGCCTACTGGGCCAACTTCTACGAGAAGCTGTTCAACTTCCGCGAAATCCGTTACTTCGACATCAAGGGCGAATACACCGGCCTGACTTCCAAGGCCATGACCGCGCCGGATGGCATGATCCGCATCCCGTTGAACGAAGAATCGTCCAAGGGCGCCGGGCAGATCGAAGAGTTCCTGATGCAATTCAACGGCGAAGGCATCCAGCACGTTGCGTTCCTCAGCGACAACCTGATCGACACCTGGGATCGCCTGAAGAAAATCGGCATGCGCTTCATGACCGCGCCACCGGAAACCTATTACGAAATGCTTGAAGGCCGTTTGCCGAACCACGGCGAGCCGGTTGATCAACTGCAAATGCGCGGGATTCTGCTGGACGGTTCGTCCGAGTCGGGCGACAAGCGTCTGCTGCTGCAGATCTTCTCGGAAACCCTGATGGGGCCGGTGTTCTTCGAATTCATCCAGCGCAAAGGCGATGATGGTTTCGGTGAAGGCAACTTCAAGGCGTTGTTCGAATCGATCGAGCGCGATCAGGTGCGTCGCGGTGTGCTCGCAACTGAGTAACCCGTTGCAGCTGTAAAAAAGCCCGGTCAGCAGCAATGCTGGCCGGGCTTTTTATTGGTGTATACAAAACCAATGTGGGAGCGGGCTTGCTCGCGAAGAGGCCGTGTCGGTCGCCATCAATGAGACTGATACACCGCATTCGCGAGCAAGCCCGCCCCCACAGGTTTTTTGCGCAGACTTCAAGGTCGGCGATTACGCATCATGTGCTTGAACCCTTCAAACACCAGCACCACAACCGCCAGCCAGATCGGAATATACGTCAGCCATTCCCCAGCCTTGATGCTTTCCCCCAGCAACAACGCCACACCCAGCAACAGCACGGGTTCGACATAACTCAACAGCCCGAACAGGCTGAACGGCAACAAGCGGCTGGCGATGATGTAGACCACCAATGCCGAAGCACTGATCAACCCTAGCACCGGGATCAGCAGCGAAAGCCACGGGTATTGGTCGAACACGCCGAAGCCTTGGGCGCCGCCCCAGACGAACCAGAACGCCACCGGCAGCATCAGGATCATGTCTAGCCACAGGCCGCCGAGGTTGTCGGTCTTCAGCCATTTGCGCAGCACGAAGTACAGGGGGTAACCGACCACCACCAGCAAGGTCGCCCAGGAAAAACCACCGACCTGATACAACTCGTTGAGCACGCCGAGGGTGGCAAAAAACACCGCGACTTTTTGCAGGTAGGACAAGCGCTCGCCATAAGCGATTCGGCCGGTCAGCACCATCGACAGCGGCAAAAGGAAATAACCCAGCGACACGTCGAGGCTGTAGCCGTTGAGCGGCGCCCACATGAACAGCCAGAGTTGCAGGCCCAGCAATGTCGCCGACACGATAAGAGCCGCCAACAACTTCGGCTTGCCGCCCAGGCGCTTGAGGATCTCGACCGCGCGCCGCCATTCACCGGACACCGCCATGAACACCGTCATGCAGGGCACGGTCAGCAGCATCCGCCAGCCGAAGATTTCTACGCCGCTCAGGGGAGTGAGCAACGAAGTGTAGTAATACATGACGGCAAACAGCACCGAGGCTGTGACCGATAAAGCGATACCTTTAGACAAACTGTCCTCGCGAGGTTGAACGTGAAACGGGGGCGCAGAGGATACGTGGTTTTAGCTTAGAACATTGTCCGATTGATCAAGAACAACGCAAAACCTGTAGGAGCGAAGCTTGCTCGCGAAAGCGGTCTGCCAGCCAGCATTGATGTTGAATGCAAAGCTGCCTTCGCGAGCAAGCCCGCTCCCACTTTTGATCTTTGTCACCTACAAGATTTGTAATCAACACAAGCCCCCTGTGGGAGCGAGCCTGCTCGCGAAGACGGCATTCAGCCAACATTGATGTTGAAGGTTAGACCGCTTTCGCGAGCAGGCTCGCTCCCACTTTTGATCTTTGTCACCTGCAAGATTTGCAATCAACACAAAACCCCCTGTGGGAGCGGGCTTGCTCGCGAAGGGGCCGTGTCAGTCGACATCTGCATTGCCTGACACACTGCCTTCGCGAGCAAGCCCGCTCCCACAGGTTATGGGTTTTTTCAGTTATTACGCGGTTTACGGCCGGACACGAAGTGGCTGACGTCGTTGAATCCCGGTGTCGACGAATGCCCCGGTTTCACCAGCGAATCAATGAACGCTTCATCTTCCGCCGTGATTTTCACGGTTTGAGCCTTGGTGTACGCATCCCACTGCTCTTCAGTACGCGGGCCGACGATGGCGGAGGTGACGGCGCTGTTGTTGATCACCCAGGCAATCGCGAATTCAACGATGCCGACGCCGCGACCCTGGGTGTATTCCTGGATCTGCTGGGCAATGCGCAGCGACTCGATGCGCCATTCGGTTTCCAGGATGCGTTTGTCCTGGCGTCCGGCACGGCTGTTGGCGTCAGGCTTTACATCCGGCGCGTATTTGCCGCTGAGCACGCCGCGCGCCAACGGGCTATACGGCACGACACCCAGGCCATAAGCGTGGGCCGCCGTCATCTGCTCGGTTTCGGCCTGGCGATTGACGATGTTGTAAAGCGGCTGGCTGATCACCGGCCGGTCGACCCCGAGCTTGTCGGCCACGCGAATCACTTCGGCGATGCGCCAGCCACGGTAGTTGGAGAGGCCCCAGTAACGAATCTTGCCCTGGCGAATGAGGTCGCCAATCGCCGAAATGGTGACTTCCAGCGGCGTGTTGTGGTCTTCGCGGTGCAGGTAATAGATGTCGACGTAATCGGTGCCCAGGCGCGTCAGGCTGGCATCGATGCCGTTGAAGAGGTGCTTGCGGCTCAAGCCGCTGCGATTCGGTACGCCGTCCACCGGACCGAAGCCGACTTTGGTGGCGAGCACCCATTCGTGGCGATTGCCGGCGACGGCCTCGCCGACGATCTCTTCGGAACGTCCGCCGGTGTAGACGTCGGCGGTGTCGATGAAATTGATGCCCTGGTCCCAGGCCTTGTCGATGATCCGCAGGGAATCTTCGGTGCTGGTCTGTTCGCCGAACATCATGGTGCCCAGGGTCAAGGTGGACACCTGCAGACCCGAATGACCCAATGTGCGGTAGCTCATGACGAAATCCTTTTGCCGATGGGAAAGGCGTCAATCAAATACCAGAACTGCCGCATGGATCAAACTGATTTATCGAACACTGCGAATCAAATGTGGAAGCAGGTTTGTGTGGCGAGGGGGCTTGCCCCCGTTCGGCTGCGCAGCAGTCGTAAAAACCTTGCACGCGGTATACCTGAAAGAGCGCGATTGCGGGTTCAGGGGCCGCTTCGCGACCCAACGGGGGCAAGCCCCCTCGCCACACAAGCTCGCTCCCACAGGGGGATCAGCGGTGGGGTCAGGCGCGCAGGGTGCGCGTCATGCGCAACGCCAACACGCTCCCGCACACAATCACACCCGCCAACAGATACAGCGCCGCATCCGTCGAACCGGTGCTGTCCTTGACCCAACCCACCAGGTACGGGCTCAGAAAACCAGCCATCTGCCCCATGGAGTTGATCAGCGCCAGACCACCCGCCGCCGCACCCGCGCTCAGCAGGGCGGTCGGCACCGGCCAGAACATCGGCAGGCCGGTGAGGGCGCCCATGGTGGCGATGGTCAGGCCGAGAATCGCAATCGCCGGTGTCGTCGCGAAGTTCACCGCAATCAACAGACCCACCGCGCCCATCAGCATCGGCACCACCAAGTGCCAGCGCCGCTCTTTTCGCAAGTCTGCCGAACGACCGACCAGCAACATGAATACCGCCGCCAGCAGGTACGGAATCGCACTCAACCAGCCAATCACCAGGTTATCGCTGAAGCCGAGGTTCTTGATGATCGACGGCAGCCAGAAGTTGATCGCGTAAACGCCGCTCTGGATGCAGAAATAGATCAGGCCGAACGCCCAGATCGCCGGGTTCTTGAACACCGCCGACAGCGAATCGGTGGTGGTTTTAGGTTTGTTCGCCAAGTCTTCAGCGTGGTCCGCTTCGAGTACCGAGCGCTCAAACGGCGTCAGCCACTTGGCATTCGCATAACTGTCGCTGAGCAGGAAGTAGGCGAGGGCGCCGAGGATGACCGTCGGAATCCCTTGCAGCAAAAACATCCACTGCCAGCCGGCCAAACCCGCCTGGCCAGCGCCGAAGTGGTTGAGAATCCAGCCGGAGAACGGACTGCCGAGCAGGCCGGACACCGGGATCGCCGACATGAACAGCGCCATGATGCGGCCACGGCGGAAGGTCGGGAACCACTGCGAAAGATAAAGCACCACGCCCGGGAAGAACCCGGCTTCAGCCGCGCCGGTGAACAGGCGCAACGTGTAGAACTCAGTCGGTGTGGTGACGAACAGCAGGCAGGTCGAGAGCGAGCCCCAGACGATCATCATCAGCGCGATCCAGCGCCGTGGGCCGAACTTGGTCAATGCCAGGTTGCTCGGTACGCCGCACAGCACGTAACCGATAAAGAAGATCCCGGCCCCGAGGCCGTACACGGTTTCGCTGAATTTCAGCGCGTCGAGCATCTGCAACTTGGCGAATCCAACGTTCACCCGGTCGAGGTAGTTGAACAGGTAGCAGATAAAGATGAAGGGGATCAAACGCAGGGTAATGCGTTTGTAAACGGCGTTTTTTTCGTCAACGATGGTCTGGGTAGCGGCTGCGCTCTGTGACATGGCGGGCTCTCTCTTTATTATGATTTTTTGCGATGCAAAGGGTAACGTTGATCGCCCTGTGAGTCTCGGCCACCCCTTGGGTAATTGTCTTTGTGCCTGAGCACAGGGTTTGCCACCAAGGCCTGTGCGGGTGAACAACCCGTCCCACCCCGTTTTCAAGGACCTGCCCCATGTTTGAACTCGATCACGACCTGGCCCAGGACATCGTCGACCGGGCCATGGCTATCCTGCCGTACAACGTCAACGTCATGGACAGCCAGGGCTTGATCCTCGGCAGCGGCGAACCCGAGCGGATCAACACCCGCCACGAAGGTGCGCAACTGGTGCTGGCCAACGGGCGGGTGGTGGAAATCGATGCGCAAACGGCGATTCATCTCAAAGGTGTGCAACCGGGGATCAACCTGCCGTTGCTGCTCGATCAGCGGCTGATCGGCGTGCTCGGAATCACCGGCGAACCGGAGCAACTGCGCACTTATGCCGAACTGGTGCGCATGACCGCCGAGATGCTGGTCGGCCAGCGCAATCAGCAAGCCGAACAGCAATGGCGGCGCCAGCGTTGCGATGATTTGCTCGCGTTGCTGTTGACCGACGCCGGGGATTCGCCGCGTTTGGTGGATGAGGCACAGCAGTTGGGGCTCAAGCCGCAACTGACGCGGGTCCCGTATCTGTTCGAGCTGGGCCTGGAGCACGGGCCGGGCCAGACCGTCGAAGCCCTTAGTGCCTGGCTGATTAGTCGTTACCCCGACAGCTGGTGCGTCAGTTCGGCTAAGTCCTCGTTGCTGTGGTGCCGACCGGCGAGCCAGGCGATCGAACATGAGCGGCTGCTGGAAAAACTCGATGGCCTGGGCTGGAACATCCTGCGCATTGCCGTCGGCGGGCAGGCCGATGGACTGCCGGGTTTGCGCCGCTGCTATCGCCGAGTCGGGGACTTGCTGGCCTATGGACGCGACGTGTTGCCGCGCTCGCGATTGCTGACACTGAACCGTTATCGGCTGCCGGTGATGCTTTGGCGGCATCGCAACGACGATGCGCTGGACGAACTGCTCAAGCCGTTGCGCAAAGTCATCGCTAAGGACAACAACGGCCAACTGCTGGCGACCCTGCGCAGTTGGTGCGATCACGATGGGCAGAGCCAGGCCTGTGCCGATGCGTTGGGGATTCATCGCAACAGCTTGCGTTATCGGATGGAGCGGATCGCCGAGTTGAGTGGGGTTGATCCATTGCGGCTGGATGGGATGTTGGCGCTTTATCTGGGGGTACAGTTGCTTCCGCAAACGGACTAGAGAGTGGTGGTGATTTCACTGACGCCTTCGCGAGCAAGCCCGCTCCCACAGGGGAACACATTCCAAATGTGGGAGCGGGCTTGCTCGCGAAGAGGCCATCCCTGACACCCGCCATACTGACTTTGTATAAATGAACAACAAACGCCATCCCCGCTTGTGCAACGGACTGGCGTCAGCGCTCCTGGCAACTGGCAGCATGGAAGCACTGAACTGGAGAATTCACATGAAAATCGTCATCGCCCCCGATTCGTTCAAGGACAGCCTGAGTGCCCAGGGCGTAGCCGATGCCGTTGCGCTGGGTTTGGCCGAAGTCTGGCCGGACGCGCAATTGGTCAAATGCCCGATGGCCGACGGCGGGGAAGGGACGGTTGAGTCGATTCTGGCGGCCTGCGAAGGCGAACTGCGCCGCACGCCGGTGCGCGGTCCGTTGGGTGTCAGCGTCGAAGCCGCGTGGGGCTGGTTGCCACACAACCACACCGCGATCATCGAAATGGCTGAAGCCAGTGGCTTGCAACTGGTTCCGCCAGGGCAACGCGATGCCTGCATCAGCAGCACCTTCGGCACTGGTGAACTGATCCGCGCCGCACTCGATGCCGGTGCGCAACGGGTGATCCTGGCGATTGGCGGCAGCGCCACCAATGACGGCGGCGCCGGGGCGATGCAGGCCTTGGGCGTGAAACTGTTCAACGCCCAGGGACAAATTCTCGCGCCGGGCGGACTGGCGCTGGCACAACTGGCGAACATCGACCTGACCGAAATCGATCCGCGCCTGAACGCGGTGCGTTTCGACATTGCCGCCGACGTCAACAATCCACTGTGCGGCCCGCATGGCGCGTCAGCGATTTTTGGTCCGCAAAAAGGCGCATCGCCGCAGCAGGTCCAGCAACTGGATCAAGCCCTTGGGCACTTTGCCGACCTGTGCGCGCAGGCGCTGGATAAAGATGTGCGCGATGAGCCGGGCAGCGGCGCGGCGGGTGGCTTGGGCTTTGCGGCCAAGGCGTTTCTCGGTGCGCAATTTCAGGCGGGTGTGGAAGTGGTCGCGGAGCTGGTCGGCCTGGCTGAAGCCGTCAAAGGCGCGGATCTGGTGATTACCGGCGAAGGCCGCTTCGACGCCCAGACCTTGCGCGGCAAGACGCCTTTCGGTGTAGCGCGGATCGCTCGTCAGCAGGGGGTGCCGGTGATTGTCATCGCAGGAACCCTGGGCGAGGGTTATCAGGAACTGTATGGACATGGGATTGATGCAGCGTTTGCCCTGGCGAGCGGGCCGATGACGTTGGAACAAGCCTGTGCCGAGGCGCCACGGTTGTTGCGCGAGCGGGCGAGTGATATTGCCAGAGTGTGGCGCATGGCCGCCCGCAACGCCTGATCTGCGTAGCAGCTGTCGAGCAGCGCGAGGCAGCGTTCGGCGGCGCAGCCGTCGTGAAATCAGCCAACAAGATGTAACAGGCAGACCGTGAACGCAGGGTTTAGACTTTGTGGCGAGGGGGCTTGCCCCCGTTCGGCTGCGAAGCAGTCGTAAAACTTGCCGATACGGTTTTACTGACAAAATGCGGGGGCCGCTTCGCGACCCAACGGGGGCGAGCCCCCTCGCCACAGAAGCTCAATCCTCTCCGGCACGGTGTTTCACCATTGAAACACCCGTAACCCCTTGAAATATATTTCCACTTCCCCCGCGAAAATCCTCAAGTCCAGCCGATAACCCTCATAGGCGCACACAAACCTATTACAACAGTGGCGCCAGGCTGATCCGGCCGGCTTACACGCCCACCTGACAGCGATCACGGCACGGATGCTCGAAGCTCAATCACCCGAGACTCATCCTATGTCCATGCGTAATCTGAATATCGCGCCCCGCGCCTTCCTCGGTTTTGCTTTCATCGCCTTGCTGGTCATCGTGCTGGGTGTGTTTGCCGTGAGTCGAATGTCGATCATTCGCCAGGCCTCCGTGGACATGGAAAGTAATCACCTGCCCAGCATCGGCTTCCTCGGCACCATGACCGAAAACGTGCTGCGCCTGCGCATTCTGTCGTTCCGCGTGCTGGTGAACCGTGAGCCGGCGAGCCTGCAAGAAGCCGCCACCCGCATTGAGGTGCTGGTAGGCAAAGTCAAAACGGCCCAGGCCGGTTATGCGGCGTTGCCCGCAGGCGGTGAAGAGGCGACGCTGTACAAAACCTTCGCCACCACCCTGGACAACTACCTGCAAGCCCAGCGCGAGATGATGGATCTGTCCCGCCAGGACAAGCTGGATGAAATGCGCAAGTTGATCAACTCACGGATCAAGGACGGCACCGATCAGATGGGCGAGCAGTTGAACAAACTGATCGCCATCAACAAGGCTGACGCCACAGCGGCCGATGCCGAGGCCGAAGACCAGTATTCCTTTGCCACCAACGGCATTATCGTGGTGTCGGTGGTCGCGGCGCTGATGACCGTTCTGCTGGCGTGGCTGCTGACCCGCAGCATCATCGAACCATTGAACCGCGCCGTGCAGGCCGCAGAAACCATCGCCGGCGGCAACCTGATCAAAACCATTGAAGTCGATGGCAAGGACGAACCGGCCCGTTTGCTCGGCGCCTTGGCCGCCATGCAGAACAGCCTGCGCAAAACCATCGAACAGATCGCCGGTTCCGCCACTCAATTGGGGGCTGCCGCCGAAGAACTCAGCACGGTTACCGAAGAGTCCTCCCGTGGCCTGCAAAAACAGAACAACGAAATCGAACAAGCCGCCACGGCGGTGAATGAAATGACCGCCGCCGTGGAAGAAGTCGCACGCAACGCGGTGTCGACGTCCGAAGCCTCGAACCAGTCGACCCAGGCTGCGCGTGAAGGGCGCAATCGCGTGGTGGAAACCGTCGACGCGATCCAGACCATGACCCACGACGTGCAAAACACGTCGGTGATGATCGAAGGCCTGGCGGCCCAGGGCCGTGACATCGGCAAGGTGCTGGACGTGATTCGCGCCATCGCCGAGCAAACCAACCTGCTGGCGCTCAACGCCGCAATCGAAGCTGCGCGTGCCGGTGAAGCCGGACGTGGTTTTGCGGTGGTCGCGGACGAGGTTCGGGCATTGGCCCATCGCACCGCGCAATCGACCCAGGAAATCGAAAAAATGGTCGCCGGGATTCAAAACGGCACCGGCGAAGCGGTCTCCTCTATGCAACAAAGCAACCAGCGCACCCAAAGCACCCTGGAAATGGCCCGCGCTGCCGGCGTGGCGCTGGAGCAGATCACCCAGTCGATCAACCTGATCAACGAGCGCAACCTGGTGATCGCCAGCGCTTCCGAAGAACAGGCCCAGGTGTCCCGCGAAGTCGACCGCAACCTGGTCAACATCCGCGACCTCGCCACCCAGTCCGCCGCCGGTGCCAACCAGACCAGCGCCGCGACCCACGAATTGTCGCGATTGGCAGTGGATTTGAACGCGATGGTGGCGCGTTTTGTAATTTGAGATAGGGTTGAGTCTGGAGCACGCGCGACAGGAGAAGTACATGCGCTATTCAGCCTTGACCCAACGCATTGCCGGTGACGGAGCGGCAGCCTGGCAGATTCATGATCGAGCGCTGGAGATGCGCGAGCAGGGGGTTGATGTGCTGCTCCTGTCGGTGGGCGATCCGGATTTCGACACGCCCAAACCCATAGTCCAGGCGGCCATCGACAGCTTGTTGGCCGGCGACACGCATTACTCGGATGTGCGCGGCACCCGAGCGCTGCGCAACAGCATTGCCAGTCGACATCGGCGCCGCAGCGGTCAAGTGGTGGATGCCGAGCATGTGATCGTGTTGCCGGGCGCGCAATGCGCGGTGTACTCGGTGGCGCAGTGTCTGCTGGATCCGGGCGATGAGGTGATCGTTGCCGAACCGATGTACGTCACTTATGAAGGTGTGTTGGGTGCCTGCGGCGCCAAAGTGATGCCAGTGTCGGTGCGTCCGGAGAACGGTTTTCGGGTAGATCCGGCGGATGTCGCGGCGCTGATTACACCCAGGACCCGGGTCATTCTGCTCAACAGTCCGAACAATCCATCCGGCGCCAATCTGTCGTTGAAGATCTGGCAGGAACTGGCGCTGCTCTGCGTTCGTCACGACTTGTGGCTGATTAGCGACGAGGTCTACAGCGACTTGCTGTACGAAGGCGAACACATCAGCCCGGCCAGTTTGCCGGGTATGGCCGAACGCACGGCGACCCTCAACAGTTTGTCCAAATCCCACGCCATGAGCGGCTGGCGAATCGGTTGGGTGATCGGCCCCAAACCCTTGGCCGAACATTTGGTGCACCTGTCGTTGTGCATGCTGTTTGGCATTCCGGACTTCGTGCAGAAAGCCGCGCAAGTCGCGCTGGATCGGGATTTGCCGGAAGTCGCGCAGATGCGCGAGGAGTATCGCCAGCGCCGCGATCTGGTGTGCGCGCGATTGAGCAATTGCCTGGGCATCCGCCCGATCAAGCCCGACGGCGGGATGTTCGTGATGGTCGATGTGCGCCCGACCGGGCTCTGCGCCCAAAGGTTTGCCGAGCGGTTGCTGGAAGGCTATGGCGTGTCGGTGCTGGCGGGGGAGGCCTTCGGGCCGAGTGCGGCGGGGCACATCCGGATCGGGTTGGTGGTGGATCAGGTGAAACTGGCGGATGCGTGTCGGCGGATAGCGCTGTGCGCGGCGGATCTTCTGGAAGCGCGTAGGGCCTGAAAGATTTGTATTGTTTGGGCCGGCCTCTTCGCGAGCAAGCCCGCTCCCACAGGGGATCTCGGTCATACACAAAATTTGTGTGCACTGAGATCCCCTGTGGGAGCGGGCTTGCTCGCGAAGGCGCCCTCACAGGCGCCAAATGGCTCAGGCCTTCCACGCCCGGGCATTCACCAGGTTCACCGGCCGCTCACCCGCCAACGCCATCAGCAGATTGTCCACCGCGCACTTGGCCATCGCTTCGCGCGTCTCATGCGTTGCCGAGCCAATGTGCGGCGTCGCCACCACATTGTTCAACTGCATCAACGGCGAATCATGGTTCAGCGGCTCGCGCTCAAACACATCCAGCCCGGCAGCACGAATCTGCCCCTCGCGCAGCGCTCGGATCAGCGCCGCTTCGTCCACCACTTTGCCCCGGGAAATATTGATAAAGATCGTTGCCGGGCCCATCAAGGCAAACTGTTCCGCGCCGATCAAACCCTCGGTTTCAGCCGTCAACGGCAAGGTCAGGCAGACAAAATCCGCCTCCTGCAACAGCTCCGGCAAGCTACGGTATTGCGCATTGAAACGCTGTTCCACCGCTGGTTTCGGCGAATGGCTGTGATAGATCACCGGCATGCCAAAACCGAAATGCCCACGCTGGGCCAACGCTTCCCCGATGCGGCCCATGCCAATAATGCCCAGGGTCTTGCCATGCACATCAGTGCCAAACTGCGCCGGGCCGATGTTGCGATGCCAATGACCGGAACGAACCATGTTCGCCAGTTCCACCACGCGCCGGGCGGTGGCCAGGATCAGCGCGAAACCGGTGTCGGCGGTGGTTTCGGTCAGCACGTCCGGGGTGTTGCTGAGCAGGATCCGTCGCTCGGTCAGGTAATCGATGTCGTAGTTGTCGACGCCCACCGAAACGCTGGCAATCGCTTCCAGATTCGGTGCCAGGTCGAGCAATGCCGCATCCAGTTTCAGACTGGCGCCGAGCAGGCCCTGGGCCCGTGGCAGGGCTGCGCGCAATTTGGCCAGGCCGTCGGCATCGAGGCTTTCGATCAGGGTCACGTCGGTCTGCTCGTGTAAGCGGGCCATCAGCAGCGGCGAGAGTTTCTTGTACAGCACAACCTGCTTTTTCATGGTTATCGTCTCAACTTCAATTCAAGGGTGAGCCGCCATCGGCCGTTTCACTGCGGCTTTGGCCACGACCCGGTCACTGGCGCCGGGCTTGAGGAAAATCGTCAGCACCACCGAGAGCATCAGCGCGCCGCTCATCAACAGATAAGAAGCCCCCGGCGAACCGGTGGTGCTGTTCAGGTAACCGACCAGATAGGAACCGCCAAACGAACCGAGGGCACCCATGCTGTTGATCAGCGCCATGGCGCCACCGGCAACGTTGGCCGGGAGGATTTCCGGGACGATCGCGAAGAACGGCCCGTAAGGTGCGTACATGCAGGCCCCGGCGATCACCAGCAAGGTGTAGGACCACCAGAAATGCTCAGCGCCCAAGGCGTAGGAGCCGTAGAACGCAATCGAAGCAATCAGCAGTGGCGGCCAGACAAAGCGTTTGCGCTTCTGCAATTTGTCCGAGCCCCAGGACACCGCGAGCATGCCGATCACCGCCGCCAAATAAGGCAGCGCCGAGAGCCATCCGGCTTCGACCATGTCCATCTGCAAGCCGGCCTTGAGGATCGACGGCAGCCACAACACGAAACCGTAGACGCCAATGCTCCAGCAGAAAAATTGCAGAGCCAGCACGATGACTTTTGGCGAGCGGAAGGCTTCGGCGTAGTTCTTCACCGCTTTGATGCCGACCTGTTCAGCGGCTAGTGCGCTTTCCAGGTCCTGTTTCTCTTCATCACTGAGCCACTTGGCCTGGGCTGGACGCTCATCGGCCAGGCGCCACCAGATAAACGCCCAGAGCACTGCCGGCAGACCTTCGACGATAAACATCCAGCGCCAGCTGAAATGCTGCACCAGATACCCGGACACCACCGACATCCACAGCATGGTCACCGGGTTGCCAAGGATCAGGAAGGTGTTGGCCCGGGAGCGTTCGGCGCGGGTGAACCAGTGGCACAGATACACCAGCATCGCTGGCATCACTGCTGCTTCGACCACACCGAGCATGAAGCGGATGACGATCAGCCAATAGGCGTTCGAGACGATCCCGGTCAGGGTGGCCAGGCCGCCCCAGAGAATCAGGCTGACGAAAATCAGTTTCTTTACGCTGTGTTTCTGGGCATAGATCGCCCCCGGCACCTGGAAGAAAAAGTAACCGAGGAAGAACAGTGCGCCGAGCATCGACGACAGGCCCGGGGTGATCATCAGGTCTTCGGCCATCCCGGAGGCGGCGGCGAACCCGTAGTTGGCGCGGTCCAGATACGCCAGGCTGTAGGTGATGAACACGATGGGCATGATGTACCACCAGCGGCGGGTAGCGAGTGTTGCAGTTTTCATGATGGTGCTCCTGAGCTTGTTGTTTTTGTCGCAGCAGGTAACGGTCTGAATCTTTAGTGACTGGGCGGGCCTCTTCGCGGGCAAGCCTCGCTCCTACAGGGTTTTGTGTCGGTCACGCATTCTGTTCACGTCGCATAACCAATGTGGGAGCGGGCTTGCTCGCGAATGCGGCTTCAAATTCGACAGACATTTCGGACCGGGTCGGCAACCCCTCCATATCCCCCCGACTCTGCACTGCACGGCTGCCAATCCAGTTGGCGCGCTGTACGGCTTCGGCAAAGCTGAGGTTTTCCAGCAAGGCGCTGATCATGCCGACGGCAAAGCCATCGCCAGCGCCGACGGTATCGACAACGGTTTCCACCGGCACACCTGCAATGAAACCCTGGTCCAGATGCGTACGGTAATAAGCGCCGTGGGGCCCGAGCTTGATCGCCACGGCTTCCGCGCCTTGATCGAGGTAAAACGCCGCGATGTCCGCCGGGTCGTCGAAACCGGTGAGCAAGCGACCTTCGCTCAACCCTGGCAGCACCCAGTGGGCGAGGGCGGCGAGGCGGTTGATCTCGGTGATCATCAACTGCTCGCTGCCCCACAGGCTCGGGCGCAGGTTCGGGTCGAACGACACACTGCGCCCGGCTTCGCGCATGCGGGTCATCAATTCAAAGGACATTTCCCGGGCGCTGGCAGAGAGCGCTGGCGGAATGCCGGTGGCGTGCAAGTGCCGCGCGGTCAACAGCTCGGGAGCAATCGACTGCACCGACAGGTGACTGGCAGCCGAACCACGACGGAAATACTCGACCACTGGATCGCTGCCATCGTCGGCGCGGGACTTGAGCTGAAAACCGGTGGGGTGCGCCGGGTCGATAGCGACATGGCGGCAATCCAGGCCTTCTTTTTCCAGCGTATCGATCACGAAACGACCCAAGGAGTCCGCGCCGACCCGACTTAACCAGGCAACGTTGAAGCCCAACCGCGACAGGCCAATTGCGACGTTGCTGTCGGCGCCGGCAATGCGTTTATGAAACTGGCCAACCGCCGCCAGATCACCGCTCTGCTCGGCCACGAACATTGCCATGGTTTCGCCGAACGAGAGGATATCGATCTCAGACATGCGCGTTCTCCAAGCGTGATTGCCCGAGGCGGGCGAGGGTGGCGACATGTTCGGTGGTCAGTTGCACCAGGTCGTCGCCTTGCAGCGGGTATTCCACCGCCCGCATTACGCCTTGGGCCATGTGCCGCAGCAGTTGTTCCCACAGATGCAGGTCACTGGCGCTTGGCGGCATCGCAACCAGTTTGCCATCGGCCCGGCGTGCCACCGCTTTGCAGTGCACATAGCCGACATGCCGGCCAAGCGCACGCGCGGCGCTGGCGGCGGACTGGTCCTGCCATTGCCAGTTGCCGATGTCGAAGGTCATCTTGATCGGCAGGTTGTGCTGCTCGACCTCGCCGAAGAAGCGCTGGAATGGCTCGATACGCCCGCCGTGCAAGGTCTGGTCGTTTTCCACCAGCAGTTGCACCGGACTCTGGGTCAGCAACCGAGCCAAAGCCTGGAGATCGTTGTTGTCGGTAAAGTAACCGAAGGAGACTTTCAACCATTTTGCGCCGAAGGCCTGGGCCCGTTGCAGGGTGGTGGCCAACTCGGGATTGGGCCGCGATTGACCGGCCAGCCACAGTTCCATGGGCGAGGAATACACGCTTTCCAGACCGCGAGCCTGGGTGGCGTCGGCCAGTTGCGCAGGCTCTTCGTGTGTCAGCAACTCTTCGCGCCATTCAATGCGGGTGGCGCCGGCGGCGGCCAACAAGTCGACGAAACTGCCTTGGCCGCGTTGGCGAACCAGGTCGGCGCCGTAGCTCGACAGGCTGATGGAAACGGGTGGTTTATTCATTGTTATCTACCTCTGAAACCGGTTTCATTTTTGTTCAAAAAAAAGGTTGTGCGGTGTTCTTCAGGGCCTCATCGCGAGCAAGCTCGCTCCCACAGGGGATTTCTGGTGGCCAATGTTTCTGTGTTCGATACAAATCCAATGTGGGAGCGAGCTTGCTCGCGATGGCGTCAGCCCAGTCACCGCAAATCCCCGAGGGTAGACCCACGCGCAATCAACCGCGCCGCAAAATCCACGGTCCGCACCGGCCCGACATCCCCACGCAAACGCTTGAGCAGACACTCAAACGCACTCGCGCCAATCTCTGCCGTCGGCTGGGCGAGGGCGGTGATCCCGCTGCCCACCAACGGATACCAATCCAGATCATCCAGGGCAATCAGCCCGACATCCTCGAACAGCTTGCAGCCCAGTTCACGCAACGCATGAGTGCTGGCCAGCGCGGCAATGCCGTTGGCACAGAACAACGCTTTCGGCCCTTGGCCGTGTGTATCGAGGAAGGTTTTCAAATGTGCAGTCAGGTCGCTGCCGGTTTCCACCACAGCACCTTGGAACGAGGAATGCTGCTTAATCCAATTCTTGAATCCGCTCACCCGTTCGATCCGCGAACTGGTGCCGTCAAACGGTTCAGTCACCAGCAACACGTCGCGGTAACCACGTTGCTCAAGATGAGCGAGGGCCATTTCAACGGCGGCCGGATTGTCCAGACCCACTAGATCACTTTCGAGTTGCTCGACCTTGCGGTCCACCAGCACCAACGGCATTTCCCGATGCAACTCCTGCAGTTCATCGCGGTGATGGCCCAGGGTGTTCACGATCAAGCCTTCGATGTTGTACGAGCGCAACAACGCCAGGTGCTGACGTTCCTGCTCGTCATCGCGATCGGTGTTGCACACCACCAGGCTGTAGCCGTGGCGACGGCACGCAGTTTCCACGCCGTGCATCACGGCAATCGAATAAGGGTTACGGATATCGGCCACCAGCATACCGATCAAGCGGGTTCGCCCGCGTTTAAGGCCGCGGGCCATCTGGTTCGGGCGGTAGCCCAACTCGCTGATGGCTTGCTCGATGCGCTGGGCGATGGCATCGGAGAGCAGGGCACGGTCGTCACCGATAAAGCGCGACACGCTAGCCTTGGACACCCCGGCGTGTTCGGCAACATCGAGCATGGTGACGCGGCTGCGCTGGGCGGCGGAAAAGTCATTCACGGTCTGAAACCTTTTTATTGGATTTATTGGTCTGGATACCATGGAGCAATCCTGAAACCGGTTTCAGTTAGCCTAAAAAATAAACTCAGGTCAAGGGTCGTTATTCCTTGACGGGGACAGCTGTGGGACATTTCCCGATAAGCGGTAGAAAAACCTGTCAGATCTGACAGTAGTCCGCCCATGTGCTTTCGCGTTTAATAAATACAACGTACTTCTTAATCCACTAAGAAGCGCGCGGAGTTTGTCCAAGGCACTTTGGAGTCATCCATGATCATATCTAGACGATTGCCAACTCGTTTGGCACTGCTGCACCGCGCCTCGCTCCTTAATGACCCTATTTATGCCAAGCCAGAAGTTAATGGTGTCGACGCCAGTGATCCCGAGGGGCGAATTCCTGCCGGGCTTATTGGCACCGGGTTAACCGTCCCTATTCCTCGCTGGCCAAACTATCCTGTCACGCCTCCAAGATATGATCGGCTTCAAGTGTTTTGGGAGTTTGGCGGCATTATTGAGTTGCCCTATGATGAGCTTGTTTATCCCGTGCCGCCTCCAATTATCGAGGTTCATATTCCCCCGCGGTATCTGGCGGTGGATGGCGTTGCCTATTTATATTACGCAGCGTGGGGCCATGACGTAAACGATACGTGGTCTTTCAAAAAGAAGCTGACCATCGATACACGTTATGTGCCGGTTAATCTTCAGCCAGTTAGTTATCCCGATGCACTGCTAGGGTACTTGAACTGTCAAAGCGCGCGAAAACTGTGGGAGGGAGTTAGGGTGAAAGTGCCTCCTGATCCTGGGTGCGCAATTGGTGATTGGATTGTTGTGCATTGGAACGGTTACCTTTCACAGAACGCAAGCGGCCCAACCATTCCTGGTACCTATAAAGAGGTCCGTAGACAACTATTGACAGATGCAGATCTGAGAGAGGGTGTGGAGGTACTCATTGAACCTTACGTCCCTCATATAGAACCTATGTGGATTAATGCATCTGCCGAAGTCTGGTATGAACTGGAGCGCAATAATCTAGTCATCAGGAAGTCTGTGAAAAAGCACGTAATGATCGATAGGGTACAGAGTGGGCAGTTGCCTTGCGGTCCACCATAAAGATAAATAAAAGGCCAAGTTTATTTATAGCAGTGTCGTTGAGGTGGTATTAAGTCGAATGCCTGTCTTATATAGGTAAGGAGATACGAAATGAACGAGAAAGTGCGTCTGCCTGAACAATCACAGAGTGACCTCACGCAGGATCCAACACTGGTAGTGGATCCTGCACCAACAATCTCCGGCAGATTGGCGGATGGCACGATGCCGGTTGTCCTGATCCCGGTAGGAACACCGTTAGCCGTGGAGGTCAACCAATGGGGAAACCCGAATCCCCTTGATATTTATGAGCTGAGAATCATTGAAGGACCCGCCCCCGACACAACTGTTCCTGACTGGGAGATGCAAGGAACCTCTCTGGGTGAGAAACCTGCGGGGCCTATCATAGATCGTTGGCCACTTCCTGCAGAAATTCCCGCAACCCCTTGGTTGCAACACAGTCCAACGGCTGCGTATCCACGGCTTTTCCATGTGTGGAGCGTCTCCTATCTGGCGGGGGTCAATCCTGCGGGGTCCGTGATCATTCCATTGATCATTGACCGTATCGCCCCTTGGCAAGACCGGACGACACTGGTCAAAAGGCCGCCGCCGATCGCGGCTTGGCCACCTGGAATGGGGTCGACAATCGATGATGATTTCGTGGCTAATAACTCCGCAGGTCTGGTGATGGAAATCTCCAAGGCCTATGAGAACCCGCTGTCCCCCCCTATTGGTGATACCTACAAACTCTGGATGAGTGAAAACTATTCTGCTACGCCCACAACGCTACCCACTATACATGGTGACCTGCCGGCCGACGGCATGGTCGTGATTCCCATTGGTGACGTTGCAGCATTGACAGGGTCGACGGTATATATTTGGTACCTACTGATTGATCCCGCTGGCAACGAGACTATAGGTTCGACGCCTGCGGGCAAGACCGTTAATTTGCTGCCACCTCCTGTTCTCAACCCCTTGAGCGTTCCATTAGCTGATCCGGTGATTTCCATCGCGGATTGCGAGGCGGGCGTAACGGTCGAAACCCTGCGGGGGACCAACTTGCAAAATACAGATCACTACGTACTCACCTGGAATGGCCAAGTGTTCTCCGATGAGGATGTTGGTTCTCAAAATCAATTATCCATTGATGTCGATAAGTTGGTTATTGCTGATAACTACGATGAACTCGTCGGCGGAACACAGGAGGCAGTTATCGTTTGTCAAGCTACCCGAGGCCCGCTTCCTGTTGGTGCACCGGTTAATCTTACTGTGTGGGTTGATCTTGATTACGTCGGACCGACCAATCCGGATCATCCCAGTGAAATCAATCTTGACATGGCGCCGTTGGTAGTGGAGGGCGCGTCAGGTATTGGTCTGCCTAACGAGTTGGTGCCAGAGGACTTCAACCGGAATGCCAACATAGTGCTTACACTTTGGGATGAACCTGGAAGACAACCTGGCCCAGGTCAGGAAATTCGGATCTATTACGATGGTAAATGGGTTCCGCCTTCGATTTTTCCCGCCGCCGGATCGGAAGGTACAACCATCAACTTCCCTCTTCTCTGGAGATATATCGACGACGCCAGCTTTGGATGGAAGATAGCTTATTGGACAGTTACCAGAATTGGCAGTATCAACGTGCCGAGGTCCGAAGACACGAGAGTAAATTCTCAAGCAATTGAAATTAAGCTTGCAGCGCCGAAAGTAGTTGGCCTCAGAGGCAATATTATTGGCTGTCCGACACTGCCTGCTTCTAATGACAATAAACTCACTGTTTTTATAGAACCCGATCCGGTAAATTTACCGAAAGACGCTGTAGTGACAGTCTATTTTAAAGGCTATCAGGACCCCGGGCGGACCATTGTAAATCCGAATGGCGAGGTCGATGTACTGCATACAGTGTTGGACACCGAGGTGTTAACTGGATTTAACGTGGTAATAGGCCCTTTCAATCCAGTGCTGAAGTACTCGTCAAAACCGATGCCCATCGACGTTGTCGGGGAATACAAAGGGGCGGCTGACATTTGGTATACCGTTGCGGGCATTACGAAACCCTCGGACATGGCGAGTCATGAGGTTTTAGTAGACCGAACGGACTTTACATATTGTGATGGCTCTAAATATGCGGATGGGCTGCCACCCGCACTGCAAAAACTCTAAAGAGGAAAGTGATCAGTCGAGCGTCGTAGCGACTCTCGACTGATCTCGATTGTTTTGTTGCTGAAGATTTTTCCTCCTCTAATACAAGATAAATCCTACAGATTCGATTGGTTCAAGCCGCTACTCTTGCCACTTTTTATGCAGCAGTGGTTCATCTAATATGAGCCCGGACATTAAGGTAAGTCCTATGTTTCTCAATTATTCGACGCGCTCAAAGTTGTTTTATATGTTGTCACCTTTGGCACTTTTTTCGCTGGGTTGCAGTTCCGCAATGGCGAGGGCTCTGGCACCGGGGGAAACGGCAGTCGTCGTCAATCCTTCACCCGCCGAAGCATGGTCTGCGACCCAAGGGGGCTCATTGACTATTCTGGGTGGCGAGACGTCGAATATTTCGATCAGCGGCTCCTCATCCTTGTCCCTGAGCGGCGTTACCACCAATATCACGACAGGGCTAAGTGCATTACAGGTCATAAATAGCAACGCCACTATTACTGAAAGTACTCTCAACACAAATGGAATAGCTATACGTGCCGGGCGCACGAGCAGATCAACAACCGGTTCCGTGGTGACAGTGACCGACAGTACGGTTATTGGCGGGACTGGCGGTGTGTTGGCCAGTTCCTATAGCACCTTGAACTTTTCCAACAGCCGTGTTGAAAGTACTGGAGCCAACAGTGTTGGCCTGAGCCTCTTGGGTGCCAGTGCCAATATCAATGCAGGAAGCACCATTGTCGGGGTTGAGAATGGCGTGTCTTTTTCCGCCGACCCCACAGACACTCAGACCAGTCTGTTGAAACTGGATAATTCGACGGTCCAGAGCACCACTGGCGCGGCCATCCTGGTCGACGTGCCTCCAGTTGCCGGTGCACCCGTTCAGATTCAGTTGAACAACAACTCGTCGTTGATCGGGGGGAACGGCGCGGTGCTCGAAGTCAGAAACGGTTCGTCAGCAGACATCAGCGTGGATCGAAGCAACGTGTTCGGCGATGTGCTCAATGATGCGACGAGCACTACCCGCGTGACTTTGAGTAACGGAGCCTCGCTGGTGGGACGCATGGAAAATGTCACGAGCGCTACGATCAACAGCACGGCATTGTGGGACCTGCCCGGGGACAGCCAGGTTGGCACGCTGCTCATGAATGGCGGGACAGTGAAATTTGGCAGCGACCAGGCGTTCTATCAGTTGAACGTCGGCAGTTTGTCCGGCAATGGCGTGTTCCAACTTGGTACGGATTTCGCGACTGGACAGACGGACCTGCTGAATGTAACTGGCGAGGCGTCCGGCGACCACCAGTTGGCAATTGCCAGCAGCGGGGCGGAACCGGCCAGTGGCCAGCCCATTACAGTTGTTCACACGGGTGGCGGCGATGCGACGTTTGCCCTGACCAGCGGCACGGTTGATCTGGGAGCCTTTTCCTATGGTTTGGCGAAGAGCGGCAATGACTGGCTGCTGGATCCGACGACTCGTGTCGTCAGTCCTGGCGCCCGGTCGGTATTGGCATTGTTCAATACCGCGATCCCCGTGTGGTACGGCGACCTGGCGCCCTTGCGTTCGCGCATGGGTGAGCTTCGGCTCAATCCAGGTTCTCCCGGCGCATGGGCGCGGGTCTACGGCAACAAATTCAATGTCGCCGATGGTTCAGGCGTGGGCTACCAGCAGACGCAACGGGGCTTTTCCATCGGCGCGGACGCGCTATTGCCCTGGGGCGATCAACAGTGGTTGATCGGCCTGCTCGCCGGTCACAGTGATTCCGACCTGGATCTGAGCCACGGCACTTCCGGTACGGTGGACAGCTATTACTTCGGCACCTACCTCACCTGGATCGATCGACAGACCGGCTACTTTTTTGACGGCGTGTTGAAATATAACCGCTACCAGAACGAAGCAAAGGTCGGGTTGAGCGATGGCAAGCGAGCCAAGGGCAACTACGACAGTTCAGGTATTGGTGTTGAAGCAGAGTTCGGGCGTCACATCAGCTTGACGAGCGACTACTTCATTGAACCCTTTGCGCGTTTCTCAGCAGTCGTCATCGAGGGCAAGGACTTCGACTTGGACAACGAGATGACCGCCTCCGGTGACCAGGCGAAGTCCTTCCTGGGTAAAGTCGGCATGACTGTAGGGCGTAATTTCGAGTTCGAAAAAGGCATGGTCGCGCAACCTTATGTCCGGGCGGCCTTCGCTCATGAGTTTGCCGAAAACAATGAGGTCAAGGTCAACGACACCGTATTCAACAACAATCTTTCCGGGAGCCGAGGCGAGGGTGCAGCGGGGGTTGCACTGAAGATGAACGACAATCTGCAGGTTCACGCGGACTTTGAGTACAGCAAGGGCAAAAATATTGAGCAACCCTACGGAGTTACATTAGGGATGCGCTACGCCTGGTAATAGATATTAACTATTTAATCCGACCACTGGAACAGCCTACGCTGTTCCAGTGGTTTTTTATTACCCGGTTACTTGGAAGTTATTGATCTCCAATTCCAGGCTGGCGCGATTTCTGGGTTGTGAGCTCTCCAGCGTTGCGCTGATGCTTCCCGTGATGAGCCTGGTTTCTTTGTCCAGCGTGAAGTTAATGGTGCCGGCTGTATTCCTGTATGAAACCGGTTGTTCAGGGATCGAGTAATCTACGTATTCCACGCGCACACTGGATGTGCCTGGCAAATTATGCTCGCCATCACGTAGCGTTGCTGGAATATAGATATTGACTTGCTTGGTTGTAAAGTCCGCCGCGCGCTGATGAACCCGTACTACCCATGTCATGCCCAAAGGGTCGGGGTAAAGGGCTTCGAAAAGCGAGCGAAAATTCGCTCTGTACGGCAAGCCTCCGAGGGTGCCGACGAAGCTATCGTCAGCATGTTTCACAGTGCGAGGGGTCAAGATACGCTTAGCTACAGTGCTCATCGTCAGAATCTCCAATTTCGATAGAAGTTATTCAAAAATGAAGCAATTGCCCTTTGTCGGGGTCGTTAAATATAGGCACGGCCAGCTGTCCTCGTAAGCTGTAAAACATGCCAGTTTACAAGTGCAACATATTGTGCTCGCGTTGCCTGCGAGTTGGGTTTAAGTGTTATAGCAAAATGGCATTTGGAAACGAATTATAGAAACAGTGTCACCCAGGTCGAACATAACAGGAGAACGGCCATTATCTTATTGATTCGTCCCGCAGTTCGAGGTGATGAATATAATCTTGACGAAACCACACCGAGAACCGCCCAAGTTGCCAAAGATGGCAGCGCGATCAGAAAAAACGCCAGCGACAATACCCATACATGGGTTTGTCGATCAATATCATTACCCGCGAAAACACTGACTACCGCCAGCGCCATCATCCAGGTTTTCGGATTGACCACTTGTAATGCCATGGCGCCGATCGCTCCCAGTCTAGGTTCCTGATCGGTGGCGATCGGCTCCGAGGCGCAAGCCTTGAACAATTGCCAGGAAAGGCAACTGAGCCAGAGCACCCCGATCCATTGCAAAAGCGTTTGTGCGAAAGGAAACACCGCAAATATTCGGTTACCTCCGCTGCCTACCACAAACACAATGGTCGCCGCTCCGACACACGCGCCCAGGATAATAGGCGCCGCCGCTCTGAACCCGAAGCGCGCGCTGTTGCTCAGCACCAGAATATTGGTCGGCCCCGGCGTAATGGACGCCACAAACGCAAACAACAAAAACGGCAACAGCGTTGGGAAGGTGGACAACATGACCTTGAGCTCCAGTGAATGATCGATGGCTTCGATCTTCACAAGCCGAGGGTCACGCGTCTGGAAGATTTGAGCAACGCTTGCGATACATCGCCGGGGTCAGCCCATAGGCCCGAACAAACCAGCGCCCCAGATGACTCTGATCGGCAAACCCCAATTCCATGGCCACCGCCGCCGGTTGCAAGCCACTGGCGAGCATTCGCCGGGCTTTGGACAGACGAAGTTGCACCAGATAGGCATGGGGTGCCAGACCGTAGGCTGCCTTGAACGCGCGGGTCAGGCGGAAGCGATCCACGCCAGTGGCTGCGGCCAGTTGATCGAGGCCGATGTCGAGATGGGCATTGGCGTGCAGATACTCCCGGGCCTTTTGCGCCACCAGCGGCAGGCGCGGGTCTTCGCTGTAGCGGGTGCGCCAGTGCAGATGTCGGGTCAGGTGTTCGAGCAAACCGTCGAGAGCGGTCTGGCGCACGATTTTCAGCTCACCGCCGTGCAAGGTCTGGAACGCGAGGCTGGTGGCCTGGGCCAGTTGCGGGTCGCTGGTCAGGGTGTTGGCGAAACTCAGTTGGCTGTTGAGCGGGGCGTCTTCGAACAACTCGACCAATTCCCGCTCCAGCCAATGCGGGTCAAGGTAGAGCATGCGGTAGGTGAAACCGTCCTCGGTGGGCGCTTCACCGTCGTGGATATCGCCAGGTTCGAGCAGGAACACCTTGCCCGGCGTACTTTGATGCCGGGCCCGGCGGCAGTTGAATTGCTGCACGCCTTGCTCGGTGACGCCCACCAGGTAACTGTCGTGCCAGTGCGGGTCGTAGGCGTGGCCCTCGAAATGCGCGCGCAGGGTCTCGATGCCGGTGTCGGCGTCCTGGGCCAGGTCGATCCAGTTATGCGGGCTCATGCTGCACCTGTGAGACGGATTGCCGACTTATTTAACGCCCCGACACGGTGGATGCCTAGAACGTTTGTGCAGTGTTTAGCTGAAAAGTCCGGCGGCGATGTTGATTGAAAACCCGAGAATCGCCGTGTTGAACAGAAAACCGATCAGCGACTGCGCCAGCACAATCTTGCGAATGCCCCGGGTAGCCACGCCGACATCCGCCGTTTGCACCGCGACGCCGATGGTGAACGAGAAGTACAGGAAGTCCCAGTAATTGGGGGTGGTCAGGCCTTCGGCGAAACGCAATGCCGGTTCCTTGCCGTCCCAGGTGTAAAACAGCCGGGCATAGTGCACGCAGAAAATCACTCCGATCAACAGCCATGAGCCGATCACGGTGGCGGCGGTGAAGGCGTAATGCAGCAGTTTGCGCGAAGTCTCCAGGTCTTTGCTGCCCGCCAGTTCGAAGGTAATAGTCGCGAGGCTGGCGATTGCCGCGATACACACCACGAACAACACCAGCCCGGCGTTTTCGTCTTCGACCTCGGCGATGCGCTTGACGTCCGGGGCCTTGGCGCGGGCCGCAAGCCAGAACATCAGGATCAGGTAAGTCCAGACCCCGGCGTTCCAGCCGATGAGGATTTTGCTGATGATCGAATCGGCCGGAGCCAGAATGCCCACCGCGATGCCGAGCGTGGCAGCGGCGGACAGGCGAGGGTGGGTGCGGGCGAGGAGGGGCATGGAGGCTCGATGGGTCAGGGTTTTGAATACCTTAGCCCAGCGGGGTGGGTTGTGACCACAAAGCTGAAAACGCGCGCCCTTGTAGGAGCGAGGCTTGCCCGCGAAAGCGGTGTGTCAGTCAACATGAATGCTGACTGACACGGCCTCTTCGCGGGCAAGCCTCGCTCCTACAGGGGATCGGTGATCAGATGTCTTTATGGCGCTTGCCCACCAGTTTCATCACCACCACAAAGAACACCGGCACAAACAGCACCGCCAGGGTCGCGGTGATCATCCCGCCGATCACCCCGGTGCCGATGGCTTGCTGGCTCGCCGAGCTGGCCCCGGTGGCGATCGCCAACGGCACCACACCAAGAATGAACGCCAGCGAGGTCATGACAATTGGCCGCAACCGCAGGCGCGCGGCTTGCAGTGTGGCGTCGATCAGGTCGTGGCCTTCGTCATACAGGCTCTTGGCGAATTCTATGATCAGAATCGCGTTCTTCGCCGACAAGCCGATGATGGTGATCAGCCCGACCTTGAAGAACACATCGTTGGGCATCCCGCGTAACGTCACCGCCAGTACCGCGCCGAGCACGCCGAGCGGCACCACCAGCAACACCGAGGTCGGAATCGACCAGCTCTCATACAGCGCCGCCAGGCACAGGAACACGATCAGCAGCGACAAGCCAAGCAGAATTGGCGCCTGACTGCCGGACAAACGCTCCTGCAGCGACAAACCGGTCCATTCCTGGCCCAAGCCCGCCGGGCCTTGCGCTACCAGCCGTTCGATTTCCGCCATGGCTTCACCGGTGCTGTGGCCCGGTTTCGGTTCGCCGGAAATGCTGATCGCCGGATAGCCGTTGTAGCGAGTCAACTGCGCCGGGCCCTGGGTCCACTTGGCTTGGACGAAGGCCGACAACGGCACCATTTTTCCGGCGCTGTTGCGCACATTGATCTTCAGCAGATCTTCGACCTGACTGCGTTGATCGCCTTCGGCCTGCACCACCACGCGCTGCATCCGCCCCTGGTTGGGAAAGTCATTGATGTAGGCCGAACCCACAGCCGTGGACAACACGCTGCCGACATCGGCAAACGAAACGCCCAAGGCATTCGCCTGTTTACGGTCGACTTCCAGTTGCACCTGCGGCGCTTCGGCCAGGGCGCTTTCGCGCACGTTCATCAGGATCGGACTTTTCTCCGCCGCTTCCAGCAATTGCGTGCGCGCCTGCATCAGCGTGGCATGTCCGAGGCCGCCACGATCCTGCAAGCGAAACTCGAAACCGCTTGAGGTGCCGAGGCCATCAACCGGTGGCGGCAACACGGCAAACACCATCGCATCCTTGATCTGGCTCAGGGCAATATTGGCGCGGTCGGCAATCGAGCTGGCGGAGTCATCGCTGCTGCGCTCGGACCAATCCTTCAACGTGGTAAACGCCAACGCTGCGTTCTGCCCGCTGCCGGAGAAGCTGAAACCGAGAATCACCGTGCTGTCGCCAACGCCGGGTTCCTTGGCGTTGTGCTTTTCGATCTGCTCGACCACTTGCACCGTGCGGTTCTTGCTCGCGCCGGGTGGCAACTGAACATCGGTGATGGTGTAACCCTGGTCTTCCACCGGCAGGAACGAGGAGGGCAGGCGACTGAAACACAGGCCCAACCCGATCAGCAGCACGCCGTAGATCAGCAGGTAACGCCCGGTGCGTTTCAGCGCATAGGCGACCCAGCCCTGATAACGCACGGTCAGTTGTTCGAAACGACGGTTGAACCAGCCGAAGAAACCGCGCTTTTCGTGATGCTCACCTTTGGCGATCGGTTTGAGCAACGTCGCGCAAAGTGCCGGGGTCAAGGTCAACGCAAGGAACGCCGAGAACAGGATCGAGGTGGCCATCGACAGCGAGAACTGCTTGTAGATGACCCCGACCGAACCCTGCATGAACGCCATCGGAATAAACACCGCCACCAACACCAGGGTGATGCCGATGATTGCGCCGGTAATCTGCTTCATCGCCTTGCGCGTGGCCTCTTTGGGCGACAGGCCCTCGGAAACCATGATCCGCTCGACGTTCTCCACCACCACAATCGCGTCGTCCACCAGAATGCCGATGGCCAGCACCATGCCGAACATGGTCAGCACGTTGATCGAGAAACCCAGCGCGAGCATGGTTGCGAAGGTGCCCATCAGCGCCACCGGCACCACCAAGGTCGGGATCAGTGTGTAGCGGATGTTTTGCAGGAACAGGAACATCACAGCAAACACCAGCAACATCGCCTCGCCGAGGGTGTAGACCACTTTGGTGATCGAGACCTTCACGAACGGCGACGTGTCGTAGGGGATCTTGTATTCGACGTTGGCCGGGAAGTAGCGCGCCAGTTCATCCATCTTCGCTCGCACGGCGGTGGCGGTGCTCAGGGCGTTGGCGCCCGGCGACAGTTGCACACCGACGGCGGTGGACGGCTTGCCGTTCAGGCGGGTGCCGAATTGATATTCCTGACTGCCGATCTCGACCCGCGCCACATCCTTGATGCGCACGGTGGAACCGTCGGCATTGGCCTTGAGCACAATGTCGGCGAACTCTTCCGGCGTCGACAACTGACCTTTGACCACGATGGTCGCGGTGATTTCCTGAGTGCTGCGGGTCGGCAAGTCGCCGATGCTGCCGGCAGACACCTGGGCGTTCTGCGCGACGATGGCGGCGTTGACATCGGCCGGCGTGAGGTTGAAGCCGATCAGCTTGCGCGGGTCGATCCAGATCCGCATGGCCCGTTCGGCGCCATACAGTTGCGCTTTACCGACGCCGTCCAGGCGCTTGATTTCGTTCATTACGTTGCGCGCCAGGTAATCGCTGAGCGCCACGTCGTCGAGCTTGCCGTCGCTGGAGGTCAGGGTGATCAGCAACAGGAAGCCGGAAGAGACTTTCTCCACCGACAACCCTTGCTGGTTCACCGCTTGGGGCAGGCGCGATTCGATGACTTTCAGGCGGTTTTGCACATCCACCTGGGCCATTTCCGGGTTGGTGCCCGGTTGAAATGTAGCCTTGATGGTCGCGCTGCCGAGGCTGCTCTGGGACTCGAAATACAGCAGGTGATCGGCGCCGTTGAGCTCTTCCTCGATCAGGCTGACCACGCTTTCGTCGATGGTCTGTGCCGAGGCGCCGGGGTACGTGGCGTTGATCTCGATCTGCGGCGGCGCGACGTCGGGGTACTGCGCCACCGGCAACTGCGGAATGGCCAGGGCACCGGCCAGCAGGATGAACAACGCGACCACCCAGGCGAACACCGGGCGGTCGATAAAGAACTGCGGCATAAAAAGCGTCCTGCTTACTGACCAGAAACCTGGGCAAGTGGAAGAGGGGTGTCGTCGATCTGGACTTTCTCGCCGGGCTTGGCGTGTTGCAGGCCTTCAGTGACGATACGGTCGCCGGGTTTGAGACCGCCGCTGACGATCCAGCGATCGTTCTGCACTGCGCCCAATTGCACCGGTTGCAGGCCTACACGCTGATCGGCGTCGAGCAGCAGCACCTGGGCAACCCCGGCGCTGTCACGCTGGATCGCCCGTTGCGGCACGCTGATGCCTTGCTGGTTGACCCCTTGCTCGATGCGCACCCGCACGAAACTGCCGGGCAGCAAATCGAGGTCCGGGTTGGGGAATTCGCTGCGCAGGATGATCTGCCCGGTGCCCGGGTCCACGGAAATCTCTGCGAACAGCAGCTTGCCCGGCAGCGGGTACAGGCTGCCGTCGTCCTGGATCAACGTGGCCTTGGCCTGATCCTGACCGACTTGTTGCAATTGCCCGGAACGGAACGCCCGGCGCAGGTCGTTGAGTTCACGGGTCGACTGGGTCAGGTCGGCGTGGATCGGGTTCAACTGCTGGATCAATGCCAGCGGCGTGGTTTCGTTCTGCCCGACCAGCGCGCCTTCGGTGACCAGGGCACGACCGACGCGCCCGGAAATCGGCGCGGTAACGGTGGCGTAACCCAGATTCAACTTGGCCCGCGCCACAGCAGCCTTGTTGGCGGACACTTCGGCAGCGGTTTGCCGGGCATTGGCCCGGGCGTTGTCGTAGTCCTGGCCGCTGATGGCGTTGCCTTCGATCAACTGCGAATAACGCTGCTCTTGCAGCTTGGCCTGGAACGCATTGGCCTCGGCCTTGCGCAACGCAGCTTCGGCGCTGTCCAGATCAGCCTTGAACGGTGCCGGGTCGATGCGGAACAGCACGTCGCCCTGCTTCACGTCGCTGCCTTCGCGGAAGGTACGTTGCAACACGACGCCGGCCACCCGAGCGCGGACTTCGGCAATCCTTGGCGCGGCGATGCGCCCGCTCAGTTCGCTGGAGATCGACAGAGGTCGCGCTTCGATGGTTTCGACCCGTACCGTGGCCAGTGGCGCGGCTTCTTCGGCGGTCGAAGACTTGTCACAAGCGCTCAGTGTCAACGCCAGTGCAAGCAGGCTGAGCGTGGCAAGCAGATTCTTTGACATGTAGTTACCCCAATAATGACCCCCAGCATCCTACGGGGAGGCGACGAGGGTAGCGGTGAAGCTTTGTAGGCGCTGTGTGAAATTGTGTAAGGGTTTTACTCTTAGACGTACGAGGGCGTATATCCTTTGGCGCTTGATTACTTTTGCGACTGTTATGCCGCTTTCGCGAGCAAGCCCGCTCCCACAGTTGATCGGCGCTGTTCACAAAATCTGTGTTCACAGCAAATCCATTGTGGGAGCGGGCTTGCTCGCGAAAGCGGTCTACCAAACGCCACCGCACTTTTTGGAAACACCCCATGCCCAACATCCTCCTGGTCGAAGACGACACCGCGCTCTCCGAACTGATCGCCAGCTACCTGGAACGCAATGGCTACTGCGTCAGCGTAATCAGCCGCGGCGATCATGTGCGCGAACGCGCGCGGGTCAATCCGCCGGACCTGGTGATCCTCGACCTGATGCTGCCGGGGCTCGATGGCCTGCAAGTCTGTCGCTTGCTCAGGGCCGATTCGGCCACGCTGCCGATCCTGATGCTCACCGCCCGCGACGACAGCCACGACCAGGTGTTGGGCCTGGAAATGGGCGCCGATGACTACGTGACCAAACCCTGCGAGCCGCGCGTGCTGCTGGCTCGGGTGCGCACCTTGTTACGCCGCAGCAGCCTCGGCGAACCGCAGACCGCCAACGATCGCATCCTGATGGGCAACCTGTGCATCGACCTGTCCGAGCGCACCGTGACCTGGCGCGATCAATTGGTCGAACTGTCCAGCGGCGAATACAACCTGCTGGTGGTATTGGCCCGGCACGCCGGCGAAGTGCTGAGCCGCGACCAGATCCTGCAACGCCTGCGCGGCATCGAATTCAACGGCACCGACCGCTCGGTGGACGTGGCGATTTCCAAGCTGCGTCGCAAGTTTGACGACCACGCCGGCGAGGCGCGCAAGATCAAGACTGTGTGGGGCAAGGGCTACCTGTTCAGCCGCTCCGAGTGGGAATGCTGAGTCGATGTTCAGAATCCTCTTTCGCCTGTACCTGGTGACGATCGTTTCCTACAGCGCGGCGATCTATCTGGTGCCGGACGTGGTGATCAAGCTGTTCCATGAACGCTTTGTCACCTACAACCTCGATTATTCCCGTGGCTTGCAAACCCTGATCGTCAAACAGTTTCACGCGGTGCCAGAGACGCAGTGGCCGGCGCTGGCGGCGGAAATGGACAAGGAATTCCAGCCCCTGCACATCGTGCTGGCGGGCAAGGATGACGCCGACTTCACCCTCGATGAGCGTGAACGTTTGCAGCGCGGCGAGAATGTCGTGCGTATCGGTGACTGGGGCTGGCGCACCTTGGCGGTGGCGCCGCTGAACGAGCGGACAGTGGTGCAAATGGTGGTGCCGCCGGACCCGCTGGACGTCAATCTGTTGTACTGGAGCATTAACGTACTGATCGGCGCGACCATGCTCGCGTGCCTGTTGATATGGCTGCGCCCGCACTGGCGCGATCTCGAACGCCTGAAAGGCACTGCCGAACGTTTCGGCAAAGGTCATTTGAGCGAGCGCACGCAGATCTCCCAAAAATCGAACATCGGCAGCCTGGCCAACGTGTTCGACACCATGGCCGGCGACATCGAGAACCTGCTCAACCAGCAGCGCGACTTGCTTAACGCCGTGTCCCACGAACTGCGCACGCCGCTGACTCGCCTGGATTTCGGCCTGGCCCTGGCGCTGTCCGATGACATGCCGACACCGAGCCGCGAACGCCTGCAAGGCTTGGTGGCGCATATTCGTGAGCTGGATGAATTGGTGCTGGAATTGCTGTCCTATAGCCGCCTGCAAAATCCGGCGCGCCTGCCGGAGCGGGTTGAAGTGTCGCTGGATGAGTTTATCGACAGTATTTTGGGCAGTGTCGATGAAGAACTGGAATCGCCCGACATCGTGATTGATGTGCTGCTGCATGGTCAGCTCGAGCGTTTCACCCTTGATCCGCGTTTGACCGCGCGTGCGTTGCAGAACCTGCTGCGCAACGCGATGCGCTATTGCGAAAAGCGCATTCAGATTGGCGTGCAGGTGTGCCCGAAGGGCTGTGAGATTTGGGTGGATGACGACGGGATCGGTATTCCGGAGGATGAGCGCGAGCGCATATTCGAGCCGTTTTATCGACTGGATCGGAGCCGGGATCGCGCCACGGGTGGCTTCGGCCTCGGGCTAGCCATCAGCCGCCGCGCCCTCGAAGCCCAAGGCGGAACGCTGACAGTGGAAGCGTCGCCGCTGGGTGGCGCGCGGTTCAGGTTGTGGTTGCCGACACCTGCCTGACACAGCACGCTCATCGCTTCTGTAGCAGCTGGCGAAGCCTGCGTTCGGCTGCGCAGCAGTCGCCAAACCTGAGCACACGGTCTTCCTGAAGCACCGCGCCGCATGATTTTACGACTGCTTCGCAGCCGAACGCAGGCTTCGCCAGCTGCTACAGATCGTGGGGTGTCAGGCGAGTATCGCCGTGTTGTGTATTAGCCGCCGTGCTCCGGAAGCGCAGGGCGGGACGCTGACGGTTGAGGCTTCGCCGTTGGGTGGCGCGCGGTTCAGGTTGTGGTTGCCGACACCTGCCTGACACAGCACGCTCATCGCTTCTGTAGCAGCTGGCGAAGCCTGCGTTCGGCTGCGCAGCAGTCGCCAAACCTGAGTTCACGGTCTTCCTGAAGCACCGCGCCGCATGATTTTACGACTGCTTCGCAGCCGAACGCAGGCTTCGCCAGCTGCTACAGATCGTGGGGTGTCAGGCGAGTATCGCCGTGTTGTGTATTAGCCGCCGTGCTCAGGAAGCGCGGGGCGGGACGCTGACGGTTGAGGCTTCGCCGTTGGGCGGGGCGCGGTTTCGGTTGTGGTTGCCTACGCCGGGTTGAAACAGCACGCTCATCGCTTTTGTAGCAGCTGGCGAAGCCTGCGTTCGGCTGCGCAGCAGTCGCCAAACCTGAGCACACGGTCTTCCTGAAGCACCGCGCCGCATGATTTTACGACTGCTTCGCAGCCGAACGCAGGCTTCGCCAGCTGCTACAGATCGTGGGGTGTCAGGCGAGTATCGCCGTGTTGTGTATTAGCCGCCGTGCTCAGGAAGCGCGGGGCGGGACGCTGACGGTTGAGGCTTCGCCGTTGGGCGGGGCGCGGTTTCGGTTGTGGTTGCCTACGCCGGGTTGAAACAGCACGCTCATCGCTTCTGTAGCAGCTGGCGAAGCCTGCGTTCGGCTGCGCAGCAGTCGCCAAACCTGAGTTCACGGTCTTCCTGAAGCACCGCGCCGCATGATTTTACGACTGCTTCGCAGCCGAACGCAGGCTTCGCCAGCTGCTACAGATCGTGGGGTGTCAGGCGAGTATCGCCGGGGATTGAATCAATCCAACCCCAGCCACCTGCATCCGCTCAATCGCCGCCGCCAGCGAGCCATCCAGATCAATCGCCCGGCAGGCATCCAGCACCACAAACGCATTGAACCCCGCCGCACGCGCATCCAGCGCAGAAAACATCACGCAGAAATCCAGCGCCAGGCCGACCAGGTAAACCGTGTCGATGCCGCGCTCCTTCAAATAGCCGGCCAACCCCGTGGTGGTGGTTCGATCCGCCTCCAGAAACGCCGAATAACTGTCGATATCCGGATTGCAGCCCTTGCGGATGATCAGTTGCGCATGGGACAAATCCAGCTCCGTATGCAATTCGGCACCGTGGGTGCCGCGCACACAATGCTCCGGCCACAGCGTCTGCGCGCCGTAGGGCAGTTGAATCACGTCGTAGGGTTTGCGATTCGGGTGGCTGGAGGCAAACGAGGCGTGCCCCGCCGGGTGCCAGTCCTGGGCAATGACCACTTGATTGAACTGGCCTCCGAGGCGATTGATCAAGGGTACGATCACGTCGCCTTCGGGGACCGCCAGTTGGCCGCCGGGGATGAAGTCGTTCTGCACGTCGATCACCAGCAGGGCCGTGCGGGAAGGGTGAAGCGATGGATGTGACATGGTTGGGTTCCTCCTTGGAAGTCAGGTGCCAAGCATAGTGAGGATTCCCGTCATGCGCTAAGCCGACCTCTCAAAACCCTCGCCATGTCCTCAAGATCCGCCACAGAGCTGTGCCCGATCAGCATCCATGCATGTTCCGTATCCGCCCAGTACACAACGTTCATCTCGTGCCGGCGCTCATGGGCAAACGGCCGGCTGCCTTTGTTGGAGCGGGTGACGCACAGCGCCATTGGGCCGTGGGTCGGGTCGAGGTAGGTGATCTGGGCGATGGGCACGCCGTCGTATTCGAGAATTTGCGCGCGCTTGAGCTCCAGGCGCGGCAAGGTCAGTTTTGCCGGCGCGAGGTTCAGGCCCAAACGGCTGTCGATGGTGCGCAGTTGCGCGCGCTGTGTGGACTCGTCGCTGGGCAAGTGTTCAAGGGTTTGCGGCACGTAGAGCGACATATAGTCGGCCACCAACCCACGCCAGTTGCTTTTCTGCTGGCTCATCTGCCAGCCGAGGAACAACCGGTCCGCCACCACACTGCTGACTACCAGACCGGCCGCCGCCGCCAGAAACCAGCGTCGGTTCAAGGCCGGACGAGCAGGGCTGGGCAAAGTGTCGAGCATCGCTTGCAAGCGATCCAGCGGCGCTTGCTGGCCCAATTCGTCGTAGGCCGCTTTGAACGGCAGGTTGCTGCGAGCCAGCCATTGCAGTCGCAGGTTGAGCGCCGGGTCATCGTTGATGGCGGCGTCAATGAGGGTGCGCTGCTCGGCGTCGAGCTGGTCGTCGAGGTAGGCCACCAACTGTTCATCCGACGGTATTGTCGGTCGTGAGTGGTCGTTCATCGACGCTCTCCCGTGGTTGGGTTCGGTACAGCATGCAGGGGCGGGTACTCCGCGAGCTTCAGGCGCGCGGTGGCCAGTCGGCTCATGACCGTGCCGATGGGCACCTGCAGCACATCGGCCACTTCGCGGTAGGACAAGCCTTCGACGTAGGCCAGGTACACCGTTTCACGCTGGGTTTCGGGCAGCGCATCGACCCGCCGGATCACCTGCGCGGCCAGCACATGGGTTTGCGCCGCGTGTTCACCGTCGAATGACAGCGCCTCGTCGGCGTTCACCAGGCCCTGGCCCAGACGCACGCGCCGGGCTCGCACTTCATTCAGCCAGATCGAGTGCAAGATACTCAGCAGCCAGCGGTCCATGCGGGTGCCGGGCTCGTATTGCCCGGCCCGTTCCAGCGCTCGCACGCAAGTGGCCTGCACCAAATCCTCGGCCACATGCCGTTGCCGGGACAGCAGCAAGCCGTAGCGCCATAACCGCGCCAGATGCTGGCCCAACTCTGCTCGTATTGCCTGATCGCTGGCGATAGCGACCTCCATCCATTCGGTGTGTCAGGTTTTCGATGAATCGTCGATGGCTTCGGCCAGGTCCTGGTATTCCTCACAGGTGCTGCCGCAGATCGATTTGATGTGCTGCAACTGTTCCTGGGCCAGATCCAGCCGACCTTTGATCACATACGCCTCGCCGAGGTATTCGCGCACTTGCGCATACTGCGGGTCGAGTTTGACCGATTGCAGGTAATAGCCGATGCCTTCGTCGGTGCGGCCTAGTTTACGCGTGGCGTAGCCGCGATAGTTGAGTGCTTTGGCGGTGTTTGGATCTTTCAGCGTATCAAGCAGGGCCAGCGCTTCTTCGTAACGACCGTCCTTGGCCAGTCGATAAGCGTAGTCAGTGCGGTCGGCGTCCGGTACCAGGCTGCTGGTTTGCAGTACGCATTTATTCGACTTGCTGTCGAACACCTGGCCTTTGGGGCAATTGGGTTTGGCTGGCGCGTCGTCGTCACCATTGGCAAACGCCAGCGTGCTCGATAACGCCGCGACCAGCAGCAGCGGGGCGGTGAACACAGCGAAACGGATTTGCATTTGCGAAACTCCATTCACAGGGAAAGCAGAATTCAAGGGCAGGTATCCATAGAACACCTCGCCCCGGTGTTTTATTCGTTCAGTTCGTATCGCGCCCCGGCAACATCCTGCGCAAAGTGCCGTCGCGCATTCCGTAATGATGAACCAGCGCCATCACTGCATGCAGCCCGGCCAATAGGATGATGGCCCAGGCCACGTTTTCATGCAGGCCGCCGAATACCGACTTCATGCTTTTATCAAAAGTCATCAAGGTTGGGACATCGAAAAGACCGAAGAAGTTGAACGGTTCGGCCTGGGCCCAGCGAAACAGAAAACCCAGCACGATCTGGCTCAACAGCAGCAGATACAACGCCAGATGCGCGGTTTTCGCCGCAATGTTCATCACGCCTCGATTGGCCGGCGGCAAACGACGACCGCTGGACATACGCCAGAGCAGCCGGCCGATGACAATCACCGCGAGCAAGATGCCGCAGGAGATGTGCACCGACTGCAAACCCTTGCGCAGCGGCGTGCCTTTGGCCAGTTGTTCCCAGATTTGTGCGCTGGCAAACATGAAAATCACCAGTGCGGCAGTCAGCCAATGCAGGCTCATGGTCAGGCGGTCATAACGTGTCGGCGAATCGGTGTTCAGGCGGTTCATGGGTAATCCTCATGGGCGGTGGCAAGTGAACACCGCTGTATGAACAATTATTCATTTCTTTCTTGAGATCTTTGCAGGGGAAGTTCAGGTCCATTCGCTATGCTCGCAGCATCGCTGTCAATCGGGAGAACTGCCATGCGAGAACACATTCACCATGCTGCCGCCGATGGCTACAAAACCGGGGCCGACACTTACGTGCGCGGTCGCCCGGACTATCCTCCGCAAGTGGCCGACTGGCTGACCGGCACCTTGGGTTTGAACGACGATAAAACCGTAATCGACCTCGGCGCCGGCACCGGCAAGTTCACTGGACGCTTGGTGGCTACCGGAGCGCAGGTGATTGCCGTCGAGCCGGTGCCGGAAATGCTCGACAAGTTGGCTGCTGCGTATCCCGACGTGCTGGCGGTCAGCGGCACCGCCACCGATTTGCCCCTGCCGAATGCTTCGGTGGACGTGGTGATTTGCGCCCAGGCCTTTCACTGGTTCGCCAGCCCCGAGGCTCTCACTGAAATCGCCAGAGTGCTCAAGCCGGGCGGCAAGTTGGGCCTGGTGTGGAACCTGCGCGATACCCGGGTGAGTTGGGTGCCGAAACTGGATGCGATCGTCAATGCGCTTGAAGGCGATACCCCGCGCTACTACACCGGGGCCTGGCGCCTGGCGTTTCCGCATAAGGCGTTCGGACCGTTGCAGGCGCAGCATTTCGGGCATGGGCATACAGGCTCGCCGGAGGATGTGATTTTCAATCGGGTGCGGTCGACGAGTTTTATTGCGGCGCTGCCCCAGGCGCAGCGGGACAAGGTGGATGCGCAGATTAAAGCCTTGATTGAAAGTGAGCCGGAGTTGCGGGGTAAGGAGGTGATAACTGTGCCTTATGTGACGGCGGCGTTTGTGGCGGTGAAAGGAGGTTAGATGTGGGTTGTTGCGGATATTCGCGAGCAGGCTCGCTCCCACAGGGGAGTGCATTTCAAATGTGGGAGCGAGCCTGCTCGCGAAGGGGCCTGCCTAGACACCAAAGAACCAACAGCCAGTCCCGCATTTGGCCGAACCACTGCCTTACTCCCACCCGCGATGCCTTGTTATAGTTCGGGCCTCATTTTCTGCCCGGTCAAGGATCTCTGCCATGTCTCAGTACACCGCGTTCACCGTCGAACTCGCCGACAAAATCGCTCATGTGCAGATCAACCGTCCGGAAAAGATCAACTCGATGAACGCCGCGTTCTGGAGCGAGATCATCGAGATTTTCCAATGGGTCGACGACACCGACGAGGTGCGGGTGGTGGTCCTGAGCGGCGCCGGCAAGCACTTTTCTTCCGGTATCGACCTGATGATGCTCGCTGGCGTGGCCAATGAACTGGGCAAGGACGTCGGCCGCAATGCGCGCCTGCTGCGCCGCAAGATTCTCGCCCTGCAAGCCTCGTTCAATGCCGTCGATAATTGCCGCAAACCGGTGCTCGCGGCGATCCAGGGTTATTGCCTGGGCGGCGCCATCGACCTGATCGCCGCCTGCGACATGCGCTACGCCGCTGAAGACGCGCAATTCTCGATCAAGGAAATCGACATCGGCATGGCCGCCGACGTCGGCACGTTGCAACGCTTGCCGCGGATCATCGGTGACGGCATGCTGCGTGAACTGGCTTACACTGGTCGCAACTTCGGGGCCGAGGAAGCGCGTGGCATGGGACTGGTCAATCGCGTCTACAGTGACCGCGACAGCCTGCTCGATGGCGTGATGGGCATTGCCCGCGAGATCGCCGGCAAGTCGCCGATTGCGATTACCGGCACCAAAGAGATGATCAGCTACATGCGCGACCATCGCATCGACGACGGCCTCGAATACGTCGCCACCTGGAACGCCGCCATGCTGCAATCCACCGATTTGCGCGTGGCCATGGCCGCCCATATGAGCAAACAGAAACCCGAATTTCTGGACTGATTAACCATGATTTCACGCTGGACCACCGCAGTACTGGACACCGATCAACCCGGCGGCTGGGCCGTGGCGCGCAGCCCCGAAGGCTTTCTGTTCGATGACAACGGCGCGCTGTTCCCACGGGAATGGCTCAAGCGCCAGGACCTGTCGATCCTTGCCGAACACGGCATCGGTCACCTCGATGGCGAGCCGGTCTATTTACTGGAATTGCGCAGCCCCAGCGAAGTACCGGGCTGCAACTGGAAAGGCTTGCGGGCGTTCATGCTTGAAGGCGATCACACCGTCTACAAGGTGCTTGGTTACGCCGCGCAGATCGGCACCTGGTACCGCGAACACCGTTTTTGCGGTAACTGCGGGCAAGCGACGCATCAGGTTCCCCGCGAGCGGGCGATGTACTGTGAGCCGTGCGATATCCGTTATTACCCACGGATTTCGCCGAGCATGATCGTGCTGGTCACCCGTGGCGATGAAGTGTTGCTGGCGCGTTCGCCGCGTTTCGTCACAGGTGTCTACAGCACGCTGGCGGGGTTTGCCGAGCCGGGTGAGTCAGCTGAGGATTGCCTGATTCGCGAGGTTCGCGAAGAGGTGCAGATCGAGGTCAAGAACATCCAGTACATGGGCAGCCAGTGCTGGCCGTTCCCGCACTCGATGATGTTGGGTTTCCACGCGGAATATGCGGGTGGCGAGATCGTCTGTCAGGAAGACGAAATCGAAGACGCCCAGTGGTTCAACATCCACGCGATGCCGCCGTTGCCGGCATCGCGCTCGATTGCCCGTTACCTGATCGACGTCTACCTGGCGCGGCGCTTAGGCCACGCTGAACCAGTGTTGCCAGGCTAGCCGCACGGTCAGGCCCAGCACCACGGTGATGAACACCGGGCGAATGAACTTGGCACCGCCGCTGATGGCGGTGCGCGCGCCGAAGAACGCGCCGACCATCACCGACACGCCCATGCTCAGGCCGATGATCCAGTCCACTTGCCCGGAAAACA